>JBKPSJ010000370.1:0-7003 GCA_046765875.1 Actinomycetota bacterium
GGTCAAGGTGCCAGGGCTGGTGCCCACCCGACCGGTAGGCTGCCTGCCATGCCGCCGCGTCGGCGACCGACGTGAACGGCCATAGGGGTTCGTGCAGGAACACCACCGGAGGGTTCGCCGGCTGGGTCGGTCGTGTCGGCGTGGTGGTCGGGCGGTCAGGGGACGGGCTTGTCGAACTGGTCGGCGGAACGCTCGATGTCGGCGGTGTGCCCAACTCGTTCGTACCGTTGTCGCGGATCAGCACGATCGCCAGCACGGCGAGCAGTACCGCGACGACCACCGCTGAGATCGCGACAGTCGCCCGGAGCCGCCGACGGGACCGTTGTCCTTGGTCGCCCGGGCGTTGTAACGCCGGGCCGGTGACCGGAGTGGTCATGGCTCATCCTCCGTCTCGAGCAGCGACCGGTAGAAGCTCGCGGTCAGCGACGGACGTCGTCCTCGCGGATGCGCGCGCCTGCCTCGTCGAACTCGTCGGCACTCGAGGGCGTCCCATCGCCGTGCATCATGATCGTCGCTCGCTTTCAGACCTCTCCAACTCCACCGTCGACGGTTCGCCTCGTTGCGCCAATGGACGTCGGACCTCACCTCAAAGGTCCTTCGGCTGCCGCCTGCTGAACCGCAAGGGCCGGGTGAGGCAGGTGAGGGCCTTCGGTCCCGGGTGCGGGGCACTTGGCCTCTGCCGCCGGGACCGGCCCTGGTGGTGTCCTGGACGCACAGGATGGAGGTGCACGATGAGTGGCAAGGTTCTGGTCGCGTACGCGAGCGTGATGGGCGGTACGGCGGGTATCGCCGAAGCGATCGGCGACGAGTTGCGCCGCCGCGGCCTGAAGGTCGATGTCCTCGATGTCAACGCGGTCGAGTCGCCGGCCGACTATGCCGTCGTCATCGTCGGCAGTGCGCTGTACGCACGCCGCTGGCGCCGGGATGCGGTGCGGTTCCTGCGCGAGCATGCCGCGGAGTTGCGCGGCAAGCAGGTGTGGACCTTCCACTCCGGCCCGCTCGGGCCCGACCGGCACACGGTTCAGTCGATGCCGCCGAACGTACGCCGCCTGCTGGACCGCATCGGCGCGGTCGAACCCGTCACCTTCGCCGGCAGGCTCGAAGCGGCGACCGCCAAGGGCTTCCTGGCGCGCCGGCTCGCCAAGGGCGAGCTGGAAGGAGACTTCCGCGAGTGGGACCGGATCCGCGACTGGGCGCATGCGCTGCACGACGCGATCACGGCGGCCGACGCGGGCACGTGGTCACACATCGAGCATTGAACCGGAAACCGTCCGGGAGAGCAGGAGAACCGAGATGTCCGTCCAGCACCTGATCGTCGTTGGCGTGGACGCCGCGTGGCGGCGGTCCGGCGCCCTGAACTGGGCACTGCACGAGGCCGTGCAGCGCCGCATCCCGCTGCGGGCGGTCCATGTTGTCGACGATCGCCTCGGCAAGACCTACTCCGGCCCGGTCGTGATCGACCGCCAGATCGTGACCGTCGCGCCCGTGACCGAGCACGACACCCGGCTCGTCGACGAGCTCGAACGGTACGTGACCGCGGTCGACCCCGATCTGGACCTCGGTGCCGACGTGCTCGTCGGGCCGCCCGACAAGCGGCTGGCCGAGCTCAGCGCGGAGGCCGAGCTCACGGTCGTCGGCCGGCGGGGCCTCGGCACCTTCAGCCGGCTGCTGATCGGATCGACGTCGGAGTCGGTCGCCAACCACGCTGAGGGACCTGTCGTCGTCGTCCCGGACTGCTGGCAGCCCGACCGGCACGCCGGCGGGCCGATCGTCGTCGGCGTGGACGGGATGGAGGAGAACGAGGACGCGATCGGGTTCGCCTTCGAGATGGCGGCAGCGTACGAGGTTCCGCTGTGGATGGTGCACGTCTGGGATGTCCCGACCATTCAGGCCTGGGACACCGGCGCCATCGGTGGCGTACACCGCTGGAAGGAGATCGCGCAGCTCCGCTTGCACGAGATCGTCGACAAGTGGCAGGGCAAGTACCCCGACGTCGAGCTGCACGAAAAGGTGCGGCAGGCGCACCCGGTTCTCGGCCTGCTCGACGCGTGCGTGGCGACCGACGCGCAGCTGATCGTCGTCGGCGGGAACCGGCACAACCGGATGACCGCCATGCTCCTCGGCTCGGTGGCACGCGGTGTGCTGCGCCACGCCGACATCCCGGTCGCGGTCGTGCACGAACGCCGCATCCCCCAGTGAGGAGACCAGCATGATCCGACCCGCACCCGTCGCACCGGTGGTGGTCGAGGTCGACGGCAGTGCCGACGTGCTGCGTGTCGTCGACTACGCCATTCGGGAGGCCGAGCTGGCCGGCACCGGCTTGGTGCTCGTACGTGCATACCGGGGCTACGGTCCGGTTCCTCGCGACACGACATGGTCGCGGGACCAGGCCGAACGTGAGCTGCGCTCAGCCCTGGCACACGTACGCCGCCAGATCGGCTTCCGGATCCCGGTCTCGACGGTCTCGCGGGAAGGCGTCCGCCATGAGGTGCTCGCGCAACTGAGCCGGACGGCCCGGGTGCTCGTCGTACCGCGTCGCCGGGCCCGCGGGCCGCAGCGACTGGTCGCGGCGCACGGCGACATGGTGCTCGCCAACGCGACGTGGTGTCCGCTGGTGGTCGTACCGCGCACCTGGAAGCCGGCGACCGCGCCCGCCGCCGTCGCGGTCGGCATCGACGGGACCGAGCTGTCCTGGGAGGCAGTCGGTCACGCGTTCTCCGCGGCCTCGCGCCTGGGAGCCAAGCTGATCGTCGTTCACGCCGCGACCCCGCCGGCCTGGGATGATGAGCCCGGCTGGGCCAGCGCGGCGGGGCTGACGATCGCGGAGACGCTAGCGGGCTGGCGGGAGCAGTACCCGGAGGTCCGGGTCGAGCGCGTGCTGAGCTCTCAGCCGGCGACGCTCGCACTGACCAGGTGCTCGATTCACGCAGGTCTGCTCGTCCTCGGCATCCACCCGGGACGCAACCGCCTCGTCACCGACCCGGTCGCTCGCGAGGCTCTCGCCGCCGCCACGAGCCCGGTCGTGCTGGTACGCCACACCGTCACGGCGGTCGAGTTGGCCCGGCACGCGCACGCCGCCAGCCGGCTATGAACGAACCACCGGGCGGCTTGCTGACCGCCGACGAGGCCGCCATTCTGATCAGTGCGGCCGGTGCGGCACCGTCGATGCACAACACCCAGCCGTGGCTTGTCGACGTCGGCGGTGCAGCGGTCGACGTACTGCTCGACGCCGAGCGGGCGCTGCCCGCTGAAGACCCGTCGGGCCGGCTGGTACGGATCGGCCTCGGCGCGGCGACCTTCAACCTCCGGGTCGCGGCGGCGATGCTCGGGCACGACACGACCGTGGTCATCGATCCCGACCCGGCGCGTGCGGACATCGTCGCCCGGCTCTTCCTCGATGCGCACAGAGGCTCAGACCGGGTCGGCCGCGAACTCGGATCGCTTTACGCCGAAGTGCACCGCCGGCACACCTATCGGGGACCGATGACCCACCTTCTGGTCGACGACCGGCTTCGGGCCGAGTTGCACGAGGCGGCCCGGTCGGAGGGAGCCGCGCTGGTGTGGCTGGACGCCGGCCAGGTGCAGCAGTTGCTCGGCCTGGTCGTCGAGGCCGAGGTGCTCGACCATGCCGACGAGGCGCGGCGCACGGAGTTCGAGCGCTGGATCGGTGGCGAGCGCCGATACGACGGCGTGCCCTCGGACGCGCTCGGTCCGCGGCCGGACGAGTTTCCGCTTGCTTATCGCGATCTCGGCTCCGACGTCGACGGAAGACGGGAGCCCGCGACCTTCGAAACCTGGCCGCAGATCGCGGTCTTGGTCATACCCACCGACGGACCGGCCGAATGGCTGCAGGCCGGGATGGCGCTGCAACGCGTTCTGCTGCTGGCATCGGCGCACGGTGTTTCGGCATCGTTCGTGAACCAGCCGCTGGAACACCCCGAGCAGCGTGGCTATCTGCGTAGGTTCGTCGGCACCGGGCAGCCACAGCAGATCATCAGGCTGGGATATCCGTCGGGTCCGGGCGTCCGCACTCCGAGGCGGCCGTGGCGCGAGCTCCGCCAGCCGTGACGGAGCTCGCGCACAACCTCACCTCGACAGATACGCGCGCCTGCTGGTGACCGCCTCGATGTCGGTCACCGCGGCATGCCGTAGCTGGTGCGCCAGGTCCGACAGAGCCCGCGCCACCGCGAGTTCGTCGCCGATCTCGGCGACCTCGTGGTCGCCCGGGTGCCGGTGCGCGGTGCCGGTTCCGACCAGATTGGTCCGATCGTTGGTGTGCAGCCTGGCCTCGGCGTGTGTCTTCCGTTCGTCGGCGTCCTCGTCGATGTAGATGTCGACGCTCCACCGGCGGCTCTCAGTCATCGTGTACACCCCTCCTCTCGCCGTCACGTGCAACCTCTGCTTAACTTCTGCCTCCTTGCCGTTGGCGCTCAGACGGCCGTGCCCGCGCGTGCGCTCAGGTAGGCCTTGCCGATCTCGTTGCCCCAGCGGTGGGCCCGTTCGGGTTCGCCGGGGACCAGCGGCCCTTCGGTGTCGGTGACGTAGAAGCTCAATGCGGCGACGACGGGCCGGTAACCGCGGTGCTTGAGCATCTTCGCGGCGCCTTTGGCGGCCGACCCCGGCAGATGCCGCACCTTGTCGATGCGGGTGTCGAAGGTCGCCGTCAGCAGGTCTGTCCGGTTCGCCTTGAATGTGTCGAGCCACTCGCGCAGACCGATGCCCTGCGAGATCAGGTCGTCGCCGACGCGGCGGTGTGCGTCCTGCCGCGTGTTCGGCCGGCTCATCCCGAAGGCGTGGGTCGGACCGCCGATGACGAGCAGTCCGACATCGTCGGTGAGTTCGGCCGGTGCCCTGCCGACCTCGACGATGGTGACCTCGTTGTCCGGCCCGAGTGCAGCCTCGAGGCCGGCCGCGATCGACCTGGCGATCTTGGCGGTGTTGCCGAACATCGACTCGAATACCACGACCGCGTTCATCGGCGGCCTCCTTCCCGAACGGCGCTGTCCGTGCGTGGGGCCGGCCCCGCCGGTCCAGGTCCCGTCCTGATGACGGTGGATCTGGCGGCTCGCCGGCCGCGTTGTACTGGCCTGGCCGGCGGGACCGGACATCCTTTGCCCGCACCCTCAGCCTTGTCCTGCCGTCGTTCGGCACCCAGGGCAGGAAGTCCCCGTCTTGCCGTGCCTTCGGCACCGGCGCTCCGGCGACCGTCCCCTCACATGTACGCCGGGTCGAACGGCCCACCCGACCCGTGGCGTCCGGCTCTGCCGGCGGTCCGGTGCCGGCGGTTGGATGGAGACACGAAGAGGAGGTCGACCATGAGCAACGAGCACGGCACCACGTCACACGATGCCCCCTGGACCTCTGGCGACCTCGCGCGCAGGGTCCGCGCCCGGCGGCTCGCACTCGGGCTGACGCCGGAAGAGGTGGCGGACCGAGCCGGGATGGATCCCGGCTTCGTCCGGCTGGTGGAGCGCCGCCCGACGATTCTGAACGCCGGTGCGCTGACCCGGCTCGCCGATGCCCTGCACACCACCACGTCCGATCTGCTCGGATCGCATCCGGAGCGTGCGAGCGGTTGGGGACCGGCAGCGGCGCAGCCGGTACTGGAACCGATGGGCCCGGCCGAATGCATGACGTTGCTCGAACGAGGTGGTGTCGGCCGGGTGGCCGTCGCCACCGGCGACGACATCGACGTCCTACCGGTGAACTTCGTCGTGTTCGACGGAGAGGTGGTGTTCCGGACCAGTCCGTCGACGGCGCTTGCCCGGCAAGCCAATCAGCGGGTCACCTTCGAAGTCGATCGCATCGACCAAGGACTGCGCAGCGGCTGGAGTGTGCTTATTCGCGGTCCAGCCCGCGTACTCACCGAGCCGGACCTCCACCTCGTGGCGGCCGCCGCCGAGCTCGAACCCTGGGCTGGTGGCGTGCGGGATCTGTACGTCGCGATCACACCGGAACGGGTCAGCGGGCGCAAGATCCATGTCTGACCGGCTTGGTGACGATCGATCCACTGAGGAGGTCGACATGTCGCAGCACCTTTCCCAGCACAAGCCCGTGGTGGTGGGGTACGACGGCTCGAAGTCCAGCCCCGCCGCACTGGAATGGGCGGCGCTCGAAGCGCAGCGCGAGCATGTACCGCTGCGAATCGTCGAGGCGTTCGAGCTGGTCATCGCCATTCGTCCGAACGAGGGTCACATCGATCCGCTACAGGCCGTGCGCCGGAGCCGCGAGCAGGCGCTGGCAGTCGTTGCCGAGGGCATCGAGGTGGAGCATCCCGGCCTGGCGGTGACCGCGGTACTCATCGAGGATTCGCCGGCGTCGGCCTTGATCAGCGAGTCTTCGTACGCCCGCCTACTGGTGCTCGGCAGCCGTGGTCTCGGCGGCTGGAGCGGATTGGTCATCGGGTCGGTGAGCGTGCAGGTCAGCGCGCACGCCCACAGCCCGGTCGTCGTGGTGCCCGCCGACGCCCGTCCGCGTGCTCACGACAAGCCGACGATCGTGGTCGGGGTGGACGGCTCGAAGGTCTCGGCGCAGGCGGTCCAGTTCGCCTTCGACCAGGCCGCGGCCACCGGAGCCAAGGTCGTCGCGGCGCACGCATGGCACAGTCCTGCCTCGACGTACGAGGGTGGGCTCGGATCGCTCGTGTTCGACCACGCCGAGGTGGAACAGGCGTCCCGGCTGGTGGTCGCCGAGTCGTTGTCCGGTGCCATCGCCGACCATCCGGAGGTCGAGGTCGAGACCCGGCTGATGACCGGGCAGCCGGCGCGGGCACTGCTGGCGCTCGGCGAGTCCGCGGACCTGGTCGTCCTGGGCTCCCGAGGTCGTGGCGGTTTCACCGGTCTGCTGCTCGGCTCGGTCAGCCAGGGCGTCCTGCACCACGCCAGGGTGCCGGTCGCTGTCGTCCGCTGACAGCCCCACGGGTCCCGCCCGGGAGGTGCCAGGTGGAACGGATCGTCGTCGGCTTCGACGGATCAGATCCCGCGGTCGCCGCCCTACGCTGGGC
>JBKPSJ010000371.1:0-5925 GCA_046765875.1 Actinomycetota bacterium
CGAACCGGTACGCCTCACCTCCGGCCGCGGCGAGCCCGTCCTCGATGGCGTCGAAGTCGCGCTGTTCGAGCAGCCTGGTCACGGTGGTGCCGACGAGTTCGTGCCCGGGTATGCCGGTGATGCGCGACAGTGCCGCGTTCACCCGCAGCAGCCGGCCGCGATCCGGCGGGTCGATCGCAATCGTGGCCATCCCGTTCCCGGAACCCTCGAACGCCAGCCGGAACGTCGCCTCGCTCGCCTCCAGCTGGGCCTTCTCGGCGATCAACTGGTCGGTCAGCCGGGCCTTGTCGATCGCCAGCCCGGCCTGGGTGGCGAAGATCTCCAGCAGTTCGCGGTGAATCGGTCCGGGCCGGCGCTGGTCTTCGGGCAGGTCGACCGACAGCATCCCGACCAGTTCGCCGTCGGAGGCGTACAGCGGTGCGAACAGCGCGTCGAGCGGGTGCCATGCGTCGGGATGATCGGGCACCGGGACGTCCGGCACCCAGCCGATCGGCTCGCCCTCCGGCAGTCGCTCGTGCGGGACGAACCGGAGCCGGCCCCACTCGTCGGCGAGGGCGAACTCGGCGTCGTAGATGTCGGCCGCGCTGACCCTGCCGAGCAGAGCCGCCTGGGCGTCCGGCGATCCGGCGACCGCGATCACCTCGAACTTGCCGTCGGGGTGCCGCAGGTTGAGTACGGCGATGCCGAAGCCGAGCCCGTCAACGACGCCGTCCACGACGGCCTCGAGTGTCTCGGACAGACTGCGCCCAGCCGCCATCCGCGCGCTGACCTCGTACAACCGGCGCAGCGCCGCCAAGGTGACGGTCGGCTCCTGTGGCACGCCGAACCTCCTTGGGGTGACGGTCGACATCCGCACGGGCGGGTACCGGATGACGCGTTTCCCGCGGCTACCAGCCTGCCACGTCGCCGAGTGTCACCGTCGAACACGCCGTCCTCACACCGCGTCAGGTTCCGCCAGTGCCGGATAGTGGCCCCTTCAAGCAACGTGTTCGCGGTAACGCTCGATCGCGGTCTCCAGCACCTGCTGACCGGGGGCGTCCCAGAGTTCGGCGTTGAAGATCTCGATCTCGATCGGACCCGCGTAACCGGCGGCGTCGCAGGCCGCGCGCAGCCGGCGCAACTCGATCGCGCCGTCGCCGATCATCCCGCGCCCGAGCAGCACACCGGCGGGCAGCGGTGTGACCCAGTCGCATACCTGATAAATCAGGATCCGGCGACCGGCGCGGGCGATCTGCCGGTACACGTCGGCGTCCCACCACACGTGGTACGCATCCACGACCACGCCGACCTGGTCGGCCGGGAACCGTTCGGCCAGATCGAGCGCACCTGCCAGGGACGACACCACGCAACGGTCGGAGCAGAACATCGGGTGCAGCGGCTCGATGCCGAGCCGGACACCGTTCGCTGCGGCGTAGGGCGCGAGCGTGCCCACCCCGTCGGCCACCGTCTCGCGGGCACCGTCGAGGTCGCGGGACCGGTCCGGCAGTCCGCCGCTCACCAGTACGAGTAGGTCGGTGCCCAGCGCGGCCGCCTCGTCGACCGCCCGGCGGTTGTCGTCCGCACCGCCCGGTTGGGTGAAGAAGCCGCCGCGGCACAGCGACGAGACCCGCAGGCCGGCGTCGCGAACCAGTTTGGCCGCGCGGCCGACGCCGTACTCCTGGACCGGCTCGCGCCACAGCCCGATCCACTCCAGCCCGGCCCGGGCGCAGCCGTCGACCACATCGGGGAGCGGCCAGTGCCGGGTCGTCGCCTGGTTGAGACTGAACCGTTTCACGAGTCGATGCCGTGTAGCGCAAGCAGCTTGCGGAACCTTGCCTCGGCCAACGGTGGATTGGTCAGCACACCGGCGGCGTCAGCCAGCCGCAGTGTCTCGGCCAGCGACAGCAACGACCGCCCGGACTGCAGCCCGCCGACCATGGTGAATGCCGGCTGATGACCGTTGAGCCAGGCAAGGAACGCGATCCCGGTCTTGTAGTAGTACGTCGGCGGCTCGAAGATCTGCCGAGCCAACGGGACCGTTGCCTCCAGCACGCTGTCGTAGGTCGCCTCGTCCTCATCGTCGAGCGCGTGTAACGCGACCGAGGCGGCCGGCGCGATAGCGGCGAACACCCCCAGCAGCGCATGGCTGCCGGACTTGATCAGCCCCGGGTAGTGGAAGTCGTCGCCGGTGTAGAGCCGTACACCCTCCGGCAGACGGTTGCGCAGGGCAACCTCTCGGCCGGCATCGAGTAGTGACACCTTGATTCCGTCGATCATGCCGGGGTGTTCGGCGATCAGGTCGATCACGATATCGGCGGCGGCGTCGACATCAGCGCTGCCCCAATAGCCGGTCAGCGCCGGGTCGAACATCGCCCCGAGCCAGTGCAGGATCACCGGCCGCGACGCCTGCCTGAGCAACTCGCCGTACACCTTGAGGTAGTCGTCCGGTCCCGACGCCGATGCG
Source organism: Actinomycetota bacterium (assembly GCA_046765875.1). GTDB lineage: Bacteria > Actinomycetota > Actinomycetes > Propionibacteriales > Kribbellaceae > DASRHY01. The sequence goes on from JBKPSJ010000371.1 coordinate 2,444, forward strand.
CACAAGGCCCGGCTGGCCATCAGGATCGGCTGCGCGTCGTACTGCTCCACCAGCCCTACCTGGTCCTCGTACGCCCCGGTGATCGCGGCGAGGGAATGGTTGCCCGGGGCAAGCTGATCGGTACCGGCCCCGACCGCGATCCCACCGGCCACCGAGCGGGCCTCGGTCGCGGACCGGCGGATCAGCTCCTGCGTGGCCGGCCAGTCCAGGCCCATCCCGCGTTGCGCGGTGTCCATCGCCTCGGCGACCGACAGCCCCAGGGACCACAGATAGTGCCGGAATCCGAGCGTGTGCTCCCAGTCGATCACCGCCGGCGCGCCGGGAGCGTTGCCGCCGAGCGGATCGGCCACGACGTGGGCAGCGACGAAGGCGATCCTGCTCGTGGGTGGCTTGGCCGGTGTCGCCCGCAGCGGTTTCGTGTTCAGCTCGAACCGCTGCAGCCTGCCATCCCCCACCGGGAGCAGGATGCTCACTCCATACCTCCTCCTGGCTGGAGCGGCGGCACCGCTAGCTTTCGCCCCTCCTGCCACGATTGCAGGCCCAGCTCGGCGAGCTGGACTCCCTTCGCGCCTTCTGTGAAATCGTACGGGAACGGGCTGCCGGTCACGACCGAGAGCAAGTACTGCTCCCACTGGACCCTGAATCCGTTGTCGAAGACCTCGTTGTCCGGCACCGGCTGCCACTGCGAGCGGAAGTCCTCGGTCGCCGGGATGTCCGGGTTCCAGACCGGCTTCGGTGTCGCGGACCGGTGCTGGACCTTGCAGTTGCGCAGGCCCGCCACCGCGCTGCCCTCGGTGCCGTCGACATGGAACTCGACCAGTTCGTCGCGGTTCACCCTCGTGGTCCACGACGAGTTGAGCTGCGCGACGATGCCGCCCTCGAGTTCGAAGATCCCGTACGCCGCGTCGTCCGCGGTCGCGTCATACGCCTGGCCCTGCTCGTCGTACCGGACCGGAATGTGGATCGCGCCCTGGCAGTACACGCTGCGCACCGGCGCGAACAGGTTGTCGAGCACGTACCGCCAGTGGCAGAACATGTCGAGCACGATGCCGCCGCCGTCCTCGTGCCGATAGTTCCACGACGGCCGCTGCGCGGGCTGCCAGTCACCCTCGAACACCCAGTAGCCGAACTCGCCGCGGACCGACAGGATCCGGCCGAAGAAACCGCCGTCGACGAGCCGCTTGAGCTTGCGCAGCCCCGGCAGCGACAGCTTGTCCTGGACCACGCCGTTGACGACGCCGGAGTCCCGGACCAGCCGGGCCAGATCGACGGCCGTGGACAAGTCGTCGGCGATCGGCTTCTCGCAGTACACCGCCTTGCCGGCCTCGACCGCGGCGCGTACGCCCTTGTCCCGCAACTGGGTGAGCTGGGCATCGAAGTACACCTCGACGTCGGGCTCGGCGAGCGCCTCGGCCAGGTCGGTGGTCCACCGGGTCAGGCCGTGCGCGGTCGCGATCTCGCGCAACTTGATCTCGTTGCGGCCGACCAGGATCGGGTCGGGGAGGATCCTCGTACCGTCGTCGATCCGGATCCCGCCGGCCTCGCGGATCGCGAGCACCGAGCGCTGCAGATGCTGGCGCAGGCCCATCCGGCCGGTCACGCCGTTCATCACGACGCCGATCCGGCGCTCGTTCGTGGCTTCCGCCATCAGTCCTCCGAGGTGAGTTCGCACACTTCGAGCCGCCCGCACATCCGGCTATCATCCGCTGGAAAGCGCTTTCCCAGATCCGGTTCGGTCAGGCTAACCCGGCCGATCGACAGCGTCAACCGGCCGGGAAAGCCCTTCGCCGCTGCCATGATTGGCGAACGACCCGAGGAGGTTGCCGTGGTACGCAGGACGGCGGAACGACCGGCGGCGACGCTGGAGGCGGTGGCACGCAGTGCCGGGGTCTCGCTCGCGACGGCCTCACGCGTGCTCAACGGCGGCAACCGGATCGTCAAGGCCGAGTACCGCGACCGCGTGCTCGCGGCCGCGAAGCAACTGCAGTACATGCCGAACGCGCACGCCCAGGCGCTCGCGCGATCGACGTCCTCGACGGTCGGGGTGATCCTGCACGACGTCGCGGACCCGTACTTCTCGATGATCGCCGGTGGCGTGATGAAAGCGGCGGTCCAGCACGACCTGCTGGTGATGATGGCCAGCACGTTCCGCGACCCGGACCGCGAACTCGCCTATGTGTCGTCTCTTCATGCCCAGCGCGCCCGCGCGATTCTGCTGATCGGCAGCGGCTTCGACGACGAGGACTACCTGGACCGGATGGCGGCCCAGCTCACGGCCTACCGCGCCTCCGGTGGCCGGGTGGCCTGTGTCAGCAACCACAGCACGCTGCCCGCCGATGTCGTCGTACCGGACAACCGGCAGGGCGCGATCGACCTCGCACAGGCGCTGCTCGGCCTGGGTCACCGTTCGTTCGGGGTGATCACCGGTCCCGACCAGCTGATCACGGTGAACGACAGGCTCGACGGCCTGCGGGCCGGGCTGGCCGAGGCGGATGTCGATGTGCCGGACGACCGCGTCGTCGACGGCGGCTTCACCCGCGACGGCGGGTACGCCGCGATGAACGCGCTGCTCGACGCGGACCTGCCGATCACGGCGGTGTGTGTGCTGAGCGACGTGATGGCGATCGGTGCGCTGAGCGCCTGCCGCGACCGCGGCGTCGCGGTGCCCGGCGACCTGTCGGTGGCCGGCTTCGACGACATCCCGATCGTGCGTGACCTGCACCCGCCGCTGACCTCGGTCCATCTGCCGTTGGAGGAGCTGGGCGTCCAGGCACTCGAGCTGGCGCTGTCGGAGCCGGCCGCCGGGCGCCGGGTCCAGCGGGTCCGCGGCGAGGTTGTGCTGCGCGCGAGCACCTCCGCGCCCACACGCTGATCGTCACCTCGGGCCAACTGGCCCGTTAGTGTTACTGACCGGAAACATCCGTGGGGCTTCGGGAGGACCGACGTGCCACCAGGTAGGACATCACCGCGCGACCTGCCGTTGTTCGCGAGCCTGACCGGCGGCCAGATCAAGGACATCTTCAAAGCCGGTGAGGAGGTGACCGTTCCGGCCGGCTGGTCGCTGATCGGCGAGATGACGCCACCGGACGCGGCGTACCTGATCCTCGACGGCTCGGCCGTGGTCCGCCAGCGGGGCGAGCGACTCGCCGAACTCGGCCCTGGTGAGATCGTGGGCGAGGTCGATATCCGGCAGAACCGGTTGCGTACCGCCACCGTCACCGCGAAGACCCGGCTCCAACTGCTGCATTTCAGCAAGGACGACTTCGTCCGGCTGACCGACTCGATCCCGGGCTTCCGCACCGCGATCGACGAGACGATCGCGGAACGACGTGGCGGAAGCCAAGGCTGACCCCGCCGAACTGCCGACGGCGTTCGAGCAGACACTGCTGGGCGGTGAGCGCCAGTACACCCGCCAGGAGCTGTCGGCCAAGGCCGGGATCTCGGTCGAGCGTGGCGAGCAGATCTGGCACGCGCTCGGCTTC
>JBKPSJ010000372.1:0-19517 GCA_046765875.1 Actinomycetota bacterium
GGTGTCGATGGGCGGTCTGGGCACCCTGTTGTACGCCGCGCACAACCCCGGCATGTTCCGTGCCGCGGCCAGCTTCAGCGGTGTCGTCCATCCGCTGCTCGAGGGCTTCCCCGAGGGACTGGCGCGGACCCAGCGGGCATACGGCGAGGACCCGCTGGCGCTGTGGGGAGACTCGGTGGCCCAACGCGCGGTGTGGGAACAGCACGACCCGTACTACCTGACGGACCGGCTGCACTCGATCCCGGTGTTCATGTCGGCCGGCAACGGCAGGGCCGGTCCGTTCGACCTACCGGGCACGAACGACGACTTGGAAGCCTTCCTCGGTCAGATGAACCAAGCCACGGCGCAGCGGTTCCAGCAGGCCGGGTTGAACCTGCGGACCGACTTCTACGGCCCCGGTACGCACACCTGGCCGTACTGGCAGCGCGAGTTGCACAGGGCGCTGCCGATGCTGCTGGCAGCGCTCAGGCAGTGATCCGGTCGATCACCAGCGGGCGAGCCTCGTAGGAGGCACCGATCTCGACCGCACTGCTCAGGGCGGCCAGGGCGTGGTCGAAACGGGACGGGTCGTCAGTATGCAGCGTGAGCAGCGGCTGACCCCGGCCGACACTGTCACCTGGCTTGGCGTGCAACTGGACACCCGCGACCGCCGACACCGGGTCCTCTTTACGGGCCCGGCCCGCGCCTAACCGCCAGGCCGCGATGCCGACCGCCAGCGCGTCGAGCTTGGTCAGGACGCCGGACGATGCCGCGATGACCTGATGTCGTTCGGGCGCCACCGGCAACTCGGCGTCCGGGTCTCCGCCCTGCGCGGCGATCATCCGCTTCCAGGCGTCCATCGCCGAGCCGTCGCGCAGCTTGTCGGCAGGGTCGGTGTCCACGCCGGCGGCGCCGAGCATCTCGCGGGCCAGTGCGAGGGTCAGCTCGACCACGTCCGCCGGTCCGCCGCCGGCCAGTACCTCGACCGACTCGCGGACCTCCAGCGCATTCCCTGCGGTCAGCCCGAGCGGTACCGACATCTCAGTGAGCAAAGCAATCGTCCGCACCCCGGCATCGGTGCCGAGGGCAACCATGGTTGCAGCCAGCTCGCTAGCGTCTTCGAGCGACTTCATGAACGCGCCGGTGCCGACCTTGACGTCGAGCACCAGCGCACCGGTGCCCTCGGCGATCTTCTTGCTCATGATCGAGCTCGCGATCAGCGGGATCGACTCGACCGTGCCGGTCACGTCGCGCAGCGCATACAGCTTCTTGTCCGCCCGGGCCAGCCCGTCCCCCGCGGCGCACACCACGGCGCCGACCTCGTCGAGCTGGCGCAACATCTCGTCGTTGGACAGGTTGGCGCGCCAGCCCGGGATCGACTCCAGCTTGTCCAGCGTGCCGCCGGTGTGCCCGAGCCCACGCCCGGACAGTTGCGGTACGGCGACCCCGCAGGCGGCCACCAACGGCGCCAGCGGCAGCGTGATCTTGTCGCCGACCCCGCCGGTGGAGTGCTTGTCGGCGGTACGGCGCGACAGCGACGAGAAGTCCATCCGCTCGCCGGATGCGATCATCGCGGCCGTCCAGCGGGCGATCTCGCGCCGGGTCATCCCGTTGAGCAGAATCGCCATCGCCAGCGACGACATCTGCTCGTCGGCAACGGCGCCGCGGGTGTAGGCGTCGATCACCCAGTCGATCTGCTCGTCGGACAACTCGCCGCGATCGCGCTTGGTACGGATCACGTCGACGGCGTCGAAGCTCATTGCAGGTCCTCCGGCCCGAACGCGTCGGGCAGCAGTTCGGACAGCGGCCGGATGCCTTCTGGCGTCTCGAGCAGCAGGCCGGGTCCGCCGTGCTCGTGTAGCAACTGCCGGCACCGGCCGCACGGCAGTAGCAGCTCACCGTCGCCGTTCACGCAACTGAACGCCACCAGTTGGCCGCCACCGGACACCGTCAGCTGCGAGACCAGGCCGCATTCGGCGCACAGCGTCAGCCCGTACGACGCGTTCTCGACGTTGCAGCCGGTCACCACGCGACCGTCGTCGACCAGCGCCGCCGCACCGACCGAGAAATGCGAGTACGGCGCGTAGGCGCGGCTCGCTGCGTCAACCGCGGCCTTCCGCAGTGCGGTCCAGTCGATGTCAGCCTTGGACATAAGGTTCGCCGTCGGCCTTCGGCGCGCGGACCCGGCCGACCAGACCGGCGACCGCGACGATCGTCGCCAGGTACGGCGCCATCAGCAGCAGTTCGCCGGGAATCGGTGTCTGGATGATCTGCAACTGCGACTGCAACTGCGTGGCGAAGCCGAAGAACAGCGCCGCGATCATCGCTCCGATCGGATGCCAGCGGCCCATGATCAACGCGGCCAGCGCGATGAAGCCGTTGCCCGCGGTCATGTCCTTGTTGAACGAGCCCGCGTACCCCACGGTGAAGAACGCGCCGCCGAGCCCGGCAAGGATGCCCCCGGCCATGACCGCCTGGTAGCGGACCCGCTTGACCTTGATGCCGACGGTGTCGGCCGCCTTCGGGTGCTCACCGACCGCACGGACCCGCAGGCCCCAGCGGGTCTCGAACAGCACGAACGTGACGATCGCGACCGCGGCGTAGGTGAGGTAGACCAGCCAGGTCTGATCGAACAGGATCGGCCCGACGAATGGGATGTCGCCCAGCCCGGGGATCTTGACCTTCTCCATCACCGCGGGGGTGTTCAGCGTGGTCGCGTTGTCCTGCAGGAACTGGTCGAACAGATAGCCGGTGATGCCGGAGGCGAACACCACCAGCACCACGCCGAGCACCACCTGGTTCACCAGGTATTTGATCGAGAACACCGCCAGCAGCGCCGCCATCAGGACACCGCTGACCGCGGCGGCGGCAAGACCGGCCGCGGAGCTGTCGGTGGCCGAGGCGACGACGGCCGCCGTGAACGCGCCGACCAGGAACTGCCCCTCGATCGCGATGTTGATCACGCCAGACCGCTCGCACATCACGCCGGCCAGCGCGCCGAGGATCAGCGGGGTGGCGAAGTTCAGCGTGCCCTGGAACTGGTTCGCCAGCGGGAAGGTCTTGCCCGACGCCGCCCAGCACAGGAACGCCCCGATGAAGCAGATGCCGAGGACCGCGCTGATCCAGCCCCCGTACCGGGCCGGGATCCGGCGGAGCAGGAACGCGACGGCCGCGATGACGCCGAGCAGGCCGAGAATGATCGCCAGCGGCCTGGCCGGCAGCTTCAGCAGGTTGTTGGTGAAGTCACCGGTGACCAGCTGGAACGTCGCGGTACCGCTCTTGGTGAACACCGCAAGCAGCAGCCCGATCACGGCGAACGCGAGCAGTACGCCGCCGGTGCGCAGCCGCCGGACCCGTTCGGCCGGGGCCTCGATGGCCGTCTCGGTTGCGGGGACCTTCTCCTCGGTCTTGGTATCGGTGCTCATCCGTTCCACCCCTTCGCGAGGACTGCGCCGTCGCCGCGTTCGCGCGGCAGGAACCGGAACACCGAGCGGACCAGTGCGGGTGCCGCGACGAACAACACAATCACCGCCTGCAGAACGGTCGTCAGCGTCAGCGGAGTCTGGGTCTGCAGCTGCATCTGCAGACCACCCGCATTGAGCCCGCCGAACAGTAGCCCGGCCAGCACGGTGCCGAGCGGCGTACCGCGGCCGAGCAGCGCGACGGTGATCGAGTCGAACCCGATCGTGGCGGCGACGCCGTCCGTCAGCGGCAGGTCGGTACCGAGCACCTGCTGGGTCCCGGCCAGACCGGCCAGACCGCCCGCGAACAGCATCGCGATCACGTACGCCCGGCCGACGCTCATCCCGGCGGTGCGGGACGCATCCGGGTTCGCGCCGACCGCGCGGAGCTCGAAGCCGATGGTCGAGCGGCCGAGCAGCCACCAGACGAACACCGCCGCCGCCAGCGCGAGCAGGAAGCCCAGATGCAACCGGGTGTCGCCGAACTTCGGATACTGCGCGTTGTGGTCGACGATCGGGCTGATCGGGTCGGTACGGCCCGGCCGCCTGAACGTGTCCGTGGTCAGCAACCATTGCAGGAGGTAGAGCGCGACGTAGTTGAGCATGATCGTGACGATCACCTCATGTGCGCCGGTTCTTGCCTTGAGCAACCCGACGAAGCCGCCCCAGATCGCGCCGCCGATGATGCCGGCCACGAGCGCGACGATCAGGTGGATCACCACCGGCAGGTGCCAGCTGAACCCGACATAGCCGGCCAGAATCGCGCCGATGATCAGCTGCCCCTGCGCGCCGATGTTGAACAGCCCGGTCCGGAACGCCAGCGTGACCGCGAGACCGCCGCAGATCAGTGGCGTGGCCAGGGTCAGCGACTCCGCGATCGCGTCCACGCTGCCGACCGCGCCGGAGACGAGTGTCTTGTACGCCTCGCCGACCGCCGACAGCGCGGCCGAGATGGTGTCCCACGGCGCGGCGAAGAAGTATTTCGCCGCCTCCTGGACGTCCTTGTCGCCGATGATGATCAGCACCGCGCCGACCAGCAGCGCGAGCACGATCGCGCTCAGCGAGACAAGACCCTGAACCACCCAGTTCGGCAGCCCGCTGGTGGTCTGCCGCGCCGGAGCGGGTTCGGGTGCTGGTGCGGGCTGCGGTGTTGACTGAACCGTGTCGGTCATCAGATCGTCCCCAGCGTGGTCGGGTGTTCGGTCGCCTCGATCTCGGCTTCCTTCTTGGACGCGCCGGCCATCATCAGGCCGAGCTCGTCGCGCGGGGTGCTCGGCGGGACCATGCCGACGACCCGGCCGCGGTACATCACCGCGATCCTGTCGGCCAGCGCCGCGATCTCGTCCAGCTCGGTGGACACGATCAACACTGCGGTGCCCTGATCGCGCTCGGCCACGATCCGCTTGTGCATGAACTCGATCGAGCCGACGTCGACGCCACGGGTCGGCTGCGAGGCGACGAGCAGCTTGAGTGGTCGCGACAACTCCCGCGCCAGCACCACCTTCTGCTGGTTGCCGCCGGACAGCGACGAGACCGGCAGGTCGATCGACTGCGTGCGGATGTCGAACTCCTGGACCCGCTCGGTGGCGTTGCGCTCCACCTGTTCGGTGTCGAGCAGCACGCCGCGACCGAACGGCGGCCTGCGGAACAGGTTCAGGACCAGGTTCTCCGCTACCGTGAACGGGCCGACGAATCCGTCGTGCGCGCGGTCCTCCGGTACGTACCCGACGCCCGCTTCGAGCCGGTCCCGGGTCGAGGCGCGGCTGACGTCGCGGCCGTCGACGCTGATCGTCCCGGCCGCGATCGGGGTGAGCCCGAGCAGTGCCTCGGCGAGCTCGGTCTGGCCGTTGCCCTGGACACCGGCGACCGCGAGGATCTCGCCGTGCCTCACCTCGAGGTCGACACCGTCGACGGCGGTGTGCCCGCGCTCGTCGATCACGGTCAGCCCGCGTACCGCGAGCACCGGGTCGCCGGGGTGGGCCGGCTCCTTGTCCACCACCAGGTCGACCGCGCGGCCGACCATCATCTCGGCCAGCTCCTCCTCCGACGCCGACCGATCGGGCTCGCCGACCACCTTGCCACGCCGGATCACGGTGATCCTGTCAGCGATCGCCTGGACTTCCTTGAGCTTGTGGGTGATGAACACGATCGAGGTGCCGTTGTCCTTGAGCTGGCGCATCACGCCGATCAGTTCGTCGATCTCGGCGGGGGTGAGCACGGCCGTCGGCTCGTCGAGGATCAGCACCTCGGCGTCGTTGACCAGCGCCTTGATGATCTCGACCCGCTGCTGGACACCGACCGGGATGTCCTCGACCAGCGCCTCGGGATCGACCTCGAAGCCGTATCGGTCGGACAGCTCGGTGACCAGCTGGTGCGCCTTCCTGCGGTCCAGGACGCCGGCGCCGCGGGTGGTCTCGCGGCCGAGCATGATGTTCTCGGCCACGGTGAAGACGGGGACCAGCATGAAGTGCTGGTGCACCATCCCGATGCCCCGGTTGATCGCGTCGCTGGGTGAGCTGATCTCGACCTTCGCGCCGTCGATCAGGATCTGGCCCTCGTCGGGCTGCAGCAGCCCGTAGAGCATGTTCATCAGGGTGCTCTTGCCGGCGCCGTTCTCGCCCAGCAGGCAGTGGATCTCCCCGGGCTCGATCACCAGGTCGATGCCGTCGTTGGCGACCAGCGAGCCGAACCGCTTGGTCAGTCCAGCCAGCTCGAGATGCATTCGGACAGCCTCCCTCCACACGGCCGAGCCAGGAAGGGCGGCGCCGGTGGGCGACCGCCTCTTCCTGGCTCGAACCGTACCGAATACCGCGACCCGGCCGAATCCGCCGGGCCGAGGTATTTGACGCTAGGTCTTCGGCTGCGCCTTCGAGGCGACGACGATCTTGCCGGAGATGATGTCCGCCTTGACCTGGTCGATCCCGGACTTGAGCTCAGCCGGGATCTTGCCGTCGAACTCGTGGTAGGGCGCCAGCCCGGTGCCGTTGTTCTCCAGGGTCCCGACGTACGGGGTGTTGTTGAAGGTGTTGTCGATCGAGGACTTGATCGCGTCCTTCACGGCCACGTCCATGCCCTTGTACACGCTGCTCAGCAGCACGCCGCAGTACTCGGCGGCGCTGATGCAGCCGTCGGTGTCGACCCAGATCGCGTTCACCTTGCCACCACTGGCCTTGGCCGCCTGCAGCGCGCCCAGACCGGACGGACCGGCCACCGGGAAGATGATGTCCGCGCCCTGCGTGATCAGGTTCTGGCCGGTGTTCTGGCCCTTGGCCTTGTCCTCGAAGTCGCCGGTGAACAGTCCGGTCTGCTTGGTCGCGTCCCAGCCGAGCACCTGGACATTCTTGCCCTTGGCCTTGTTGTAGTACGCCACGCCCTCAGCGAACCCGTCCATGAAGATCGTCACGGTCGGGATCTTGAGACCGCCGAAGGAGCCGACCTTGCCGGTCTGGGTCATCCCCGCGGCCAGGTAGCCGGCCATGAAGCTGGACTGTGCCGTGTTGAACAGCAGTGGCTTGACATTGGTGATCGGCTTGGCCGGCGCGGAGTCGACGATCGCGAAGTCGATCTTCGGGTTCGCGGTGGCGGCCTTGTCGGTGGCGTCCTGGAGCTTGAAGCCGACCGGGACGATGATGTTGCAGTTGGCCTCCACCATCGCATTGATGTTCGTCGCGTAGTCGTTGTCCGACTTCGACTCCGCCTTGACCTCCTGGACGCCGAACTCCTTCACCGCGTCCTGCAGACCCTTGTACGAGGTCTGGTTGAACGACTTGTCGTCGAAGCCACCGGAGTCGGAGACCATGCAGGCCTTGAAGTCCTTGTTGGCGTTGGTCGTGGTGCTACCGGAACTGGCCGATTCACTCGGCTTGCTGCCACAGCCGGCGACGGCGAGCGTCGCGACCCCGAGCAACGCCACTCCCCGCACGTACTTCTTCACAGACGCCTCCTTGCGTCGACAGAGCAGTCGCCACACGCCTCAGGCGTGCCGCATCCGCAGACTATAGGCGGCAACCGGACTTGTAACGTAAGGGTTCGCGGCCTCGATACCTGAAAGTAATCGGGATCTCAGGCCCTGCGGATTCGGCCGGATTCCGTCCGTAATGGATGTAATGGGACAATCCACCGATGAGTACTTCGCGCACCGTGTTGCTTCCGGACGTCAAAGCCAGGGTCGATGCGGTGCGCAATGACTCAGTGACGGTACGCCGTGACCTGCACGCCCATCCCGAACTCGCCTGGCACGAGGAGCGGACCACCAGGGTCCTGTACGACCGGCTGGTCGAGGCCGGGCTGTCCCCGGCGATCCTGCCGACCGGGACCGGGCTGATCTGCGACATCGGCTCCGGCGACACCTGCGTGGCGCTCCGCGCCGACATCGACGCGCTGCCGATCACCGAGACGATCGACTCGCCGTACCGGTCCACTCGGGCCGGCGTGGCGCACGCCTGCGGCCACGACGTACACACAGCCGCGCTGCTCGGTGCCGGGCTGGTGCTGGCCGGGATGTCGGCCGACGGGGTGCTGGACCGCCGGGTCCGGCTGATCTTCCAGCCGGCTGAGGAGACCGTCCCGGGCGGCGCCGAGGAGGCGATCCTGGCCGGCGGGATCGAAGGCGTTCACCGGATCTACGGCCTCCACTGCGATCCGCGGCTGGACACCGGCCGGGTCGGGCTGCGAGTCGGCGCGCTCACCGCCGCCTCGGACCGGGTGCTGATCCGGCTGTCCGGCGCCGGCGGCCACACCTCACGGCCGCACCTGACCGGCGACCTGGTGCACGCGCTCGGCGTGCTGGCCACCGAGCTACCGCTGGCGCTGGCCCGGCGGACGGACCCGCGCGCCGCCGTGACGCTGGTGTGGGGCCGGGTGACGGCCGGCTCGGTGGCGAACGCGATCCCGACCCGTGGTGAGCTCGAGGGCACGGTTCGCAGCCTCGACAGCACGGTCTGGAGCCAGGCCGCCGAGTTGATCCCCGTCCTGGCCGAGCAGCTGGTGGCGCCATACCGGGTGGAGATCGACACCGAGGTCACCCACGGCGTACCACCGGTGATGAACGACGCGCTCGCGATCGACGTACTGCGCCGGTCGGTGGAGCAGACCCTCGGCCCGTCCGCGGTGGCGCCGACCGACCAGAGCCTCGGCGGCGAGGACTTCGCCTGGTACGTGCAACACGTGCCGGGCGCCATGGCCCGGCTCGGCGTCCGTCTCCCGGGGCTGGACTCGGCGCCGGACCTGCACACCCCAGAGTTCCTCCCGGACGAGGAGGCGATCGCGGTCGGGACGACGATCCTGACCGCGGCCGCGCTTCTCGACTGACCTACCTCTGGATTGGTTCAGATACGTTTCATGACGACGAGTTCGCCGGCGGAAACGATCAGCGGTCGGCCATAGCGGGCGAGCACCCTGTAGCCATGTTCCTCGAACTTCGAGGAGATCATCGCCGAGGTGACCTGCTCCATCACACCCCACTCATTCTCCTTCTCGGCCATTCGCTTGCCGGCCTTGGAGTTCAGCGACACCACGTACTCGGGGTTCTTGGCCGCCACCGTCGCGATGTAGTGCGCGACCACGTCGGGTTCCATCTCCTGGAACGAGAACGCGTTGACGAACAGGTCGAACTCGCCGCTGATGTCTTCGATCCGCCAGTTCGGCAGCACCCCGGACTGGGGGACGTCGATCGGGCCCTCGTCGGGCACCGACTCGTCGAAGATCTTGACCCGGTCCGCGCCGAACAGCTCGGTCAGGTAGTACGAGGCCACGGTGAGCAGCGGTGGGATGTCGACGTCGACGTAGCGCGCCTGCGGATCCCGGGACATGAGGATCTCGCCGAGCACCCCGAACCCGCCGCCGATCTCCAGCACGCTCCGCGGCGGCGCCTCAACATGCTTCGACAGCGCGGCGAGGATCAGCAGGTAGTTCAGGTACGGCCGGCCGAACCCGATATCCGGCAGACCGCTTTCGCGGTAGTACTGCCGGGGCTGCCCGATCTTGCTTTCACCGAGATTGACCAGGTCGAACGGCCACCGGTCCTGGTCCCAGGCCAGGCACGCCGCGTCATAGTCCCGCCGCGCGTCCAGCCCACCATTCAGCGCGCTGGCCATGGAGGTCAGGTTGGCGTCCTCGTTGACCGTCTTGGCGAACTCGTACGTCTTCTCGATCGTCGCGTTGGTGAACCCGCGACCGTACAGCGGGTAGAACCACACCGACGCGCTCGGCCACTGCTTGAAGCGCTCGAGGTCACGCCTCTCGAGGTCCTGCAGCAGCGGGTCCAGGCCCATCGACCAGAAGTTCGTCGGGCGGTACACCGGCTTGCAGGTCTCGATACCCGCCAGTGAGCGCTCCGTCAGATCCGACCATCGCGACATATCCGTTTACCCCTGGTGCTCTCTCGGTACAAGACTGACCCAGCACCATACCCAGGTGTCAGAAAGCGTCCGCAGGCACGTACACACCCCACACCTCGCGCAGCGCGTCGCAGACCTCTCCGACGGTGGCGCGAGCGGCCAGCGCCTGCTTCATCGGATACAGGCAGTTCGCAGTTCCGCGAGCCGCCTCCCGAAGCGCGGTCAGAGCGGTCTCAACCGCCTCGGCGTCCCGCTCGGCTCGCACCGTGGCCAGCCGTTCGGCCTGTTGCGCCTCGATCGCCGGGTCCACCCGGAGCGGCTCGTACGGCTCCTCCTCGGCGATCTGGAACCTGTTGACCCCGACGACGATCCGCTCGCCCTCGTCGATCTGCCGCGCGATCCGGTAGGCCGAGCGCTCGATCTCCTGCTTCTGGAAGCCCTTCTCGATCGCGGCGACGGCACCGCCGAAGTCCTCGACCTGACGCATCAGGTCCAGCGCGGCGGCCTCGGTGTCGTCGGTCAGCTGCTCGACCACGTACGAACCGGCGAACGGGTCGACGGTCGCGGTCACGTCGCTCTCGTAGGCGAGCACCTGCTGGGTGCGCAGCGCCAGCCGGGCCGCCTTCTCCGTCGGCAGCGCGATCGCCTCGTCGTAGGAGTTCGTGTGCAACGACTGCGTCCCGCCGAGCACGGCACCGAGCCCCTGCACCGCTACCCGTACGAGGTTGACCTCGGGCTGCTGTGCGGTCAGCTGGACCCCGGCGGTCTGGGTGTGGAACCGCAGCATCATCGACTTGGGGTTCGTCGCGCCGAACTCGTCGCGCATCACCCGGGCCCAGATCCGCCGTGCCGCGCGGAACTTGGCGACCTCCTCGAGGAACGTCGTACGGGCCACGAAGAAAAACGACAGCCGCGGCGCGAACTCGTCGACGTCCAGCCCGGAGCCGACCGCGGCGCGGACGTATTCGACGCCGTCGGCGAGGGTGAACGCGATCTCCTGCACGGGCGTGGCACCGGCCTCGGCCATGTGGTACCCAGAGATCGAGATGGTGTTCCAGCGCGGCAGTTCGGCCTTGCAGTACGCGAAGACGTCGCTGATCAGCCGCAGCGACTCCTTCGGCGGGTAGATATAGGTACCGCGGGCTATGTATTCCTTGAGCACGTCGTTCTGGATCGTGCCGGTGAGCTTGTCGCCCGGGACGCCCTGCTCCTCGGCCACCAGTTGGTACAGCAACAGCAGCACCGCGGCCGGCGCGTTGATCGTCATCGACGTCGACACCTGGTCCAGCGGGATCCCGTCGAACAGCACTCGCATGTCGTCGATCGAGTCGATCGCCACCCCGACCTTGCCGACCTCGCCGTGCGCGATGTTCGCGTCGGAGTCGTACCCCATCTGGGTCGGCAGGTCGAACGCCACCGACAACCCGTGCGTACCGGCATCGATCAACTGGTGGTACCGCCGGTTGGACTCGGCAGCGGTGCCGAACCCGGCGTACTGCCGCATCGTCCACGGCCGATGCGTGTACATCGACGGGTAAACGCCGCGGGTGAACGGATACTCGCCGGGCGCCCCGAGCTTGGCCGCAGGGTCGAAATCCGTACGCGGACCGTAGACCGGCTCGAAGTCCCAGCCCGACTCGGTCTGGTGGCTCATAACCTTCAACGTTAGGGCGATCCCGCCCGCCCGGGTACGTCGTCGCGCGGTGAGATCGCCCACGTCTAGAGCGTCGCCGCGTATGGGTCCCAGTCGTCCGGCAATACATCGGGTACGGCGACGGTGCTGGTCACGTCGACGAAGGCGCGGGTTTCGATGGAGTCGGCCACCGAGACCATGACGTCGAGTACGTGCTGGGCCAGGTCGCCGGTCGCGCGGTGCGGCCGGCCGGTACGGATCCCGCGGGCCATGTCCAGTACGCCGAGCCCGCGTCCGGCAACAGACTCGACGTCGGCCACGACCTCCCAGTCTTCGGCGCCACGGGCGTACCGGCGGATCTCGCCGGCGAAGTTGTTCGGGTCCGGCAGTGCCAGCGTCGCCTCGGTGCCGCTGATCTCGACGAAGCCGGCGCGCGGCAGAGCGGAGTCGAAGCTGAAGATGCTCTGCGACGACGTGCCGTTCTCGAACCGCGCGATCGTGCTGATGTGCGTCGGCACGGTGACGTCGAAGTCCTGCCCGGCCAGCGGGCCCGACCCGATCGTGCGGCTGGTGCGGGCGGTCGAGGCCAGCCCCGCCAGCGCGGCGACCGGACCGAACGTCTGTATCAGAACGGTCAGGTAATAGGGTCCGATGTCGAACAGCGGCCCGGCACCCTCGGCGAACAGGAACGCCGGGTTCGGGTGCCACGACTCCGGCCCCGGTGACTGCATCAGCGTCAGCGCCGTCAGCGGCGCGCCGATGTCGCCCGCGTCGATGATCCGGCGGGCGGTCTGCAACCCGGCGCCGAGGAACGTGTCCGGCGCGCACCCGAGCCGGACCCCCGCCTCGGACGCGGCGGCCAGCAGCTTCGCGCCGCCGTCCCGGTCGAGCGCGAACGGCTTCTCGCTCCACACGTGCTTGCCCGCGGCAACGGCCGCCAGCGCGACCTCGACGTGTGCCGCCGGGATGGTGAGGTTGACGACGATCTCAACGTCCGGGTGAGCGAGCACCACGTCCGGCGTCCCCGCGGCGGCGACGCCGTACTCCTCGGCTCGAGCCTGCGCGGCCCGCGGTCGCAGGTCCCCGACGGCGTGTACGACGACGTCGGGGAAGGCGTTCAGGTTCTCCAGATACGTTCCGGCGATGACGCCGGCGCCGATCACGCCGACGCCGACCGGACCGGTGCTCACGCGGCCTCGCTCAGGTAGGCGTAGCTGTCGGAGACCGCGGTGAACATGTCGCCGGCGAAGTCGTCCAGTTCCACGACCGGGAGGGCGTCCGGCGCGGCGGCCATGATCGCCGCCACCGGCATCGTCCCGGCGCCGACCGCGACCTGGGCCTTGTTGTCGAGCGTGCCGTCGCCATCCTTGATGTGCAGCGCGACCACACGATCGCCGAGTCGCTCCAGCAGCGCCGGCACGTCGGCGCCGCCGACCGCGGCCCAGTACGTGTCGACCTCGAGCACGACGGCGGCGTCGAGCTGCTCGGCGAACAGCTCGAGTGCGTGCCGGCCGTCGATCCGCGACTCCAGCTCGAAGTGGTGATTGTGGTAGCCGATCGTGAGGCCGTGGTCCTTCGCCTTCGCGGCGACGTCGTTCAGCTCGGTGGCGATCTGCCGTACGTCGTCCTCTGCCTGCCAGCGCTTCGGGTCGACGTACGGGTCGATCACCGTGCTGGTGCCGAGCTTGACCGCGGCCTCGAACACGGCCGGCAGGTCGGCGCCGATCAGGCGGGCGTGCGTGGTCGGGGCGGTCAGGCCGTGCTCGGCCAGCGGCCCGGCGAGCCGCGGTCCGAGATCGGTCAGGCCGAACGGCTCGACCTGCCGGAAGCCGATCCCGGCGACCCGGGCGACCGCACCGTCCAGGTCACGATCCAGTTCGGCGCGGATGGTGTAGAGCTGCAGGGACAGGCGTTCCGGGTCAATCACAGTCTTCCCTCCGACGAGACGGGCGTATGAGAGCGCTCCCACGGAGAGTCTATCTATCTCCTGACGAGGTCGGCCAGCGCCTCGACCGCCATCCGGACGTCCTCGTCCGTCGAGTACACGTGGAACGACACCCGGAGCCGGCCGTCGCGGACCGCGGCCCGCACCCCGGCGGCGGCGAACGCCTCCTCCGCGCCCGGGATGTCCGCCGACACGATCGCGGAGTCCGACGGCTCCAGCCCGATCCCGAGGCGGAACGCGTTGGCCAGCCCGACGTCGTGCTCGTGGATCGCGGCGATCCCGATCCGCTCGATCACCTCGAGCGCGGGCGCGGTGCCGACATGGCTGAACCAGGCCGGCGACTGGTCGAAGGCGCGCGCGTCCCGGGCAAGGTCCATCGGCAGGCCGTAGTACGACGCGTGTACGTCCTCACCGGCGTACCAGCCCGCCTGCAGCGGGCGGATCCGGTCCCGCAGCCGCGGCGCCACATAGCCCAACGCCGCACCGCGCGGCGACATCATCCACTTGTACGTCGAGGCGATCAGCACGTCCGCGACCGAGGCGTCCACCGGTAGCCACCCGACCGCCTGCGAGGCGTCGACCACCGCCAGCGCACCGACCTCGCGCGCGGCGGCACAGATCGCGGTGAGGTCGGCCACCGAACCCGTCGAGGACTGCACGGCGCTGAAGGTCACCACGTCGTACCCGGGCTCGATCGACTCCAGGAACTTCTCCACCGGAGCAGTCGTCACGCTCACCCCGCGGTCGGCGTGCACCTGCCACGGGAAGACGTTCGAGGTGAACTCGACGTCGGGCACCAGCACCCGGGCGCCGTCCGGCAATGCCGTGGCCACCAGTGAAACCGCAGCCGAGACGGTGCTGCCCTGAAACACATCGGTGACCGGTACGCCGACCAACCGGGCGAACGACTGCCGGGCCCGCTCGGTGAACTCACCCCACGGCTCCCAACTGGTCGCACCGACCCGCCAGTCCGCCAGCGCCTGCTGCAACGCGTCCCAGGCGGGCCTCGGCGGCAGCCCGTACGACGCCGTGTTCAACCACCCCGGCTTCGGCACCCACAACTGCTGAGCATCGGCGATCTCCATACCCGCAGCCTGCCACCCCAGTCGTTGGGGGTGGGGTCGCCGGGTGTTCATGTGATGCCCGGGGAACGGTTGGGGGACGCTCTGCGACAGGACGCACACGATTTGCCGAAGGTTCACCAGGTACCGAGACCCTCCGGGTGTGCGCATCGTGATTGTCGCGGAGTCGTTCCTGCCGCAGATCAACGGAGTGGCGAACACGGTCCGGCACGTGGCCGACCGGCTGGTCGAGCGGGGTGACGAGGTGCAGATCATCGCCGCCGGAGCCGGGCCGGACAGCTACCACGGCATCCCGGTGGTCCGGGCGCGCAGCTTCGGATTCCCCGGGTACAAGGAGTTCCCGGTCGGGATCCCGGCCCGCGAGATCGCCCGTACCATCGAGGACTTCCGGCCGGATCTGGTGCACCTTGCCTCGCCGCTGGTGATCGGCGCCTATGCGCTGCGGACCACCCGCCGGCTGGGCCTGCCGACGGTCGCGATCTTCCAGACCGACATCGCCGGCTTCGCCCAGCAGTACCCGTGGGCGGCGCGGGCCGACCGCGGCGTGTGGGCCTGGGTCCGGAGGGTGCACTCGCGCTGCGACCGTACGCTTGCGCCTTCGTCGTCGGCGGTCGCGCAACTGGTGCAGGCCGGCGTACCGCGCGTGCACCACTGGGGCCGCGGCGTGAACCTCGACCTGTTCGACCCGGGCCTGCGCGACGAGGACCTGCGGCACGAACTGTCGCCGGACGGGTTGCCGATCGCCGGGTACGTCGGCCGGCTGGCACCCGAGAAGAACGTCCGGCGGCTGAGCGAACTGGACCCGGCTCGCTGCCGGGTAGTCGTCGTGGGCGACGGCCCGGACCGCCCGGTCGTCGAGCGCTCGTTGCCGCACGCAACGTTCCTCGGGATGCGCCGCGGTACGGACCTGGCCCGCATCTTCGCCAGCCTGGACGTGTTCGTCCACACCGGTGAGCACGAGACGTTCTGCCAGACCATCCAGGAGGCGCAGGCCTCCGGCGTACCCGCGGTCGCACCGGCCGCCGGCGGCCCGCTGGATCTGATCACACCCGGCCTGACCGGCGAGCTGTTCGACCATCACCGGCCCGGCGACCTGCGGGCGGCGGTCGAACGGCTGCTGGCCGGCCCGGCCCGTGCCGCCGAGATCGCCGAGGCGGGCCGCCGCCGGGTCCAGTTCCGGACCTGGCCGGCCGTCGTCGACGACCTGGTCGACCGGCACTACGCTGCCGTCATGGCTGATCGCGTACCCGAGCGGCACGCCGCATGACGCTTCGGATCGCACAGCTCGCCAACTTCGTCGGGCCCACTTCCGGGGGCATGCGGACCGCGATCGAGCACGTCGGCCGTGGGTACGTCGCGGCGGGCATGGACCGGATCGTGGTCACGCCGGGTGCCAAGGACTCGATCACCGAGACCCAGTACGGCACGGTTGTACGGCTGCGGGCGCCGCAGGTCGGCGGCGGGTACCGGCTGATCGCACAGCCGTGGAAGGTCACCGAGGTGCTGGAGCGATTCGCACCGACCACCGTGGAGATCTCGGACAAGTCGACGCTGCTTCCGGTCACCCGCTGGGCGCGCAAGAACGGCATCGGCTCGGTGCTGTTCAGCCACGAGCGGCTGGACGCGATGGTCTCGCTGCGCACCGGCCGCCAGCTCGGTGTCGCCGCCGGGGTGGGTGCGCTGTACAAGCTGCTCGGCCGCGCCTACGACGCGATCGTGGTCACGTCGCGGTACGCCGCCGACGAGTTCGCCGAGGTGACCACACCGCTGATCCGGATCCCACTGGGTGTCGACCTGGACACGTTCCACCCCTCCCGTGGCCGGCCGCTGAACGACGGCCTGCTCAAGCTCGTACACGCCGGCCGGTTGTCGCGGGAGAAGAGCCCGCACCTGGCCGTCGCCACGGCGGTCGAGCTGCACCGGCGCGGCGTACCGCTGCGGCTGGACGTGTACGGCACCGGCCCACACCTGGACGAACTGCTCGCGATCGCGGGCGACGCCCCGGTACGGTTCCACGGCTACATCGGCGACCGGGCGGTGCTGGCCGGCCACCTCGCCCGGGCCGACATCGCGCTGTCGGTCTGCCCGGGAGAGACGTTCGGCCTGGCCGTACTGGAGGCACTCGCCGCCGGTACGCCGGTGGTCACCGCGGACGCCGGCGGGGCCCGCGAACTGGTCGACGCCGGTTGCGGCCGATGGGGACCGGCCCGGCCGGAGACACTCGCCGACGCGGTGCTGGCGCTGGCCGCACAGCCCGAGATCGCCCGGCGTGCGGCCGCGCGGCGGCGGGCCGAGCAGTTCGACTGGCAGACCTGTGTGGACCGGATGCTTGCCCTGCACACCGAACTGAGCGCCGCCCGCGCCGCCGCCTGAAGCTTGCGTCAGGTCAGGTGGTCGTAGTCGCCGCGGACCCAGGCCATGTGCCGGTCGGCTGAGAACCGGATGATCCGGCGCGCGTCCTCGTCGATGGTGTTGGCGAAGTTGCCGTACACGCGGTCGAACTCCAGCCCCTCCACGGATTTGGTGACCCGGTCGACCACAGCCGCCGAGAGCGGGATCCGGTTCGGGTAGCTGCGCATGAAGCTGGCCGACTTGCCGCCCGGGTTCGGGAAGATCGTGTCGCCGCTGAGTAGTACGCCCCGGCCGTCCGCGCCGGCGGCCCAGTGCACCACGGCGCTGCCCGGGAAGTGCCCGCCGGGCTGGTACAGCGTCAGCCCGGGCGCCAACTCGAGCGGCTCCTTCCAGGGCTGGATTGCCGGATCGGGCCGAGCGACCCACTCCAGGTCCGGCTCGGCGACCAGCACCGGTACGCCACCCAGCGCCCGGCTCCACTCGACCTGGACCCCGAACATGTGCGGATGGCTGGCCGCGATCGCGAGCACCTCGCCGAGTTCGCGGACCCGCGCGGCGCCGCGCTCGTCGACATAGCCGATCGGATCCCACAGCAGGTTGCCGGCCGGGGTGCGGACCAGCTTCGCCTGCTGGCCGATCCCGACACCCGGCTTGGCTTCGACGGCGTACAGGTCCGGCTCGAGTTCGGCGACGGTCACCGTCGTACCGGCGGCGCGCAACTCGTCCAGGCTGGTCCAGTGCTGGCCGTCCTTGGGCACCCACTGCCGCTCGTCAGCGCAGATGGCGCAGACGTCAACCTTCTCGCCGTGCTCGACGGCACAGGTCTTGCAGATCCACACGGTCGCGCATCCTCTCTGTAGGGTCGGCCCAACGCTCGCAATTCAAGGACGCTGGAAGTCAAGTCTCACCAAGCGCATCATCATTCGGCTTTCAGGGAAGTCCCCGCAACCAGCCGGGCGTTCGTGCGCGACGCGGCGCTCACCTGAACGGACCGGGGCGCGCACTGGACCAGGGTCGAACTCCGCTGAGACCGATCTCCACCACGAAGACAGGGCGGCCGCACCTCACAACGGCCGCCCCGGTCCTGAGGGGTCGAAGGATGCCGCGTCACCGAGGCAGTCCGTTCTGGTAGGCAACACTCACGGGGAATGACCTACGCGAGCAAGCGTTCGGACGCACAAGGTGAACATCAAGGGTTACCCTTCAGCGCACCGAGTAGCCAGGTCGTCACCTACGGAGAAGTCAGGGCCGTCCATCCCTGACCGCGCGCAAAAGCTGGGTCCGGTTGCGGACCGCGTACCGGCGGTAGAGCCGAGTCAGCTGGGACTCGACGGCCTTGACACTGAGGTACAGCGAGCCGGCGATCTCTCGGTTCGTGGCGCCGTTGTGGAGCATCTCGACGATGGTCCGTTCGGCGTCGGTGAGCTCGGCTGAGCCCTGCCGGCCGGGGTCGTCGAGCCGGGCCAGCTCCGCCTGCGCGATCTCGCGCCAGAGCACGGCGCCGAGCGCGTCGAAGCTCTCGATCGCCGCCGCGTACGAAGTCCGGGCCAGCGATCGCCGCCGGGCCTGCCGGGTGACCCGGGCCCGGGCGAGCTCGCAACGGGCCACGTCCAGCGGGTTCGCCCCTTGCGCCGGTTCGGCGATCGTCTCGTCGAGCATGGCGAGCGCGGCCGCGGCGTCGCCACCCTTGGCGACGCGAAGCGCGTCGGCGCGGCGCAGCGGGACACCGACGACGGTGCGTCCCAGCTTGGCGGCCCGGTCGCGTAACACCCGGATCAGCCTGTCGGCCTCGTCCAGCTCACCGGCGGCCACCAGCACCTCGAGGTAGTCGCCGCACCACATCACCACGCCCGGATCGTTGACCATGAAGTCCAGGCCGAGGCCGGCCGCTTCCATGCAGGCCGCGGCCGCCGTCCGCGTGTCGCCGTCGAGCAACTTGGCCGAGCCCAGCACCACCAGCGCCAGCGGCAGCCACTCGACGTTCTCGTTCTCCCGGGCGCGCCGGACCGCGTCGTCGGCCAGCCGGATCCCCTCGCCCAGCGTGCCGGCGAGCAGCTGGCCGCGGGCGGCCACCAGCTGGCCGACCTCGACCTCGTCACCGATGTCCTCGCACAGCCGGGCGCACTCCGACGCGGTGAGCAGCGCCTCCGCGCATCGGCCGGACCGTTCGTGGATGGCCGTCGCCGAGATCAGCACCGAGCTCAGCCAGCTGATCGCGCCGCTGCGGCGTACCTCGTCGACCAGCGCGGTGATCTGCGCATACGCCTCGTCCGACCGGCCCTGGAACAGCTCGGTCATCGCGGCCATCTGCCGGGCCTCGACGACCACACCGGTCAGCTCGCGGCCGGCAGCGAGCCGGCCGGCCTCCTGGTGCAGCGCGTCGGCGCCGTCGCCGGTCAGGTGCTCGATCGCGGCGAGCATTCCCAGCGCCGACAGCAGCACCTCGGTGTCGCCGGCCCCGCGGCTCAGCGCGAGCGCCCTTTCGGCATCCTCCATCGCGTCGTCGAGCCGCCGATCGAAGTACGCCGCACCGGCCCGGCGTACCCGGACCTTGGCCTCGAGCACGTCGATGCCCTCGGCCTCGGCGAACGCCTGGTCCAGCAACTCGGTGCGCTGCACGCGGTTGACGAACACGTTGTCGCTGAGCAGCAGCCGGGCCTCGGTCCGGGTGGCGACGTCGCCGGTGACCCGGATCGCGATCCGGGCGGCCTCGCTGGACTCCTGCAC
>JBKPSJ010000373.1:0-5950 GCA_046765875.1 Actinomycetota bacterium
CGCCGACACTATCTGTCTGTCCGCCTTGCCCATACAGCGACTACTACCGGTAACGCCGTCTACGCGCAGGCGACGTACCGGGTGCACTATGGGGTAGGGGTGGGGGCACATGGTCGACATGGTCAACGGGATCCCGGCGGAACAGGACGTGCCGGCGACCTCCGAGACAGGCAAACAAACAGACGCGTACACAGAACCTGAGAAGCCGGTGGAGCCGATCCGGCCCGACATCGCGTTCGACGGAACCGGCGTGGCGTTGTCGGGCGGCGGCGTACGGGCGGCGTTGTTCTCGCTCGGTGTGCTGATCGGGCTGATCGAATGCGGCGAGAACCGCAAGGTCAGTCACATCTCGTCGGTGTCCGGCGGCTCCATCGTCAACGCCGCCGTCGCGCAATCGTCGAAGTACATGGACTGCATGACGGTGCAGGAGTTCGAGCAGATCGCCAAGCCGCTGGCGTACGCCCTGAGCCGTCGTGGCGCGTTCATCTTCAGCCGGGCAGCGGTGTGGGAGTCGGTGCGCTACCTCGCTCCGCGGTTCATCGGCATCGTTGTCGCGTTCGGAGTGCCGTTGCTGGTCTCGGCCAAGGCGATCCCGGACTTCAGCAGCTGGCCGTGGCGCTGGATCCTGCTCGCGTTCGTCTGCTTCCTGCTACTCGGGGTGTCGGTCACGCGTGGCTGGCTCCAGGAGGCGTTGTACGGCGCCACGCTGGCGTCGGTCGCGCGCGGCGGTCACGGCAAGCGGATGCTGTCTGACATGACCGACTCGCCGACCACGCATGTGCTGATCGCGACCGACCTGGTCTCGGGATCGCCGGTCTACCTCTCCCGGAACTTCGTCTGCTGTCCGGCCTTCGGCTGGGGTGACCCGACCCGGGTGCGGACCTCGAGCGCGGTGTACGCCTCGGCCGCCTTCCCGGTCGTGTACCCGACCCGGCGATTCCGCCGTCGGCGGTTCCGCTTCCAGAACGGCTATCTCGCGCCACCGTTCCCGTACTGGCTGAAGCTCACCGACGGCGGTGTCCACAACAACCTCGCCACCGGCTGGTACGACGAACTGAGCCGGCAGACCGACACGATGTGGGCCTTCGGCAACATTCCGCTCCCGAAACCGCTGAACCAGGTCCGCCGGCGGATCGTGGTCAACGCTGGTGGCGGCAGCCGGGCCGTACGCCGGGTCCCGCCGGGGATGCTGTCGGCGTTCCGCGTCATGAGCGTGCTGTACGACAACACCGTCCGGCCCCGGCTGGATGCGCTGATGGAGCGGTCGAAGACGCAGCCGGACGCACCGATCGTGATCGACATCCGTGAATCGCCGTACCACTTGGCCCGGCGGCATTCGGACTGGGACATCGAGGATTTCGCCGACAAGGAGGCCGCCAAGGCACGGCTGGACCGCGCCGAGGACCTGGTGCGCTGGCTCGGCAGGCAACCGGAGGAGTATTGGTACGCGTTCGCCCGCCAGACCTCCGGTACGCGGACCAAGCTGACCAAGACCGGCCTGGAGTCGGGTGCCCGGATGATGCTGCACGGCTACCTGTCGACCCTGGTGGCGCTGAACATCATCGACGACGTGAAACTCCCCGACGTGGTCCGCGACGAGGGCTACTTCCTCGACCTGGCCGGCCGGGCTCCCCGCGAGCAGATCACCTATGACCAGGACAAGGAGCAGACCTAGGTATCACAAAGGCTGATAGCCGAAGTGGTGCCTCGGGCGGTTCACCCGTCTACGGTTGGTGATGGTGGGGTCCGGGTGAACATCCGCCTTGCGGAGTGGGGTGGAGGCCGTGGCACGCGCCGGTATCCGGGTCCCCGATTCGTTGCGCCGCGCTCGCGACGACTGGGACGAGCGCGGCCGGCCCGAGCCGTGCGGGTCCCGCTGGACCCCGGCGATCTGGACCCATCGGCTGCCGGACTATGCGGCCTACCTTGCCGGGATCCCGGACCGCATCGACCGGGCTGCTGTGGTCGCGCGGTTCGCGAGGGCGGAGCGGGACGAGGTCACCTGCAAGGAGGCCTTTGTCACCGCGATGTTGTGGGGCCATGGCTTGCACTCGTACGGCGCGTACCGGACCAATCGGGTGCTCAACGACATGACCGCCGGACCAAGGCTGCTCGGCGCGCTCCGCAAGGTCAGGTCCGAGGGTGGACCGGCCGGTTTCGACTACCTGGCCGCGCATCGGCTGAAGGGGCTGGGCGTCTCGCTCGGGACCAAGTTCCTCTACTTCGCCAGGGCCGGGCACGACAACGTACCGGCGGCCCCGATCCTGGACCGGGTCGTACGCCGCTGGCTCGGCAAGAACACCGAGTGGTGGCCGCGGATGGACTGGTGGAGCCAGGACTACGCACGGTTCTGCGACCTGGTCACCGCGTGGGCCGCCGACCTCGGCGTGCGCCCGGACACGGTCGGGCAGCTGATGTCCCAGAATGACTGAGGTGACCCGAGGCCAGACTCCGGACGACCGACGACGTGGGCGGGCTGATCATGGGTGTTGGGTAGCGGGCTTGCGGACGCGGGACGCGGGGATCCAGATCATCCGGCTGTGACAATGGACCAGGATCTGCTGACCGCGGCGGCGGTCGACCCGCGCGGCGTGCGCCGTGGCCCGCAGCCAGTGCCCGCCGACCTGGACGTCGACCGGCACCGCGCGCCGGGCTGGCCGGGTACTGCTTTTTGCCATCCTGACCTCACCTCACCCCGACAGCCTGAGCCGTCGGCAGGACAACGAGCAGGATAGGCATCGAGTTACGAGACAAACGCGGTCGGTGTCGGGCAGGCTGGCGGCGGGAGGTGCCGACCATGAGCCTGGTCCAGCGACTACGTGCGCGGCCGACCGTCGAGAACCACGAGACGACGACGTTCGAGCTGTTCTTCGATCTGGTCTACGTGTTCGCGATCACCCAGATCACGGCGTACGTCCACCATGCGCACACCGTGAACGGGCTGATCCAGGGACTGCTGATGCTCGGGCTGTTGTGGTGGACCTGGTCGGCGTACACATGGCTGGGCAACCAGGCCCGCGCCGACGAGGGCGCCGTCCGGGCCGCGATGGTGATCGCGCTGGCGGCCATCTTCGTCGTGGCGATGACGATCCCGGAGGTGTGGCACGACGGGCCCGGCGGGCTGAACGGCCCACTGGTCTTCGTCCTTGCCTACTTCGTGATCCGGGCGGTGCACCTGCTCGTGTACGTCGTGGCCGCGGCGGGCGACCGCGGGCTGGTACGTACGGTCATGAAGGCCTGGCTGCCGCTGCTGGCCAGCATGGTCCTGCTGCTGATCGGGATCGCCCTCGGCGGCTGGATGCAGACGGTTCTGTTCGCGCTCGCGCTCGGCGGCGACGTGGCCCTCACGTGGGTGTTCGCCCTGCATGGCGGTTGGCGGATCCACAGTGCGTCGCACTGGACCGAGCGACACGGCCTGTTCGTGATCCTCGCGCTCGGCGAGTCGGTGGTGGCGGTCGGCGTCGGCGCGGCGCAACAGTCCATCAGTTCCGAACTGCTGGTCGCCGCAGTGCTCGGCGTACTGCTCTCGCTGTTGCTGTGGTGGGCGTACTTCGACGCGATGTCGCCGGCCGCCGAGCGGGTGATGCGCGAAGCGCGAGGCGAGCACCGGGTCCGGCTCGCGATCGACGCGTACACCTACGGCCATTTCCCGGTGGTCGCCGGCATCGTCATCGCGGCGGTCGGCGTCGAGGAGGTTCTCGGCCACGCGGTCGCGTCGGAGAAGATGGGCATGTTCGCCGCCGGAGCCTTGTTCGGCGGTGTCGCGCTCTACCTGGTCGGCCTGCTGATCTTCAAGTGGCGGTTGCGGATGGGCATCGGCATTCCGCGAGCGGCTGCCGTCGTGGTGCTGTTGGCTGTGTGGCCGCTGGCGGCGTTCGGGCCGGCGTTGCTCGCGCTGGCCGTGACGGTCGTGCTGATGGCCGTCCTGATCGTCTTCGAGTCGATTCGGTACGCCGAGGACCGGGCCGCCGTTCGCGAGGCGTGAAGCCCTTGCACCTGCGGGCGTCGCTGACAAGTCCTGACGCCATAGCCAAACCGTGAGTACTCAACCACTTTCGCGCGGGCACCGACGGGCGTACACAAAGGCCTGTCACGTGCACACGACAGCTACAACCTGGAGGTCATGGTGAAACTCGGCGGAGTGCGGCATGCGGCACTCGGGGGTGTGGTGATCGCGGCGCTCGCTACGGGCTCGATCGCGGTCGCCAGCGACAACGGTTCGGATGAAGGCCAGACCGTGTGGAACGTCAAGCTGACCGGGTACCAGGAGGACCCGTTGGCGCTGTCGACCACCGGTACCGGAACGGTCCGGGTCCAGATCGACGACAACAAGCAGGAACTCAGTTACGAACTGACGTTCGGCAGCCTCGAGGCGTCGGCCCTGCAGTCGCACATCCACATCGGTGGCAGGGCGCAGAGCGGCGGCATCTCGGTGTTTCTGTGCACGAACCTCGGCAACGGCCCCGCCGGTACGCCGGCCTGTCCGCCGGATGGCGGCACGGTGACCGGCACGCTGACCGCGGCCGCCGTGGTCGGACCGGCGGCGCAGGGCATCACGGCGGGTGAGTTCGCCGAATTGGTCGCCGCGATCCGTAACGGCACGGCGTACGCCAACGTACACAGCGCGAAGTACCCGGGCGGCGAGATCCGCGGCCAGCTGGACCACGAGCACTGACCAGAACTCCACTGCAGACGTGCCCCGCGGGTCGGGTGGCCCGCGGGGCATGCCACCATGCGGTCCGGGCTACCGCGACCCCCGTCGACGCTGCCATGATCGGGGTTGGCTCGAGATGCTCCTCGTGACCTGAAGGGGAACAGATGACCACGCAGTGGAACGACCAGGACGACGACTTCGACGGTGACCTCGACACGGACGACACCGACGACTTCGACGACGAGTACGACGACCTGGACCTGGGTGACGACGACGAGGACGATGACGACCTCGACCTGGACGAGTTCGACGATGACCTCGACGACGAGGACGACCTGGAGGACTGACCCCGGAACCGCGGCACCCCGTCGTAGGCCCACCCAGGTCCTTGCAGGCCGCGGCTCGGCATACTGAGCGGATGCAGCCCGAGCCCGCGGTCCTCGCGATGCTCGGCGACCCGGCCGGCCGCCGGATCCTGTACGCCGGTGATCACGCTGAGCGGACCGCGTGCGTCCTTGCCGGGCGCGGCGCCAGCGTCACCGCGCTGGTAGGGCCGGGTACCCGGCTCGACGATGTCAACGTCGTGCCGTTGCGTGCCGGCCTGGCCGATGTGCACTTCCAGCCGGTTTACGACGCGGTCGTGGTCGAGGGGGTGTTCAGCACGACCGAGGACTGGGAGCCGGCGCTGCTGACCGCGGTGCAGGCGTTGCGGCCGGATGGCCGGCTGGTCTTCGTCGTCGAGCATCCCGCGTTGTCCGGGTCCGACGGATACCTCGCGGTGTACCCGGCCGGTGGCCGGATCCATCGTCCGCTGTCGACCTACCTGAACGCCGTTGTGCGTGCGGGCTGCCGCATCGAGGAGGTTGCCGAGCCCGGCGCCCTGGTGGTGTTGGCGCGGCGCGTGCCGAAGCGGTGACCCTCCTGTCACCGGAGCGTGCAGGCTTGCGCGCATGAGCGTTTCGGTACCGATCGGCGAGTTCTCCCGGCTCACCCATCTGAGCGTCAAGACGCTGCACCACTACCACGACATCGGCCTGCTCACCCCGGCCCGGATCGTCCCCTCGTCGGGGTATCGGCGCTACGAGACCTCGCAGGTCCGCGCCGCCCAGCTGATCCGCCGGCTCCGTGAGCTCGACATGCGGCTGCCGCAGGTACGTGAGCTGGTCGAGGCACCCGATGCGGACACGCGAAACCGTGTCCTGCAAAGGCATCTGGAGCAGATGGAGGCCGAGCTGATCCGTACCCAGCAGGTGGTCGCGTCGCTGCGAACGATGCTGGTGCCGGCCGGCGGATTCC
>JBKPSJ010000374.1:0-6776 GCA_046765875.1 Actinomycetota bacterium
AGCAGATGGAGGCCAGGCATGAAGCTGACGGTGGCCCAAGCGCTTCTGCGGTTCCTGAGCGTCCAGTTCTCCGAGCGGGACGGGCAGCGGCAGCGCCTGATCGCGGGCTGCTTCGGCATCTTCGGGCACGGGAATGTCGCCGGTGTCGGACAGGCGCTGCTGCAGTCCGAGCTCGCCGACCCCTCGGCCCTGCCGTACATCCTGGCCCGCAACGAGCAGGCGATGGTGCACACCGCCGCGGCCTTCGCACGGACCCGCAACCGGCTGCAGACCTATGCCTGTACCGCGAGCGTCGGCCCCGGCTCGACGAACATGGTCACCGGCGCGGCGCTGGCGACGGTGAACCGGCTGCCCGTGCTGTTGCTCCCGTCGGACACGTTCGCGACCCGTGTCTCCGCGCCGGTGCTGCAGGAACTCGAGAGCACCACCGCTGGTGACGTCAACGTGAACGACGCGTTCCGCCCGGTGTCCCGGTACTTCGACCGGATCCACCGGCCGGAGCAGTTGCCGTCGGCCCTGATGAACGCGATGCGGGTTCTGACCGACCCGGTGGACACCGGTGCGGTGACGATCGCGCTGCCGCAGGACGTCCAGGCCGAGGCGTACGACTGGCCCGAGGAACTGTTCGCCGAGCGGACCTGGCACATCGGCAGGCCGTTGCCCGAGGCATCGATGCTGGACGAGGCCGCCGAGCTGATCAGGGCGTCACGGCTGCCGCTGATCGTCGCCGGCGGGGGTGTCGCGTACGCCGAGGCGAACGACGCGCTGCGCAGCTTCGCCGAGGTGACCGGCATCCCGGTCGGGGAGTCGCAGGCCGGCAAGGGCTCGTTGCCGTACGACCACCCGCAGTCGGTCGGCGCGATCGGCTCGACCGGTACGACGGCGGCGAACACGCTGGCCGAGTCCGCGGACCTGGTGATCGGCGTCGGCACCCGGTTCGCCGATTTCACCACCGCCTCGCGGACGGCGTTCCAGAACCCGACGGTGCGGTTCGTCAACATCAACGTGGCCCGGTTCGACGGCATCAAGCACGCAGGGCTGCCGGTGGTCGCCGACGCCCGCGAAGCACTCGTCGCCCTGGAGCAACGCCTGGCGGGCTGGTCGGTCGACGACGAGTACCGCGAGCAGACCGCGCGGCTGGCCCGCGAGTGGGACGCGACTGTCGAGAATGCGTACAACCCGCCGCAGGGAACCGGTGCCGGCGGGCTGCTCACCCAGGGCGAAGTGCTCGGCTGTGTGAACGAACTGTCCGACCCGCGCGACGTCGTCGTCTGCGCGGCCGGCTCGATGCCGGGTGACCTGCACAAGCTGTGGCGCACCCGCGACGGCAAGGGCTACCACGTCGAGTACGGCTACTCCTGCATGGGCTACGAGATCGCCGGCGGACTCGGCGTACGGCTGGGCGCACCCGACCGCGACGTGTTCGTGATGGTCGGCGACGGCTCGTACCTGATGATGTCCAGCGAGCTGGTCACCGCGGTCCAGGAGAACATCAAGATCATCGTGGTGCTGGTGCAGAACCACGGGTTCGCCTCCATCGGCGCGCTGTCGGAGTCGCTCGGCTCGCAGCGGTTCGGGACGGCGTACCGGTACCGCGGTGCCGACGGGCGACTGGACGGCGACGTGCTGCCGGTCGACCTGGCGGCCAATGCCCGCAGCCTCGGTGTGGAAGTGATCGAGGTCGACGGCCGGGCCGACCTGGACAAGGCGATCGGCGCCGCCAAGGGCGCCCCCGGCCCGGTCGTGATCCACGTCCGGACCGATCCGCTGATCGGCGCGCCCGATAGCGAGTCGTGGTGGGACGTACCGGTCAGCGAAACCTCGACGCTCGACTCGACCCGGTCAGCACGGGTGACGTACGAGGAGGAGAAGTCGGCGCAACGGGCCTATCTGGCGCCGGCCGGCTACGAGAGCGGGGAAGAGTGATGGCCGGGTACCGACTGGTGCGGCCAGCGAGAGACCCCAAGGAGGGGACAGTCATGTTCAGTTCACGCAAGCGGCTGCTCGCCGTCGCGGTTGTTGTCGGCCTGCTGGTTGCCGGCTGCAGCAGTAGCGGTGGCAAGAAGTCCGAGGAGCAGGCGGCCGGCAATGTCGGCGCCGGCCAGGCGAACACCGCGCGGATAACGGTCGCTATGATCACCCACGGCGCGCCGGGCGACACCTTCTGGGACATCATCCAGAAGGGTGCCAAGGCCGCGGCACAGAAGGACAACGTCGACCTGAAGTACTCGTCGGACCCGTCCTCGGGCAACCAGGCAAACCTGATCCAGACCGCCATCGACAGCAAAGTGGACGGGATCGCGGTCACGCTGCCCGATCCGAAGGCGCTCATCCCGGCGGTGAAGAAGGCCGTCGCCGCGGGCATCCCGGTGGTCGCGCTCAACGCCGGTATCGGCCAATACTCGCAGTCCGGAGCGCTGTCGTACTTCGGCTCGGACGAGAGCCTGGCCGGAGAGGCCGGCGGTACGCGTGCTTCGGAGGGTGGCTACAAGCATGTCCTGTGCGTCATCCAGTTCCAGGGCCAGGTCCAGCTCGAGGACCGGTGCAACGGCGTGAAGAAGACCTTCCAGGGCACCTGGACCAAGATCTACGTCAACGGTTCGGACCGGCCGTCGGAGCAGTCGACGATCGGGGCGAAGCTGAAGCAGGACCCGAGCATCGACTTCGTCATCACCCTAGGTGCGCCGGATGCGCTGGCAGCGATCAACGCGATCAAGGAGTCCGGCAGCAAGGCCAAGCTGGGCACCTTCGACTTCAACCCACAGATTCCGCCCAAGATCCAGGCCGGTGAACTGGAGTTCGCGATCGACCAGCAGCCCTACCTGCAGGGCTACGAGTCCGTCGACTCGCTGTGGCTGTACAAGGTGAACGGCAACATTCTCGGCGGTGGCAAGCCGACGCTGACGGGGCCGTTCCTGGTCGACAAGACGAACGTCGACTTCGTCGGCAAGTTCGCGGCCGGCGGCACTCGCTAACAGACGGCTCGGGGGGTCGCCCCAGGCGGTGACCCCCCGGCGCACCAGAGACTAGGAGGTCTCTATGAGTCAGACAGTGACCGCCGCCCCCGCCCCGCCGGCGCGGGACGAGCGCATCGCCCGGAGGTCCGTGCTGTCAAGGCTGCTGGCACGTCCCGAGCTTGGGGCCCTGGTCGGCGCGATCGTGATCTACGTTGTCTTCTTCGCCGTCGCGCCACCGTTCCGGGATGCCACCTCGCTGTCGACGGTCCTCTACCAGAGTTCGGTGTACGGCATCCCGGCGGTCGCCGTAGCGCTGCTCATGATCGGTGGCGAGTTCGACCTGTCAGCCGGTGTGGCCGTCACCAGCTCCGCCCTGGTCGCGTCAATGTTCAGTTACCAGTTCACCGCGAACATGTGGGTCGGGGTCCTGGTGTCACTGGTGGTCGCACTCGCGATCGGCTTCGTGAACGGGTGGCTGGTGGTCAGTACGGGGATCCCGAGCTTCCTGGTGACACTGGGCACGTTCTTCATGCTCAGAGGGCTGAACCTCGCGATAACCAAGCAGGTCACGGGCAACGTCGCGACCGACGACGTGTCGAACATCGACGGGTTCGGATCCGCCCATAACGTGTTCGCCTCCCAGTTCACGGTAGGGGGCGTGTCGTTCAAGGTCACCCTGCTCTGGTGGATCGGATTCATCGTCGTGGCGACGTGGATCCTGCTGCGGACGCACGTCGGCAACTGGATCTTCGCCGTCGGCGGCTCGGCCCCGAGCTCCCGTGCGGTCGGCGTCCCGGTCAAGCGGGTGAAGATCGGCCTGTTCATGGGCGTCAGCCTCCTGGCCTGGTTCACCGGCATGCACACACTGTTCGCCTTCAACACCGTCCAGTCCGGTCTCGGTGTGGGCAACGAGTTCATCTACATCGTCGCCGCCGTGGTCGGCGGGTGCCTGCTCACCGGTGGGTACGGGTCCGCGATCGGCGCGGCGATCGGGGCGTTCATCTACGGCATGGCCGAGCTGGGCATCGTCTACGCCGGGTGGAACCCCGACTGGAAGTACTTCTTCCTCGGCGTGCTGCTCCTGGGCGCGATCCTGCTGAACACCTATATCCGGCGTCGTGCGGAGGCATCGAGATGACAGCAACAGCACAGACCACGGAGACTCCGACGCGGACCCCGCTGGTCAGGCTCACGGATTGCGACAAGAACTACGGCAACATCATCGCTCTCGGCGGCATCTCGCTCGAGGTGGACGCCGGTGAGGTCACGTGCGTACTCGGCGACAACGGCGCCGGCAAGTCGACGCTGATCAAGATCATCGCCGGATTGCACAAGCCCACGCACGGCACGTACGAGGTGGAGGGCGAGGCGGTGAGCTTCGGTTCGCCCCGCGAGGCGCTCGAGCGCGGCATCGCCACCGTGTACCAGGACCTGGCGGTGGTTCCACTGATGCCGGTCTGGCGCAACTTCTTCCTTGGGAACGAGGCTCGCAAGGGAGTCGGACCGATCAGCCGCCTGGACATCGACCTCATGCGCCGGACGACGAAGAAGGAGTTGCTCGACATGGGCATCGACCTTCGCGACGTCGACCAGCCGATCGGGACGCTGTCCGGCGGTGAGCGCCAGTGCGTCGCAATCTCCCGTGCGGTGTACTTCGGCGCGAAGGTGCTGATCCTGGACGAGCCGACGGCCGCGCTCGGCGTCAAGCAGTCCGGTGTGGTGCTGAAGTACATCGTGCAGGCACGCGAACGCGGCCTGGGCGTCATCTTCATCACCCACAACCCGCACCATGCCTACCCGGTCGGTGACCGTTTCCTGTTGCTCAAGCGTGGCAGGTCGATCGGCTATTACGCCAAGAGCGAGATCACCCGCGAGGAGCTGACCGCGCAGATGGCGGGCGGCGCCGAGCTTGAGGAGCTCCACCACGAGCTCCAGCGCGGCGGCGCTGCGGCCGCCGAGGCGGCGCACGTCCTGGAGGAGGAGGTGGAGGAGCTCGGCATCGCGCAGCAACCGCCTGCGGGTGCCTGACCGATCGGCCGGCGGACCGCGCCTGACGATCCGCCGGCCACCACCACCGTCTCGGTGACCTCGGAGGGATCCCTCGAAGCATGACCATTACCGACGACTTGCGCGGACCGCGCCTGACCCTGGGCAGCTGCCCGGACTCCTGGGGTGTCTGGTTCGCCGACGACCCCCTGCAGACACCGTGGCAGCGGTTCCTCGACGAGCTGAGCGACGTCGGCTACCGCTGGCTCGAGCTCGGCCCGTACGGGTACCTGCCCACCGACCCGGCCCGGCTGTCCGGCGAACTGGCCGCGCGCGGTCTCAAGGTGTCCGGCCAGGCGATCGCCGCACCGCTGCAGCACGCGGACCGGTGGGAGTCCATCCTCGACGAGGCGCATCGCATCGCCGGTTTGGTCAGCGCACTCGGTGGCCGGTTCGTGGTGATTCTGCCCGGTGCCTACCGGGACGAGAAGAGCGCGCAGTTCCTGGAGCCCCGCGAGCTCGACGACGAGGGATGGCGCACGCTGGTTCGGAAGAACAACGAGCTGGGCAAGGTGCTCAGCGAGGAGTACGGCCTGACCGCCGCGTTCCACCCGCACGCGGACTCGCATGTGGAGACACAGGAGCAGGTCGAGCGCTTCCTGGCCGACACCGACCCGCGGTACGTGTCGCTCTGCCTGGACACCGGGCACTTCGCGTACCGGCACGGCGACAATGTGGGGCTGATCCAGAAGTACCCCGACCGGCTCGGGTTCATCCACATCAAGGGCGTGGACCCCGCGGTGCTGGCGACGGTGGATGAGCAGGACCTTTCGTTCGGCGAGGCGGTCAAGCGCGGCGTGATGGCCGAGCCGCCGAACGCCGAGCCGAGGATCGAGCCGATCGTCGACGCGCTGCGTGCGCTCGACGACGAGGAGATGTTCGTGATCGTCGAGCAGGACCTGTACCCGTGCGGGTTCGATGTACCCAAGCCGATCGCGCAGCGGACGTACGACTACCTGCGTAGCGTAGGCATCGGAGGTGACGAGGCATGACGGTTCGGGTCGGGGTCATCGGGGTCGGGATGATCGGTCAGGACCACATCCGCAGGCTCACCCAGGTTCTGTCGGGCGCCTCCGTGGTGGCAGTGACCGACGTGGATCCGGCGCGCGCCCGGACAGTCGCCGACGGACTGCCCGGTGCCCGCGTGCACGCGACCGGCCAGGAGCTCATCGCCGCCGAGAATGTCGACGCGGTGATGGTCACCTCCTGGGGCGGGACCCACGAGGAGTACGTGCTGGCGGGCATCGAGGCCGGCAAGCCGGTGTTCTGCGAGAAGCCGCTGGCCACCACCCAGGAAGCATGCCGCCGGATCCTCGACGCCGAGACGGCGGCCGGGCGCCGGCTGGTGATGGTCGGCTTCATGCGCAGATACGACGGCGCGTACAGGGCGGTCAAGTCCGCCGTTGACGACGGCTCGATCGGTGCTCCGCTGCTGATGCACTGCGCGCACCGCAACCCGTCCGTGCCGCCATACGGCTTCACCACCGAAATGATCATCACCGACTCGGCCATCCACGAGATCGATCTGGTCCGCTGGATGTTCGACGAGGAGGTCGCGGCGGCCACGGTGCTGAGCGGGCGCCGCAACAGCAGGGCGGGCGAAGACCTGCAGGACCCGCTGGTCCTCATCCTGGAGATGGCCAGCGGCGTGCTGGTCGACGTCGAGCTGTCGCTGAACATCGGCTTCGGGTACGACATCCGCGGTGAGGTCGTCGGCGAGTCCGGCACGGCCGCGTTGGCCGAGACCACCGGCGCACTCGTCAAGGCCGACGC
>JBKPSJ010000375.1:0-8211 GCA_046765875.1 Actinomycetota bacterium
GACCACGACGTTCTTCAAGTGGCTCACGCGGTTGTCATAGAACACCTCGAAGCTCTGCAGCGGGAGATGCAACCGGGTGATGCCGTCGAATTCGCACACGATGATGTCGGCGCCGGCGTTCAGAAGGTCGCTCATCTTCCGGATGATCTCGGACTCGTACGCCATGCCCGAGTCCGGTCGCCAGTCGATGAACTCCGCGTTCTTCACGCAAACGTCAGCCTTGGGCGCGGTGCAGCGCACGCACCCGGCCACAAACGTTCCATGACAGGCGTAGGGCCTGATCTGTCCGTTCCCCGGCAGGTACGGGTCCTCGAATTCACCGCGGACGCCCTCCATCCACGGCCACATCTTCGGAGCGCCCTCCACCAAACCGCCGTCGACTACTCCCACGAGGACGCCGTCGCCGTCCCAGCCGCGGGTACCGCAACAGATCCCGCTACTCACCGGCGGAACCGGACTCATCGATTTGCTCGGCACCTCGGCCGGTTCCGTCGCCGGGCAGGGATGACCGTTGCCGGACAGCGACAGCGCGTGGTCCGGGGTCGCCACTCCCACGTGGTGCAGCTCGTCCAACCGTCTCAGCACATTCGGCGTCGACCGCTCATCCTCATCCGGGTAGCCCGGGGGCTGCGCCACCGCAGCCTTCTCGTCGGCGCGATAGGTCCTGCCATACCGCCAAGCCAAGCGTGTAAGGCCGCCGATGACCTCCGTGCGCTCGGGTACCTCACCGACAAGCCCTTCGAGGGTGCTGCCCACCCGGTCCGCGTCCGGCGTGCGGACCAGGACGGTGTCGCGGCGATAGAAGTAGTCGACGCTTCCGACGTCGTCCCAGTCGGGCGGATATACCGCCGCCGTGCCGTGCCACCGCTCCCGCTGAGCCCGCTGAGCCCGCCGCCCCCGTGGCCTGCGAGCGCCGGATGCGGAGGCGTCGGCGTCGGTGTCCTCCAGAATCAGGCGTAGTGCGTCTCTCAAGCGTTGCTCGGCTGCCATGGTCCCCTCCTCTGTGGCACAAACTTTCCAGAAACGCGGTGATACGGCGTATTACGATCTGACTGTGTCGGGGCTAGGGGAGGGCTGTTGGACGGCGACGAACTGCTTGCGCTCGCGCTGTCGCGACCCGCTGACGCCCTCACGATCGCCCGTGACGTCCTTGCGAACTCCCCCTCCGATGCCGACGCCGCGGTAGCCCATCAGGCCGCGGGGGTCGTACACCGCGACTTCGGCGACATCGACGAGGCCGTGGCGGAACTGAAGCTGGCGTACCGGCATGCCCACAGGGCTGCCGACGCCGACCGCGAGGCGGAGATCCTCGCGAGTCTCGGCGTCGCCCAGGTGATGGCCGGTCACACCGAGCGAGGCCTGGCCGCCCTCGACTCGGTCGTCCCGGGCCGGACCGGTGTGCTCGCCGGCCGGATCCTCATCCGCCGGGTATGGGCCCTCGCGCAGGTCGGCCGGAACGCCGAGGCGCTGGACGACGCCGAACGAGCCGTCGCGTTGCTGAGCGACACCGGCGACCTGGTCTGGGAGGCCCGGGCGCTCACCCACCGGGCGATGGTACTGCTCGCGATGGGCGTGATCGACCGCGCCGACCAGGACTACGCCCTGAGCGAGGAGTTGTTCGCGCAGAGCGGTCAGCAGGTCGAGTACGCCGACACTCGGCAGGCGCGCGGCGCCGCGGCATTCGCCCGTGGTGACCTGCCGGTGGCACTGCAGTTCCTCGACGACGCCCAAAAGGTGGTCGAAGAGCTCGGCGTCCTCGAGCCGGATTTGTACGTCAACAAGTGCAGGGTGCTGCTCGCTGCCGGCCTGACCCACGACGCCCTCACCGAGATCAACAGCGCGCTGGACCGCATCGAGCAGCAGCGCGGCTCGACGACGCGACGTGCGGAACTGCTGTACTGCGCGGCTCTGGCAGCTCATGCCGCCGGCGCGCTGGACCTGGCCGAGAACCGGAGTCGTGACGCGTTGAAGATGTTCCGACGCCAGCAACGGCCGTGGTGGGCGGCCAGGGCGGAGCTCGCGCTGCTTCAGTCGCGCTATGCGGCCGGCGAACGTACGGCACCCCTGCTGCGTACCGGCAAGCGTGTCAGCGCCGAACTCGACAGTTTGGATCCGGACCTCGCGGCCGAGGCACACCTGTTCACCGGCCGGCTCGCCCTCGCGCGAACCGACCCGGCCGAGGCCCGGCGGCACCTCAAGGTCGCAGCAGGCGCGAGAAACCGCGGCCTGCAGACGCGCGGCACCGGCTGGCTCGCACAGGCCACGCTGCACGAGGCCGACGGCCGTTCGCGGGCGATGCTCGCCTCCTGCCGCCAGGGCCTGAGCCTGATCGAGATCTACCTGCGCACCCTCGGCGCCACCGAGCTGCGCGTCCTCGCCACCGCCGAGGGTGCCGAACTCGCCGCTATCGCGCTGCGGTACGCCGTCCAGCGCGGCGACGCCCGGCAGGTCCTCGAATGGAGCGAGCGCTGGCGTGCAACTGTCCTGGCCATCCCGCCGGTCCGGCCGCAGGCCGACGACGAGCTGGTCGGCGAACTCGCCGCGTTGCGCAGCCTGACCCAGCGACTGGAGACCAGCACGGATCGCCAGCTCGGACCCGGTCCCCTTCAACGCGAACGCCGCCGGCTGGAGTCCGCCGTGCGCCGGCGGGTCCTGCATACGCGCGGTACCACGGGCGAGCGACCGGGCCTGTTCCGCAGCACCGACCTGCTGGACCGGCTCGGCGACCGGAGCCTCGTCGAGCTCACCCAGGTCGACGAGCAGTTGTACGCCGTGGTGGCAGCGCGTGGCCGGGTCCGGCTGCTGCCGGTCGGCCCCACCGCACAGGCGACTCATTCCCTCTCCCACGCGTTGTTCGCACTGCGGCGCGAGGCGACCGGGCGCGGTACGCACCGGCTCGATCTGGACTCGATCGGCGCCCGACTGGAGCGGGCCCTGCTCGGCGACGTCGTCAAGCACCTCGGCGACGGACCGGTGGTGATCGTACCGACGGGCCGGCTGCATGCCGTTCCGTGGAGCCTGTTGCCGTCGTTGCGGGATCGGCCGACGTCGGTCACCCCGTCCGCCGCAGCATGGTTGCGCGCGCGGACCGCCGTACCGCCATCGGCTGACAGGGTCGTGCTGATCGGCGGACCCCAGCTGTCGACGGGGCCGGAGGAGGTGCGCCGGCTATCCAAGCTGTACCCGGACGCGCTCGTGCTCGCCGGTGGCGACGCGAAGGCGGAAGCCGTGCTGAATGCGATGGACGGCGCGTCCCTGGTGCACGTCGCGGCGCACGGTACGTTCCGCGCCGACAGCCCGTTGTTCTCGGCGCTGGAACTGGACGACGGGCCGCTGACCGTGTACGACCTGGAAAGGCTGGAACGGGCTCCGCACCGGGTCGTGCTGTCGAGTTGCAGTTCGGCGGTCGGCGGACCCGGTGGTGCCGACGAGTTGCTCGGCCTGGTCAGCGCGCTCGTCGCGCTCGGATCGGCCGGCGTGGTGGCCAGCGTGGTACCGGTGAACGACCCGGCGACGGTACCGCTGATGCTCGGCCTGCACGTCAGGCTGCGTGCCGGGGACGATCTGGCCGAGGCGCTCGCCAAGGCCAGAGCATCGGCCGGCGACAGCCAGATGGCGCGCACGGCCGCAGAGTCGTTCATCGCACTCGGGGCCTGAGCCAAGGTCACAGCCGGACCCAGTCGGTGACGACCCGGCCGGTCGCGGTGTCGCAGCGCAGCCGGACCGGACCGGCGGGCAGCGACGGAAGCTCGAAGAAACCAGACTCGTCGGCGCTGACGTGATACTCCGCGCCGTCCGAGGTCTCGATCAGGATCTGACCCGGGCTGGGCGGCAGGATCTGACCGACCACCTGGTCGTGCATGATCTCCAGCTCCATCGACAGCGGAGTGGAGGTGAACACCAGCGCCCGGCTCTCGCTCGCTTCGGCCCGAGTCCCGGCCGCCGGCTCCAGCGAGGAGTCGAAGGTCAGGCTGGCCAGCAGGAGATCCTCGTCGATCGTCCGCCAGGCCAGTGCGCCTTCGGCATGCTCGGTGACCGTACGTGCCAACGGTGCGGTAGCGCGGACAGCCTCCGCAAGATCATCGAAGAGGCGCTCGTCATCATCCCAGCGTCGCCGCGTCATGCCAATCACCTCCCGACGGGTCGGTCCGCTCCGAGGACGCGATGTACGCCCTCACCGGCGGAGTTCTACGGAGCCGTTCGAGCGCTCGTGACCGGGTCGGCCCGATGCTGCCGACCGGGATACCCGTGCGCTCGCTGATGTCGTGGTACGACGGTTGTGGATCCTCTAAGAGCAAGAACAGCAATTCGCGCTGCCGGCGCGGCAGTTCGGCCAGCCCGGCCAGCAGCACCTCGTGCCGCTCGGCCCGGAACAGCCCCTCGTCCGGATCGGCCGTGTCCGCAGCGATCGACTGGTATTCCGGAGCCAGCGGGTCGCTCGACCGCAGCCGGCGCTGCGACGACAGATACCGGATCGACTCGCGCCGTCCGGTCGTGATGATCCACCGCGGAATGGCCTGCGGCTCCTGGAGATCGTCCAGGTGCTCGACGAGCCG
Source organism: Actinomycetota bacterium (assembly GCA_046765875.1). GTDB lineage: Bacteria > Actinomycetota > Actinomycetes > Propionibacteriales > Kribbellaceae > DASRHY01. The sequence continues at coordinate 4,557 of JBKPSJ010000375.1, forward strand.
CAGCCACACGGTCTGCGCGACGTCCTCGGTCTCGCTCGATGTCAGCCGGAACCGCCGGATCACGGTGACCAGCAGCGGCGCGTACCGTTCGACCAGCTCGCGCCACGCCTGCGGCTCGCCACCGGCCGCCGCCGCCACCAAAGCGGTGACAGGTGAGACGTCATCATCCATTCCGGCTCCCAGGCTGTACGTGGTGCCAGAATTCCGTGTAACGGCTTTTCTGTCCATGTTCTCCGGGGCATTCCTGGTGGAATTCATATGCCGGTTTCCCGGTCGGTTGCCGATGGCCCGGCGGCGGCACCGCGGTCGGCAGTGCCGCCGCCGGGCGGCGCCGACGCACACCGCCCGGCCCCTCCTCCGGTGGTATGCATCCGCGCGCTTTCCGATCGCCTACCGTGGAACGGGTTTCACGGCCGGCGGAGCAGGAACATCGAGCCTTCGCTGAACGCGGCCATCTCGGCGAGCACGTTCAGGTTGTTCCGGTAAGGACTCTGCCATTGCTGGGACCCCCTCAGGGATGCCTGTGCTGTTCAGGGCTCTCATTGGGACGGACCGGACCGGACGGGCGCCAGATACATGGAATTTCCTCCGTAGTCGTCTGATCACCCTCTGTCTAATTGGCTCGAGTAATCCGCGGTGGGTGAGCGACGATCACGAGCGCCGCGCGCTGCCGCTGCCGCCACCGGTGGTGGTCGCCATCGTCGCCGGTGTCGCCATGCTGCGCCGGCTGATGCTGCCGAGCCCCCGGCCTGGCTGCCTTCCTCAGCGTCTGCGTCATGCTGCTGATCGTCGTCGGGCCGCGGTCGGGCCAGTTGTCACACCGTGGTCGGTGCTCGTCGTTCCGGCCATCACCGCGGTCACGTTCCTCGCGGCTCGACGCCTGACTGTTTGTTCCGTCCGGGCCGCCGGTTAGCATCGCAAAGCCAGGCATCCAGGACTCGGCAACGGAGCTGCGTGATGGACAAGACGTACGAATCGCCCGCCGCGGCAGTCGCGGACATCGGCGAGGGCGCGAGCCTCGCGGTCGGCGGCTTCGGGTTGTGCGGCAACCCGATGGAGCTCATCCGCGCGCTGCACGACAAGGGCGTCGGCGAGCTCAGCGTGGTGTCGAACAACTGCGGCGTCGACGACTGGGGATTGGGCATCCTGCTCGCCGACAAGCGGATCGCCAAGATGACCTCGTCGTACGTCGGGGAGAACAAGGAGTTCGCCCGGCAGTTCCTGTCCGGCGAGCTCGAGGTGGAGCTCACCCCGCAGGGCACCCTGGCCGAGAAGCTGCGCGCCGGCGGCTGTGGGATCGCTGCGTTCTTCACCCTCGCCGGCGTCGGTACCCAGGTCGCCGACGGCGGGCTGCCGCGCAAGTACAACACCGACGGCTCGGTGGCGAAGGCATCGGAACCGAAGGAGACCCGCGAGATCAACGGCATGACGTACGTGCTGGAGGACTCGATCACCACCGACTTCGGCCTGGTGCACGCGGTCAAGGGCGACACCCACGGCAACCTGGTGTTCGACCGCAGCGCACGCAACTTCAACCCGCTGTGCGCGATGGCCGGCCGGGTCACGATCGCCGAGGTCGAGGAGCTGGTCCGGCCCGGCGAGCTGAGCCCGGATGACATCCACCTACCTGGCGTGTTCGTCCAGCGCGTCGTTGCCGTCGGCAAAGACATAGAGAAGCGAATCGAGAAGCGAACTGTCCAGCCGCGCGAGGCCTACGAGGCGCAGCGCGAGAAGATGGAGGCCTGAGCGATGCCGCGGACCCGTGAGCAGATGGCCGCCCGTGCCGCCGCCGAGCTCGAGGACGGCTCGTACGTCAACCTCGGCATCGGCCTGCCGACGATGGTGCCGAACTACATCCCCGACGGCGTCACAGTCGTCCTGCAGTCCGAGAACGGCATCCTCGGCGTGGGGCCGTACCCGGTCGAGGGCGACGAGGATCCGGACCTGATCAACGCCGGCAAGGAGACCGTCACGACGTTGCCGGGGGCAAGCTTCTTCGACTCGTCATTGTCGTTCGGGATGATCCGCGGCGGGGCGATCGACGCGGCGATCCTCGGGGCGATGCAGGTCTCGGAGAAGGGTGACCTGTCGAACTGGATGATCCCCGGCAAGATGGTCAAGGGGATGGGCGGCGCGATGGACCTGGTGCACGGCGCCAAGAAGGTGATCGTGCTGATGGAGCACGTCGCCAAGGACGGCTCGCACAAGATCCTGGCCGAGTGCGACCTGCCCTACACCGGTCGCGGCGTGGTCGACCGGATCATCACCGACCTGGCGGTCATCGACGTCACCCCGGACGGCCTCAAGGTCGTCGAGATGGCCGATGGCGTGACCTTCGAGGAACTCCAGGAGAAGACCGGCGCCAAGCTGACCCAGTGAGCCACCGATACGACGTTTATGTCATAGGCGGAATCGGGATCGACACGATCGTCCGCGTGCCCGAACTGCCGCTGCCCGGGCGCGAGACGATCGCAGTCGAGCCGGTGATCTCGTACGTCGGCCACACCGGGCACGGCGTTGCTCTGGGCTGCCATCGGCTCGGCCTGCGTACCGGGATCGCCGACGTGATCGGTGACGATCCCGAGGGCGCTCGCATCATCGGCCTGTACGACGAGCTGCGGCTGCCCTTGCACCTCACCACCCATCCCAGTGGCACCCGACGAGCGATCAACCTGGTTTCGCCGGACGGCCGACGCCAGTCCCTGTACGACGGCCGCCAACCCGCCGGTCTCCGGCTCGATCCGGAGCTGTGGCTGCCGGGTGTCTCGTCGGCGCGGCACGTCCACCTGTCGATCATGGATTGGGCCCGGCACGCACTCGCCGACGCGGTAGCAGCCGGCGTACCGGTCTCGACCGATCTGCACGACTGGGACGGCGAGAACGAGTACCACCGAGACTTCGCCTACGGAGCCGATCTGGTCTTCGTCTCGACCAGCGCGCTGAGGCCGGCGCCCGCGCATGCCCGGAACCCGACCGAGATCTCGAAGGTTGCACATGTCGCGGACCGCATCTTCACCAACGGCCGCGCCGAGGCGGTGGTCGCACTGGCCGGTGCCCGCGGCAGCTATCTGGTGGTCCCCGGCTCGGATCCCGACCGCGTCCCAGCAGTGACCCTGCCGGACCGGCCGGTCGTGGACACCAACGGTGCCGGCGATGCTTATGTCGCGGGCTTCCTCGCAACTCGTCTCGCGGGCGGCACCTGGTCGGCCGCCGCCGGGGCTGGCGCGGTCGCCGGTGCCTGGGCCTGCGGCTCGGCGGGCACCCATACCGACCTCATCACCGCCGAAGCCCTCGCCACCCTGACCCAGCACTGACGCTCATCCCAATGCCGATGATCGGGCGCCTCTGATCTCTGAGCGGCCGTCAGCGCGTGCGGTTGCCGCGACTCTGCGCCGCGCGCAGGGGTTCACACCACGTCGTGCGGGGCCGCGAACCCCGTCCAGGGGCGCCAACCCCGACCAGCGGCGCCAACCCTCACCAGAGGCGCCAACCCCGACCAGCGGCGCCAACCCCGACCAGCGGCGCCAACCCCGACCAGGTGGTGCACACCCGGACGCCGACGCGCGTGACCAGACGCGTCCAATGATCGACAAAAGGGTCAGCGGGTGAGCGGGGGGTGGAGCGTACGGGCTGTGCCGCGGCGGAAGAGCTGGGC
>JBKPSJ010000376.1:0-4271 GCA_046765875.1 Actinomycetota bacterium
CGCCATGCTCGCGAAGATCGCGGAAATGTCCGCACCGAACCGCGCCATGGCCGAGCGGCTGCATACCATCGTCAAAGCCAACGCGCCCGCCCTCTCACCCAAACTCTGGTACGGGATGCCCGGGTACGCCAAGGACGGCAAGGTCGTCTGCTTCTTCCAGCCCGCGGAGAAGTTCAAGTCGAGGTACGCGACGCTGGGCTTCAACGACGGGGCGAACCTGGACGACGGCGCCATGTGGCCGACCGCCTTCGCACTGACCAAACTGACCGCCGCCGCCGAGAAGAAGATCGCCGAGCTTGTCAAGAAGGCCGCGAGCTGAGCGCGATGAGTTCTCGGGAGGTCGGCTGTCTATCCCGGGTATGACGGATCTGACACCTGCTGAGACCACGAACCTGGACCGATACGGCTCCGAAGCGCTCGAATGGGCGCGGGCCCACGCCGCCTTGTCAGGGCAGTCCGAGGACGTCACATACTTCCTCGGTACCGCTCGGCCGGACGGCTCGCCACACGCCGCCGGGATCGGTGCGCAGTGGATGGACGGCGACCTCTACTTCCCGTCCAACCCGAATACCCGCAAGTCGCGCGACCTGGCGGCGAACCCGCGCTGCACGCTCTCCGTCCGCTTACCCGGCATCGACCTCGTGCTGGACGGTACGGCCGTACGGGTCACCGACACCGACACGCTCGAACAGGTCGCGGCCAACTACCGCGATCAAGGCTGGCCGGCCGAGGTCGAGGACGACGCCTTCACCGCTCCGTTCAGCGCACCAAGCGCCGGCCCGCCGCCCTGGCACCTCTACCGCTTCACCTTCCACACCGCCATCGGCGTAGCAACCACCGAACCCTACGGCGCCACCCGCTGGCGCTTCCTCCGCTAACTCGGCCAGGTCGTCAGACCAGGACGGAGGCGCGTGCGCCGGCTGCGAGTTGGTGGCAAACCTCGCCGACGGTGGTCCGTGTGGTCCAGCCGCGATCCTCCATGGTTGCCCATCCTTCGGGCTGCTCTGCGGCCGTGGCGAACTGCGTTGTCCAGACAAGCTCGTCGGTCAGGCCCGGCCCGGCTCGGGTTGGCGTTGTCCACAGGGCAGGTGGACCGGTGGGGGACTAGGTTGGGCGGGCTGGGTTTGGTAGGCGACGCGCGCGAGGACACGGATGGTCAGAGCCCTGACGTACGGCGAGGAGCAGCTGTATCTGCGCCTTGTCGACGCTGCTGGAGATCACGTACGTGGTGTCTTGGGTGTATCTGGCTCCGGGCCGGAGGCGGCGGATGTTCGGGCGGCCTTGGCGCCGGAGCAGAACCGGGCGCTGCAGGGGTTGGTACGCGGGGCGCGGAGCGATGAGTTCGGCGGGGTCAGGTATCGGCGGGGGCTAGGCCCGATAAGGCCGTCACGGACGCGGGCCCTGAAGACCGGGCTGCAGGCGCTGATGGCCGCGCATGTGTACGATGCGGCGCCGCCTCCTCAGGGGCAGATGAGCGAGGCGGACGTCTACCTCGACCGTGGGTTGCGTACGGCGTTCACCGAGCAGGAGCTGGGCTCCTTCATGGAGCGCAACGGCGTACGGCGTCCGCTCATGTTCGGGGCGGCACGGGATCGCGGTGCGGACACCCACGTGTATGGCGTCGCAGCCAACGCACTGGTCACTGACATCGCCAGGCGCACGAACATGAGCAAGCGCGACGTGATGCAGCAACTGCTGCGGACGCCGCCGGACAAGCGGATCGATATGGCCGCCGGGATGCTGAGCGGCCGAGGCGGCGGGATGCCGGCGGCACAGCGCGAGTACGCCCGCAACGCCATGGCGAATGCGATGCGCGGCCAGTTCGGCAGGCTCGGCCGGACCGCGGCGAGCTTCGACCAGATCGGGCAGCGATGGAAGCGGCTGCCGCGGTGGACGAAGGTCCTGGTCGGCGTCGTCGTGATCACGAACCCGTCCTGCATCCCGTTGCTGCTGGCCCTTCGGGCGACGCGGGCGATCCAGCGGTCGGAGCGGTTCGGCCACCGGTGGATGGCGGGGCACTACGCGCATGCGGCCGTCCGTGACGCCGAGCGGAGCCTTGCTCGCGAGCTTCAGTCTGGCGGGGCGACCGGTCGACCGGTCGTCGGGCGGCATGCGCCCGCGCCGGGTCGGCAGAGCCCGTCGGGAACGCAGGCACCGCAATTGTGGCAGCAGGTCCCGGGACAGGTCGGGCAACTCGACTGGGGGTCACGGCAGGCGTGGGCTGCTCACCAGCAGGTGAACCAGGGACTGCACGGTCCCGCGCAAGTGCAGGCGCCGTGGCCGCCGGGGTACGACGCGCCGATCCCGGGTACGACCCCAGCGCCCGCCACCAGCCAGCAGCCGGTGGTGGCGGGTGCCGCGCAGGGTGGGCCGCCGGCGCAGGTGAGCGGGGGTTATCAGCCGCAGCATGCGGCGGCCGAGGAGGCTGGTGCCGAGTTCCAGTGGCCCGCTGAGCTTGCCTGGCCCGGGGATGGCGTTCACGCGTCAGGCGGGGCGGATCCAGCGTCGACCGCGGGATGGAACGCGGCGACCAGCGGGATGGTCCCCCCGCAGTCCGGCAACGCGACCGCCGCCGGGAACGCGCCGTCGGCCAGGTCGACGTCGACGACCCGCGGCCGTACGAACGGACCCAACCAGCGCGGCGACTGACCCGGCGCAACACTTCGTATGCGGCCACCGTTGACGGGTTCGCCAAGGCGCTCGCGTGGCCGTCCCGAGACCGAGTTAGCCGTCGAAGTCGCGGACCAGCGCTTTGGGCGCCAGGATCCGCCAGGCATCGGTGAGCAGTTCGCGGAGTTCGTCCGGCTCGATCGCGGCCAGCCGGACCAATACCGCCGGGAAGCCGTTGTAGTGCGGCTCGGTGAAGAACTTGTCCGGGTCCGCGGCGATCAGCGACTCCTTCTCCTGGTTGTTCGCCACCCGCACCGCGAGCACGTCCGGCTGCGCGACCCTCGGCTTGTTCGGCTCTACCCGCTTCATCCAGACCCAGGCGAAGCCCCTGTCCTTCGTACCGTTGCGCACCGAGAACCCGAAGCGGTCCGCCCCCTCCGTCGTCTCCGGCAGCGCGAGTGCGATCCGGCGTACGTCCTCCTCGGTGGCCATACGCCGATTCTGCCCCGGACCGGAGCGCCGATTACGCTGACCTCGATCCACGAAACCCTCGTCGACAGCCTCGGTATGAGGCGAACCGGAGGAGAGAATCGCGTGACTTCGCAGCGTCCGGTCGCGGTCGTCATCATGGCCGCCGGACTCGGGACCCGGATGAGATCCCGTACGCCGAAGGTCCTGCACGAGATGGGCGGGCGGAGCCTGGTCGGGCACGCCGTCGCGGCGGCGCGGGCGCTCGAGCCGCAGCACCTGGTGGTGGTCGTCGGCAACGGCCGCGAGCAGGTCGAGCAGCACCTGGCCGCGATCGACCCCGGCGTCCGGATCGCGGTACAGGAGCGCCAGCTCGGCACCGGTGACGCGGTCCGCGCCGGGTTGAGCGTCGTACCGGACGTCGAAGGGGCGGTGGTGGTCACGTCGGGTGACGTACCTCTGCTCGAGCCGGACACGCTGCGCGACCTCCTCGACGTACACCAGGCCGAGGGCAACGCGGTGACCGTGCTGACCGCGAAGGTCCCGGACCCGGCGGGGTACGGGCGGATCGTCCGCGCCGCCGACGGCTCGGTCGACGGCATCGTCGAGCAGAAGGACGCCTCCGACGCGCAGCGCGAGATCGACGAGATCAACGCCGGCATCTACGCGTTCGACGCGACCGTGCTCCGCGACGGGCTGGCCCGGATCACGACCGACAACGCGCAAGGCGAGCTGTACCTGACCGACGTGCTGACCATCGCCCGCAAGGACGGCCGCCGGGTCGGCGCGTACGTCACCGCCGACGCCATGCAGACCGAAGGGGTCAACGACCGGGTCCAGCTCGCCACGCTCCGTGCCGAGGTCAACCGCCGTACCCTCGACCGCCTCATGCGCTCCGGCGTCACGATCGTCGACCCGAACACAACCTGGGTGGACGGCACGGTGTCGATCGAGCCGGACGCGACACTCCTTCCCAACACCCAGTTGCACGGTACGACGACGGTCGGCGCCGGCGCGGCGATCGGGCCGGACACCACCCTGACGAACGTCGAGGTCGGCGCGGGCGCGACGGTGATCCGTGCCCATGGCTCCGGCTCGCGGATCGGGCCCGGCGCGAAGGTCGGCCCGTTCGCCTATCTCCGCCCCGGTACGTCGCTCGGCGCCGACGGCAAGATCGGCACCTTCGTCGAGAC
>JBKPSJ010000377.1:0-3694 GCA_046765875.1 Actinomycetota bacterium
GGGAACGCGCGGGGTGCGTTCTGGACGGTGGACATTCTCGAGACCGGCGGGTACGAGGGGCCGCGGCACTTCGACTTCAAGCCGCCGCGGACCGAGGACATGGACGGCGTCTGGGCGTCGGCGGCCGGGTGCATGCGGAACTACCTGATCCTGCGGGCCAAGGTTGCCGCGTTCCGCGCGGATCCCGAGGTACAGCAGGCGCTGCTGGCGGCCCGGGTGGACCAGCTCGCGCAGCCGACGCTGGCAGCCGGAGAGACGATCGCGACGCTGCGAGCCGAGGACTTCGACCCGGAGGAGGCAGGTCGCCGGGGGATGGCGTTCGAGCAGCTGGACCAGCTGGCGATCGAGTACCTCTACGGCGTTCGCTGACCTCCCTCGGCAACCCGGTCGAGCCAGTCCTCAATATGGGCGCCGAGGAGGGCCGGCTGCTCGATCTGGAGGTTGTGGCCCGCCCGGTCCAGGACCGCATAGGTCGCCCGCGGGTAGTGCGGCAACAGTGTGGACTGCTCGGCGTACCCGACCACCGCATCCTGGCGGCCGGTCAGGATCAGGGTCGGCCGGGTATAGGGCGGGCCGGACTCGGGCACCGCGGTGGTCACCTCGTACCGCTGCCTGATCCGCTCCAGCGCCGGCTCGTCGGCGACCCCCAGACCGGACGCTACGTCGCGGCGGTAGACCGCGAGTGTCTCGCTGGTCTGCACGACGGCGATGCCACCGAAGTCCTCGGCCTCGGCGGGTGGCAGGCTCGCGAGCAGGCCCGGCTCAGCGCGCAGCACGACGTGCTCCGGGACATCGCGGCGGGCGTTGTCCAGTTCGGTGCCGATAGGGCAGATCAGCGCCAGCCCGGCCACCTGCTCCGGCCGCGCGGCGACGATCGCGCGAGCCAGGTACCCGCCGTACGAATCGCCGATCAGCAGGAACGGCGCCGTCCCGATCTCGGCGTCGATGAGGTCGAGCATGGCCGCCAGCATGTCGTCGGAGGACGCGGTGGTGCCGGCCGGGCTGGCGCCCATACCCGGCAGATCCGGGTACAGCCGGCGGTAGCCGGGCCGGCGCAGGAACACCGGCTCGAGGCAACCTGTCATCAGCCGGTGGTCCGGGGTCCAGCCGTGGATCGCGAGGACGGGAGTGCCGGCGCCGAAGGCGACCCTGTGCAGCGAAGTGGCCATGGCCGCACTGTCTATCAGGCCCAGTCGTGGAACGATGTCCAGACCGGCCGCCGCGGGTCCGACGTACCCGCGAAAGGTGCCCGGAGGACGGGTATCGCGACCACGAGGAGCGGACGATGAAGTACATCCTGCTGGCCGACACCAACGCGGCCCAGTGGACGTCGGGCGAGTACGACCAGGCGGAGTTCGAGGCGGCCTGCAGGTTCTACGAGGACCTCGGCAAGGAACTGACCGAGTCCGGCGAGGCGGTCGACAATGTGGGCCTGGCCGACCCGTCGTACACCGTGACGCTGCGCCGGCAGGGCTCGGAGGTGGTGACCAGCGACGGCCCGTACGCCGAGACCAAGGAGGTGCTGGTCAGCTTCGGGATCGTCGACGTGGACAGCCACGAGCGGGCGCTGGAGATCGCCGGCCGGGTGGTGGCCGCGATCGGCGACACCGTCGAGCTCCGGCCGCTCCCGGACGGGGTCGGGGGAGAGGTCGGCGGAGTGGTTGGCTGAGCGCGGTGGTTGCCGGCGGCATCGAGGACGTGCTGCGCGAGCGGGCGCCGCAGGTCCTCGGTGCGCTGGTCCGCCGGTACGGCCGGTTCGACGCGTGTGAGGACGCGGTCCAGGAGGCGCTGCTGGCCGCGGCACAGCAGTGGCCGGCCGATGGCGTACCGGACAATCCGCGGAGCTGGCTGATCCGGGTCGCCGCGAACAAGCTCACCGACCAGTTGCGCAGCGATGCGTCGCGCCGGCGCCGCGAGGACGCCGTGGCGAGCCGGTTGCCGGTGGATCACTTCCTGGCTCCGGCCGCGGACTCGTCGGCGTACGTCGACGACGCCCTGACTGTGCTGTTCCTGTGTTGCCATCCGGCGTTGTCGCCGCCTTCTCAAGTGGCGTTGACGCTACGTGCCGCCGGCGGTCTGACGACCGGCGAGATCGCCCGGGCGTTCCTGGTGCCGGAGGCGTCGATGGCCAAGCGGATCACCCGCGCGAAGCAGTCGATCAAGGACTCCGGCACCGGGTTTCGTACGCCGTCGGCGGCCGAGCAACCCGCCCGGCTGACGGCGGTGCTGCGGGTGTTGTACCTGATCTTCAACGAGGGCTACACCGCGACGTCCGGAGCCGAGCCGGTGCGGATCGAGCTGAGCGGCGAGGCGATCCGGCTGACCCGGTTGCTGTACCGGTTACTGCCGGCCGATGCCGAGGTCGCCGGCCTGCCGGCGTTGATGCTGCTGACCGATGCCCGGCGTACGGCCAGGACCGATGCCGACGGCAACCTCGTGCCGCTGGAAGGGCAGGACCGGTCGTTGTGGAGCGAGGCAGCGATCGTCGAGGGGACGGACCTGGTCACCGAGGCGATGACCCGCGGGCCGGTCGGGCCGTACCAGTTGCAGGCCGCGATCGCCGCACTCCACGACGAGGCCAAGCGGCCAGCCGACACCGACTGGCCGCAGATCCTCGCGCTGTACGACCTGCTGCTGCAGCAGACCGACAACCCGATGGTCGGCCTGAACCGGGCGGTCGCGCTGGCGATGGTCGCCGGGCCTCGTGCCGGACTCGCCGCGCTGGACGCGCTCGACCCGGCCAAGCTCAACCACCGCGTCGACAGCACCCGAGCCCATCTGCTCGAACTGGCCGGCGACGACGACGGCGCCAGGCGGCATTACCTGGACGCCGCCCGGCGTACCCTCAGCCTCCCCGAGCGCGACTACCTCCGCGCCCGTGCGGCCCGCCTCACTCGGTGGGGGCCCGCTGGGCCACCTGCGTCGCGATGAGGTCGCGGTAGAACAGCGCAGAGTCCTTCAGCGTGCGGACCTGAGTGTCGTAGTCGACCCGGACGATGCCGAACCGCCGGTCGTAACCCCAGGCCCACTCGAAGTTGTCCAGCAGCGACCACAGGAAGTACCCGCGGACGTCGGCGCCGGCGTCGATCGCGTCCCGCACCGCCGCCAGGTGGTTGCGGACGTACTCGACCCGCTCGGCATCGTGGACATAGCCGTCCTCTGACACCGTGTCCGGGTAGGCCGCGCCGTTCTCGGTCACCACCAACGGCAGGCCCGGGTACGTCTTGTGCAGGCCGACCAGGAGCGACGTGAGCCCGGCCGGGTCGACCAGCCAGCCCATCGCCGTCCGCTCGCCCGGCACGTTGACGAACCCGGCGTCGTCGGTGCCGACCCACGGCGAGTGCTCCGACGGGGTGTGCCCGTCGTCACCGCCGCCTCCGCCGCTGCTTACCGTGCTGGTCGTGTAGTAGTTCACGCCGAGCACGTCGAGCGGCTGCCGGATCACCGCCGGATCGCCGTCGGCGACGAACTCCCAGCGGGTGACCGCGGCGGTGTCCTTGAGCAGGTCGTCGGGGTACTCGCCGTCCAGGATCGGACCGAGGAATGCGCGGTTCGCGACCGCGTCGAGCCGGCGCACCATTTCGGCGTCCTGCTCAGAATCCGGATCCGCGGGCTTGAACACGTGCAGGTTCAGCGTCACCGAGCACGGTGTGTCCGCACCGAGCACGCCGCGGATCGCCTGTACGCCGAGCCC
>JBKPSJ010000378.1:0-12842 GCA_046765875.1 Actinomycetota bacterium
GCCCGGCCTTGGCCGCGTCGGTGTCAGCAGCAGCCGCGATCTTGCTCTTCGCGCATGCCCGCCGGTTGGACAGACTCCGTCTCCGGCGACGATTTGACCGAGGCGCTGGCTGGCGCCGCCCGGCGGTCGCCGGCGGTGTGGTCGTCATGGGTGTCACGGTGCTCGGTCGGCTGATGGTGATCGCTGTGGTCGTAGCCGCCGTGGTGGCGGGACTCCACGGTCTCCGGCAGCGCGCACGGCGGCGGGCTGCCGCGGCCGCTTGTCGAGCGCGCGTGATCGAGGCGTGCGGAGTGCTCGCGTCCGACCTCCGCGCCGGCCGGGTAGCAACTGATGCCCTGGGTAGCGCCGCGACGATCTGTCCCGAACTCGGCCCAGCCGCCTCGGCCGCACGTCTGGGCGATGACGTCCCGGCCGCCCTCGACCTTGCGGCGACGAAGCCTGGGGCGAGTGGGTTGCGTGCCCTCGGTGCCGGGTGGCGTGTAGCCGAGCAGTCCGGCGCGGCACTCGCAGCCGTTGCCGAGCGGATCGCCGACGCGCTACGCGGTGAGGAGCAAGTACGCCGTCAGGTGGTCGCCGGCCTGGCCGGCACGCGAGCCACCGGCCGTCTGCTCGCCGGTCTCCCGGTCCTCGGGCTCGGTCTGGGGTACGCGGTCGGCGCTCACCCGATCGGCTTTCTGACCGGCACCCTTGTCGGCTGGCTCTGCCTGTCCGTCGGCCTTGTCCTGGCCGCAGCGGGCATGGCCTGGATCGAGCGCCTCGCCGACAGCTGTGAGGGCGATCTGCGATGACCGCACTCGCCGCACTGGCCTCCGGCCTGCTCGTCGCCCTGCTCGTCCGGCCGGCATCCGGCCGTCGCCGGCTGACCCGTCCGGTGTCGACGGGCCCGCGGTATGCGCGGGTGCGGCGACTGCATCGCGTGGCGGCTGCCGTTGTCGCACTCGCGGTCCTGCTGATCTTCGGGGTGCCATGGGGATTGCCGGTCGCCGTTATCGCGTTCGCGGCTGTGCCGGTCGCGCTGGCCAAGTTGGAGCCGGCATCAGTTCGCCGCCGACGCGAGCGCATCGTCGCTGACCTACCGCTGGCCGTCGACCTTCTGGCCGCCTGCCTTCGCGCCGGGCGGCCGCCGGGTGACGCTGTCGCTGCGGTGGCGTCCGCTGTCGGCGGACCACTCGGCGCGCGGTTGACCGAGGTCGAGCAACGCCTCCGTCTTGGTGCCGAACCAGCCGACGCTTGGGCCGTCCTCGACGGGGAGCCCAGCTGTACGGTGTTGTCCCGCTCGGTCCGCCGTACCGTCATCACCGGCGGTCCGCTCGCCCAGTCACTCGAGCACGTGGCAGCCGATATCCGCCAGCAACGCCGGTGGAGCGCGGACGAACGTGCCCGTGCGGTCGAGACCCGTTCGGTCGTCCCGCTCGGCCTCTGCTTCCTCCCGGCGTTCGTCCTGATCGGCATCGTCCCCACCATCGCGGGCTCCCTGTCGAGCTTGTTCACGGTCTTCAGTCCATGACACCGTTGCCTTGAGCAAGCAACGCCTCGGCGATTGCGGTCCGCGAGTACAACACCACCCGGCCGACTCGGTGCGCCGCCACCAGCCCCGCATTGTGCATGGCGGTCAGGTGCTGCGAGACACCGCCGGGCGTCAGTCCCGTCAGCGCCGCCAGATCCGTCGTCGACGTCGGCGTCTCCAGTTGCGCGAGGATTCGCGCACGCGACCTGCCGATCACCCGGCCGACCGCCTCTGAGCTGCTCGGTTGCGCCGACTGCCAGATGGACCCGACGCCGCGGGCCGGGTAGGTGAGGCTCGGCTGCCACGGCGGGATGGTGCTGGAGACCAGCGACGGCCAGACGAAGGCGGACGGCATCAGCAGCAGGCCCTCGCCGTACAGGTCGCGCCGTCCCGAGAAACGCCGATGCCGGATATGGAGCGCTCCGTCCCGCCACGACACCTCCGGCGCGAGCACTCCGAACAAGAGCGCATGCCCACCTTGTCCGAGTTGCCTCCCGCGGTAGAGCAGATCGCTTTCGAGCGTTGCCCGGATCCGACCCCACCAGGGCTCGATCGCGACCTTCCAGTACGCCGCGATGCCATCTGCGAGGAGCCCCAAGCCGTGGGCCGGGTCGGCATACAGGTCGGAGACGAGTGCCGACGGCGAGGCGATCATGGTCCGGCGCGTTCGCCGGCGCGGCCGTGTGACCTCGTCGAGCGAGCCGACGGGATGCGTAAGCGCGTGGCCGAGCACGTCGAGGTCGGCCCGGACCTGGTCCGGCTGCAGCCCGCGGAGCCCGGCTATCTCGGCGGTAAGGTCCGGCACCGGGCTGCGCGGAGCGGGCGAGAGGAAGTCCGGCAGGTACCAGCTCGACGGCTGTACGAGATCGAACAGCAGCCGCACGCCCGAGTCGGGCGATCGAAGCCGGGACCGGAGATGGCCGTGCCAGTGGCGGTGGATCGCGGGTGGCCGCGAACTCTTCAACACGCGCACGCTGGCCACGACCTCCGAGAGCGGGGACAGGGCGAACCGTGTCCGCGCGAGATCGTCGACGGTGAACGTGATCACCAGCATTCAGTCCAGTCTAAATCCATGGATCGCGGCGTGCGGCAGCCACGAAGATCAGTCCGCTGAGTCGAGATCTCTAGGAGTGCGAATGCAAGACACGATCACCATCGGCGCCATGACCGTACGGCGGCTGGGCTTCGGTGCCATGCACCTCACCGGTTACCGACCGGCGGCAGATCGCAGCGAGCCGATCCGGGTTGCGCGCCGTGCTGTCGAGCTCGGCATCCAGTTCATCGATACCGCCGACACGTACGGACTCGGTGCGAACGAGGAGTTGCTCGCCGAGGCCCTCCACCCGTACGACGGACTGCTGATCACGACGAAGATCGGCAGGACGCTGCCATCACCCGGCGAGTGGGGCCAGGTCGGGCGCCCGGAGTACCTGCGTCAGGCGGCGGAGCTCTCACTGCGCCGGCTGCGGGTGGATCGCATCGATCTGCTCCAACTACACAAGCCGGACCCGGAGGTTCCGTTCCCGGACCAGGTGGGAGCGCTGCGCCGTCTCCGGGACGAGGGCAAGGTCCGGTACGTCGGACTCTCGAACGTAACGGTCGCCCAAATCGAGGAGGCGCGCTCGATCGTCGAGATCACGAGCGTGCAGAACCTCTACAACCTCGGTGACAGGCGCAACGAGGACGTTCTCGACTACTGCGACCGCGAAGGCATCGCCTTCATGCCCTGGCTGCCACTGGTCCGAACCCACCGATCGGTCCTCACCGAAGTCGCCGCCGAACTGAAAGCCACACCGGCGCAGGTGTCGTTGGCCTGGCTCCTGCACCGTTCGCCCGTGATTGCGCCGATCCCGGGTACATCCTCGGCGGCCCATCTGGAACAGAACGTCGCCGCGGCTCGTCTGCGTATGTCAGCAGAGCAGATCACGTGTCTCGACGAGGCCTGGAAGGCCGCGGCCTGACGTCGTCCACAGGGGCCGAAGTCGGGCTGGGAGCGGGTCGGTTCGGCGACATGTTTCCGGTTGACCGTCCTGGATCGGCTGGGACGGCTGACCGGGGAGGTTCGAGATGTCGAAGGCGCTCGTCGCCATCCGACGCCGCAGACGGGACCAGCGCGGCGCGGCGACCGCTGAGTACGCCATCGCGACGGTGGCGGCCTGCGGGTTCGGCGGGATCCTGATCGCGCTGCTGAAGTCCAGCGCGGTCCAGGCCCTGCTCAAGGCGATCATCAACTACGCCCTGCGTGCGGCCGGGCTCGAGGGTGTCCAGCTGTAGGTCGCGGACGGGATCGGCCCGGCCGCGTGAGCCCCTCGAATGCGGCCGGACCACCCAGATCGGGAGGTGGCCATGAATCTGGTACGACGTCGTGCCCGGCATGCCGAGCGCGGATCGGTAACGGCAGAAACTGCAGTGGCATTGCCCGTCATCGTCGTGATGTTGCTCATGGCAACATGGGCCATCGGGCTGGTGGTGACCAACATCCGGTGCCTGGACGCGGCTCGAGACATCGCCCGGGCGGTCGCACGCGGCGAGCCGGAGGACGTCGCACGTCGTGTTGCACCGAAGGGTTCGACGGTCCAGGTGAGTCGCAACGGCGATGACGTGACGGCGGTCGTCGGTGTCTCGCGTGACTGGCCCCTGTTCGGCGGCGCCGGCACGGTTCGGGTCGAGGAACGCGCGACCCTGCAGGCGGAGCCGGACCGGACGGACGGTGACGCGCCATGACGATTGTGCGGCGCCTCAGGTCGCGTGCCGATGAGCGTGGAAGCGCGACGTTGCTGATGATGGCTGCCGGATTGCTCGTGCTGGTCTGTGGCATGGCGGTCGTGCTGTGGAGTGCGGTGTCGACGGCGCACCACCGGGCCGCGGCGGCCGCCGATCTGGCCGCCCTGAGCGGCGCACAGGCGATCCAGTCCGACGGCGATCCTTGTGCGGCCGCTCTTCGCATCGCGGGGAAGCAGGGTGCATCGCTGGATGCGTGCACGGTGTACGGAGAGGAGGTGCTGGTCGTCGCTGGTGTCCGCGCCGAGCTCGGTTCGCTCGGTAGACCTGTCGTGCGGTCGACCGCAAGGGCCGGACCTGTCCAGACCGGCGGCTAATCCCGTCAGTCGAGGAGCCAGCCGTTCTGCTCGGCGATGCGGATCGCCTCGGCGCGAGTACGGGCGCCGGTCTTGCCGATCGCCGACTGGAGTTGGTTGCGCACCTGGACCTCGGGGACCTGCAGGGTACTGGCGAGTGTGGCGACGGACCCGCCGCCGCGAGCCGCGCTCAGCATGTCCGCCTCCTCACCGGTCAGCGGGCAATCCGAGTAGCGCAAGGTCTCGGCGGCGAGGTTGGCGTCGACCACCCGCAGGCCTCGATGCACCCGGCGGACCGCGTCGGCAACCTGGGGGACCGGGCTGTCCTTCTCGACCAGACCCTTCGCGCCGGCCGCAAGACCACGACGCAGGTATGCGGGTCGGCCGTAGGGCGCAAGCATGAGCACTCGGCATTCCGGAAGAGCGGTACGAAGAGCCGTCGTCACCCGAAGACCGTCGAGTCCGGCCGGGCCGACGTCGAGCACGGCGACCTGGGCGCGGAGTTGTTTGGCCGTACCGACCACGTCGTCGCTGTGGCCGACGTCGGCCACGACCTCCAGATCAGGCTCGTGAGCGAGGCGGCTGCGGAGTATGCCCCGGCTGAGGATCTGGTCATCGACCAGCAGCAACCGGATGCGTTCCTGCAACACGGACCTCCGGGTACGGACTCGGAGCGTGGCCACGCTCCGGTGTATGTCGACTGGGCGGGGTCAAACGATGTCAAACGGTTCAAATCATGGGCCTTGCGAGGGTCCGGCGGGAGGGTTTCGGGCAGATCGCTATCGGATCGCGACCAGATTGCGATGGATCGGACGCAGCCGGAACCGTTTGACCGAACTCCTCCCGGGTCCAAGCTAACCGGCCAATGAGATCACCGCTCCCTGGTGGTCGACGAGCACGTGTCCCTGGCCGGGTGCCGGGACTCCGACCGGCCTGCCAGAAAGCGCCCGACGACTTCCGTCGAGGCCGGTGATGAGCAGGGGCGGGAGGGTCCCCACCTCGCCGTCGTCCACCTTCAGCTCGTCGTCATTGCGCAGCAGCACCGGGGCGGATCGGTCGGCGGACACGGCCGTCCGGCCGGCGCGGAGGCCGTCCATCACCGCCGCGCGCAGCTCATCGGGACCGTCGGCGTCCGCATCGACGCAGACCCAGGTCGTCGGGCGGCCGGGTGGTGCGTCGGAGCCGTGTCGGTGCCAGTCGGACCCGCCTATCGGCACGGTCCCTGCGCCCCAGCTCTGCCACCACGCGATCGGGCCGGTCCAATGCGGGTCCAGCCAGGACGAGTGCCAGATCTCGGCCAGCGGCGGATGCTCAGGCAACGGCTGCCGCCATGAGCAGTCGCCTGCGAGCGGGTGGTTGATCGATAGCAGCCCACCGGCATCGTTCGCGGTCGTCAGCCAGTCGGCCGCCGGGCGGCGGAAGTCGACCCAGCCGATCGGGCCGAATGCGTTGGCGTGGCCTGCTTCGGTCGTCAGCTCCAGACTAGGCAGCAGGGCGATGCCCAGCCGACGGCCGACCGGCGCCAGTTCCGCGTGGTGGCTGACGGTGTTGTGGTCCGTGATCGCCAGTAGGTCGAGTCCGGCGGAACGGGCGAGCGCGGCGACGGCGGCGACCGGGAGGGAGCCGTCGGAGTGCAGCGTATGGCTGTGGAAGTCGCACGCCACCCACCGCAGCCCGGCGGGAGCCGGGAGAGCCCGCGGGGGCGGGCGTTCCGGCGGTGCGACAGCAGCTGTCGCCTCGTCGTACGCCATCCGCCCAGGGATCTCCGATACGGGGCCGGTATCGGCTGTGATCACCAGGTCGACACCGTCGAGAGGGAGGCGGTGCAGGCCGATAACGACGTACCAGGTGCCTGGTTCGAGTTCGCCGGCGACGTAGCCGGGTGTCGCATCCGCCGAGGTGATCGCGAACTCGCGGCGGGCGCTACCCCACCAGCCCCGCCAGCCCGCCATGCCCTCGCACCCGATGTCGATGACGGCGTTGGTCGGTTCATCCAGGCGTACCGACAACCCGTCGCATCCCGGTGGTACTTCAACCGGCAGCCGGTGCCAGACAGACTCGGCCCGATCATCCAGCGTCCAGCGCCGCCGGTGCACCACCCGCGTCATGGCGCATCCTAGCCTGTCGGCCCGACGCCAATGGTGGCCGGGGGCAACGATCCGGAGGCTCAGTCCGTGGTGCCGGACCTCGGGACCGTCCGGAGGCTGTCATCCTTCTGCTCCGCGTTCCCAGCATCCTCGGACTTGTGTGCCGATGAGCGCCAGATATCGTCGGACTTTCCAACCGGTGTTGTGCCGGCGTCATCGACCCTCCCGGCCGGCCCGCGTCCGGCGTGCTCGGGGTTGCCGACCGGTGTGCCTTCGGCTTCTTCGGGCTTATCGGCCGGGGTACCCTTGGAGCCCGTGGCCCGGTGACGCGGACCTTCCTCATCGCCCGCCTTGTCGGCGTCGGCGTCGTTGCCTGCGGCAACTTCCTTCGTCTGCTCCTCGTCGGCCTGGTCGGAGCGCGTGGACGGAAGGTCGGCTACCGGTGCGGGCGCGGCCTTTGCCTTGTGCCGCAGCTCGCGGACCTCCTTGCGCCTTCGGTACCCGCGCGCGAGCCCAGCCTTGGTCAGCCACAACCCGAGCAGCAACGCGATCGCCGTCACCACGCCGACGAAGAACACCACCGAGGCCCGGGTGTTGAAACCGACGCCGAACACGTCGAGCGTGGCCTGGTTTCCCGAGCTGGCCACCACGCCTGCCGCGAGCAGGACGGCGAGCGCGACCAGGATCAGCCCGAACACGATCATCGCAACCGCCTCCAGTCATTACTTCACAGTCTGCAATCGCACGAACTCCTGCGCGACCACACGCGCGCCGAAGCCTTAACACTCTGCAGCGGCGCCGACTCATGCGCAACCGCCGCGCCGGACAGATGGACCTCACGCGTTGCAGTCGCCCACTTGCGCGACGAGCCGAGGGCCCGTCGACGACCAGGCAGGGGGTCACGCGCCGGTAGTGGTCCGGAATCGGCCCTGGCTTGGCTGTCGCGGTCATGTCTTGCCATCCTCTCGATGTCGTCCCTCTGCACTCCTGTCGAACGGGACAACGCCGATTCGGACAACTGCGGCACAAACTCAAGCGCCTTCAAGGAGAAGGTTTAGCAGCCTGATCGCTCCGGCCTTGTCGAGCGGGTGGTTGCCGTTGCCGCACTTGGGCGACTGCACGCAGGACGGGCAGCCGTCCACGCAGTCGCAAGCGGCGATCGCGTCGCGAGTCGCGCCGAGCCATTCGGCCGCCGCGTGGTAGCCGCGTTCGGCGAAACCCGCTCCGCCCGGATGGCCGTCGTACACGAAGACGGTGAGGCAGCCGGTGTCGGGGTGCAGCTCGGTGGAGACGCCGCCGATGTCCCAGCGATCGCAGGTCGCGAACAGCGGCAGCAGGCCGATCGAGGCGTGCTCGGCGGCGTGCGCCGCGCCCGGTACGTCCGGCAGTACGGACACGGTTGCCGTCTGCAACGTCCACCAAACCGCCCGGGTACGCAGCGATCGCTCGGGCAACTCCAGCGGTGTCTCGTCCAGGACGGATCCGGTGATGAGTTGCTTGCGCTGGTACGACACCACCTGGCTGGTCACCTGTACCCAGCCGTACGACAACTCTGCTCGGCCCCACCGGGTGGTGCTGTCAGCGGACAGGATGCCGATCTCGGTGACGTCGCGGGCCGAGGTCGACCAGTCGGGTGCGGCCGGTTCGACCGTCGCGACGTGATTCTCGAGGTCGAGCGAGCTGACCAGGTATGACTCGCCCGCGTGGAGGTATACCGCGCCGGTGTGCACCGTCGAGTGCGCGGCGCCTCCGTCGACCGTACCGAGCAGCCGTCCGGTGCCCTGCTCGACGATCTGGACCGTCCGGCCGCCGGCAGAGCGGATGTCGATCGCGTCGACGGCCCGGTCCCGGCGGGTCCAGAACCAGCCACGCGGCCGGGCCCGGAGCAGCCCGCCGGCGACCAACTCGTCGATCACCTCGGTGGTCGAAGACCCGAACACGGCGATGTCGTCCGAGGTCAGCGGCAACTCCTGGGCGGCGGCGCAGAGTTCAGGGCCGAGCACGTACGGGTTCTCCGGGTCGAAGACGGTCGCCTCGACCGGGCGGCCGAAGACCGCGCCCGGATGCCGGACCAGATAGGTGTCCAGCGGGTCGTCGCGGGCCACCAGCACCGCCAGCGCGTCGCCGCCGGTACGACCGGCCCGCCCGGCCTGTTGCCACAGCGAGGCCCGGGTGCCCGGCCAGCCGGACAGCAGCACCGCGTCCAGGCCGGCCACGTCGATGCCCAGTTCGAGCGCGTTGGTGGCGGCCAGCCCGGTCAGCTCGCCGGTCTGGAGCATGTCCTCGAGCCGGCGTCGTTCCTCGGGCAGATAGCCGGACCGGTACGCCGACACCTGGTCGGTCAGATCCGGATCCACCTCGTCCAGGTGCGACCTGGCCGTCAGAGCCACCGTCTCGGCCGCCCGCCGGGACCGTACGAACGCCACCGTACGGACACCGGACAGCACCAGATCCGCCAGCAGGTCGGCCACCTCCGCCGGCGCGGTCCGGCGCATGCCGTACGCCACCAGCGGCGGTTCCCACAGCGCGAACGCGAGTCCGCCCCGTGGCGATCCGTCGTCGGTGATCGCGGTCATCGGCAGCCCGGTGAGCCGCCGGCCGGACACCTCGGGGTCGGCCACGGTCGCCGAGGCGCACACGAACACCGGATACGCACCGTAATGGGCACAGATCCGCCGGAGCCGTCGAAGCACCGCGGCGACATGCGCGCCGAACACGCCCCGGTAGTGGTGGCACTCGTCGACCACGACGTACTGCAGACAGCCCAGGAACCGGGCCCAGCGCTGGTGGTTCGGCAGGACCGATCGGTGCAGCATGTCTGGGTTGGTCAGCACGTAAGTCGCGTGGTCGCGGGCCCAGTCCCGTTCGGCGATCGAGGAGTCGCCGTCCAGCGTTTCCGGCCGCAGACCCGGTACGGCGTACCCGGACACGGTGCGCAACTGGTCGTGTGCGAGTGCCTTGGTCGGCGACAGGTACAGCACCGACGCGGTCCGCCGGTACGGCGAGGCGGCATGGGCGAGGCTGAGCGTCGCGAGCGCGGGCAACAGGTATCCCAGCGACTTGCCCGACGCGGTGCCGGTGGCGACTACGACGTGCCGGCCCGCGTAGGCGGCCTCGGCGGTGGCGACCTGGTGCGTCCAGGGCGCGTCGATGCCCTGGTCGCCGAGCCGGGCGATGACCTCGGCCGGCACCCAGCGCGGCCATGCACCGGTCCGGCCCGGGCGCGGCGGCACCTTCTCCACATGGGTCAGGCGATCGGGCCGGCCGGTGGCCAGACGGTGCAGCATCTCCGCCGCCTCGCCGTCTCGCATGTCAGGCAGCGTAGAACGTCGATCGGACCGAATGTCCGGCCATCGCTGGCGTAGGGTTTCAACCGGACCTGCGATCTCGCGATACTCGTACGCGCGGGCCTGGGCTGTGGGACATGATCGCCAGTACAGCGCCATGGTTGAATGCATCGGGCTCTACGACTGGGAGGACCCAGTGGATCTGTCGCTGACGACGCGCAACGAGGGTGAGCGCACCGTTGTCGAGGTCGGTGGTGAGATCGACGTATATACCGCGCCCAAGCTGCGCGAGACGTTGATCTCGCTGGTCGACAACGGCCGCTACCACCTCGTGGTCGACCTGGAGAGGGTCGACTTCCTCGATTCGACCGGGCTCGGTGTCCTCGTCGGCGGCCTGAAACGCGTGCGCACTCACGACGGTTCGCTGTCCCTGGTGTGTACCAGCGAGCGGTTGATGAAGGTATTCCGGATCACCGGGCTGACCAAGGTCTTCGATATCCACTCCGACGTCCAATCCGCACTCTGAGTAAAATCTGACCCGCCGAGAGCGCCGTACACCCGCACTACGATCAGCAGACGGGAGTGTGGGGAATACCACCCTGTCGCCAGGTCTGGTCGCGCATTCGTTAGAGTGACGCACCGCCAGTTCTCTGGCGTTTCGTAGTCACAAACACGTCGGTCGCAGCGCGGCGCCGAGTACGGCGACCCGCCCGGCTGCCGCGTTGCTATCGAGGAGGACGGATGTCCGCGCTGCCACTCGCAGACACTGCTGCGGTGAGCCTGTCGTCCGGCAACACCACGCTGGTCGTCGTCGTCGGTGTGATCGCGCTCGCCGCGGTCGGCATCGCGCTGGCGTTCCGGCGGCAGGTGCTTGCCGCCAATGACGGCACCGAGAACATGAAGACCATCGCACAGGCGGTGCAGGAAGGTGCCGCTGCGTACCTGGCCCGGCAGTTCAGGACGCTGTCCGTGTTCGCCGTCGCGGCATTCCTGCTGCTGTTCCTGCTGCCGGTGCACAACTCGGACAACGGGACCTCGCTGCGGATCTGGCGCTCGGTCTTCTTCCTGGTCGGTGCCGGTTTCTCGGCGTCGATCGGCTACCTCGGCATGTGGCTGGCGACGCGTGCCAACGTCCGGGTCGCCGCCGCGGCCCGGGACGAGGGCCGCGACCCGGCGATGCGGGTCGCGTTCCGCACCGGTGGCACCGTCGGCATGGCGACCGTGGGCCTCGGCCTGCTCGGCGCCTCGGTCGTGGTGCTGCTGTTCGAGGGCGACGCCCCGACGGTGCTCGAGGGCTTCGGCTTCGGCGCCGCGATGCTGGCGATGTTCATGCGCGTCGGCGGCGGCATCTTCACCAAAGCCGCCGACGTTGGCGCGGACCTGGTCGGCAAGGTCGAGCAGAACATCCCCGAGGACGACCCGCGCAACGCCGCCACGATCGCCGACAACGTCGGCGACAACGTGGGTGACTGCGCTGGTATGGCCGCCGACCTGTTCGAGTCGTACGCCGTGATGCTGGTCGCGTCGCTGATCCTGGGCAAGGCCGCATTCGGCTCCGAGGGTCTGGTCTTCCCGCTGATCGTGCCGGCGATCGGCGCGGTCACGGCCGTGATCGGTGTGTTCCTGACCCGCCCGCGGGCCAGCGAGAACGGCCTCAAGACGATCAACCGGGCCTTCTACATCTCCGCGGCGGTCTCGGCCGTGCTGGTCGCGATCGCGGCGTTCGTCTACCTGCCGTCGAAGTTCTCCGACCTGGACGGCGCCCGGGCCGGCGGGGACGGCAACCCGGCGCTGATGGCCACCGTGTCGGTGCTGATCGGCATCCTGCTGGCCGCGATCATCCTGTCGCTGACCGGCTACTTCACCGGTACCGAGGACAAGCCGGTGCAGCACGTCGGCAAGACCTCGCTGACCGGTGCCGCCACCGTGATCCTGTCCGGCTTCGCGGTCGGCCTGGAGTCCGCGGTGTACACGGCGCTGGTGATCGCCGCGGCCGTCTACGGAGCGTTTCTGGTCGGCGGCTCCGGCGTGGTGGCGCTGTTCTGCATCGCGCTGGCCGGCTGTGGCCTGCTCACCACGGTCGGCGTCATCGTGGCGATGGATACCTTCGGCCCGGTCTCGGACAACGCGCAGGGCATCGCCGAGATGTCCGGCGAGGTGCACGGCGAGGGCGCCCAGATCCTCACCGAGCTGGACGCGGTCGGCAACACCACCAAGGCCATCACCAAGGGCATCGCGATCGCGACGGCCGTGCTGGCCGCGACGGCGCTGTTCGGTTCCTTCACCGACTCGATCTACGCCGAGCTGAACGACGCCGGTGACGCCAAGTTCAACGCCGACGCGCTCGTGTTCGACCCGTCCACACTGGTCGGCCTCATCATCGGTGCAGCCGTGGTGTTCATGTTCTCCGGGCTCGCGATCAACGCCGTCGGCCGCGCCGCCGGTGCGGTGGTCTACGAGGTACGCCGCCAGTTCCGCGAGATCCCCGGGATCATGGAGGGCACCGGCCGGCCGGAGTACGGCAAGGTCGTCGACATCTGCACCCGCGACTCGCTGCGCGAGCTGGCCACCCCGGGCCTGCTGGCGATCCTGGCGCCGATCGCGGTCGGCTTCGGTCTTGGTGCGTCCGCGCTCGCCGGGTATCTGGCCGGCGCGATCGCCAGCGGCACGTTGATGGCGGTCTTCCTGGCCAACTCCGGTGGTGCCTGGGACAACGCCAAGAAGCTGGTCGAGGACGGCAACCATGGCGGCAAGGGCTCGCCGGCGCACGAGGCCACCGTCATCGGTGACACCGTGGGCGACCCGTTCAAGGACACCGCCGGCCCGGCGATCAACCCGCTGATCAAGGTGATGAACCTGGTCTCGCTGCTGATCGCGCCGGCCG
>JBKPSJ010000379.1:0-3878 GCA_046765875.1 Actinomycetota bacterium
AATCCAGCGCGGTCGACCTGCCCCCGCACATCGACACTTCGGATCAGCCACTGCCCGGACCCGCACCCACGACGCTACCCCCGCCCAGCATGAGGCGAAAGACAACCCAGACCCCGGCGGTCAACACCGCCCCTTGACATAGAGGGGAGCCAGATGCGTGCGTCCGAAGGGGTCATCGGTGGACGTGAAGCTCGACTAACTGGTAGAGCAAGCGGGGAGGTAGCGAACGCTCGCACGTATCGCATGTCACGGCTCCATCCGTCTCGCGCATCGGCCTTCCGTCCGCTGGGCAATGCCACGAGCCGCCCCATTTGACGCGTGAGGCGGTAGGCCGAGCTGGTGGCTTGGCCACCAACTCCATCAGTTCTCTGCCAACAACCTGGGAGAAATCCATGTCCGTTGCCGTGCAGTAGAGCGTGCCTTCTCGTACCTCAGCAGACGCACCGCAACGGGGACAGAACATGCCTGTCACGGTAACCGGGATCGGATCAGGTTCCGCACGTCGGCAGTTCCGCGCTTCACCAACAGCGGCAGATGCGGACGTCGTCTGGTGCGAGTGTGCGGCGCGCGACTGGTCGTGGGCCAGCCACGGGGCTTGCGTTCATTCTTGGCGCTCATGGACGTCGAAGGTGTACGTCCCCGGTGGTAGGCCGTGGTCGTTCCTGCCTCCGGGGCGGTATCGGTAAGGCCTCCCGCCGGACGACGACGCCGGCGTCGCGCGGTGTTGCACTGCAGGCATGACGACGTTGCACTACCGGAAGCCCCCGTGGTGGCTCAAGTACATCGGTAACCGCTTCTCTCCCCGCAACGCGAAGCTGGTCGCACGGCTGTCGGTACCGGGCCGCACGAGCGGGCAGTGGCGGACCACGCCGGTCGTGGTCCTCGATCACGATGGCGAGCGGTACCTCGTCGCCCCGGGCGGGCAGACCGAGTGGGCCCGCAACCTGCGGGCCGCCGGCCGGGGTCGCCTGATCCGGGGCGATCACGTCGAGGAGTTCGTCGCCGAGGAGATCCAGCCCCGAGACCGGCCACCGGTGCACGCGGCCTACCTGGATCGATACGGCCGGATGCCGACAGTCAAGGCCGGCTTTCGCGCCTTCCCGGATCCGGCGGACCATCCAACGTTCCGTCTCAGTCCGGGCTGCACCGCGGGCGCCTAGCAAGCCGGCCACGGGCGGTGAGGGTGGCAGGCCGGCGCAGCGCACGGCCGGCGGCATCAGCGGCCGAACGCATCTCCGATCCGCCGGTGACCTCAGCGGGGGCCGAGGATCTCCCGCCTAGCGAGCAAGGCCGCGAGACGGTGGACGAAGTCCGCGGCCGCGCTCGCGCGATCAGGATGGACTGTTACGAATCGACGCGCACCGTCGAACCAGCCGACCTCGGTTCCCTCCATGTACGCGCTGGGCGTCCATCGTTGATCGGCGCTCCAGGTCTCCCACAGATCGACCAGGGCTGAGTCATCGCGCAGGGTCTGCATGAGAGCGAGCTCGACCGCTCCATCACTGTCGAAGTGTTGGTCAGCCTGGCGGAGCATTAGCACGAAGCCCGGCTCCGACCGGTGCCTGACGATAGCGGCAACATCCGCCGCGGTCCCGCGCGTGTTCGACACGATTCCTACACCCGGGGCTCCAGGTCCCGCCGGGCTGACCCCGGCGACCACCGGCCTCAGTGTCCCAGGCGACATCGACACGTTCGCGCACTCCCTCGGCGGCATGTGCGAGCGTTTGAGTGCGGCGCGGGTGAGATCGCGGTTCTCGCGTGGTTGTGGCCTGGTTTGTGGGTTGCGCCGTCGGCGATGACCTTTTCGTCGGTGTGCCTGCGGTGCGGCTTAATCTGTGCGCATGCGACGCTTCGACGACGAAGACCTCACCGACGCTGAGTTCCGCGAGTGCGACCTGAGTAGGGCGCGTCTGGTCGGCGTGGTCATGCAGGACGTTGAGATCGACGGTCTGGTCACCAACCTTGTGGTCAACGGCGTGGAGGTGATGTCGTACGTCGAGGCCGAGCTCGACCGCCGCCACCCGGTGCGGCTGCTGATTCGTTCCGATGAGCCGGCCGACCTGCGCGAGGCTTGGCGACAGCTGCGGCAGGCCTGGGCCACGACGACCGAGCGGGCCCGGTCCATGCCCGAGGGCAGCGAGCATCACGGCGTGGACGGCGAGTGGTCGATGGTCGAGACCATGCGTCACCTCGTCTTCGTGCACGACTCGTGGTTCCGGCGGTGCGTGCTCGGGCTGACCGAGCCGTTCACGGCGATGGGACTGGCATCTCCGTTCGTGCCGGATCAGGAGGAGCTGGGGCTCGACAGGTCGGCCCGGCCGGGCCTCGACGAGGTGCTCACCGTGCGCGACCGGCAGGCGTCGGAGATTGAGGCGTGGCTTGCCGAGGTCACACCCGAGCAGCTCGCAAAGACCGCGCCGGTGCCGGACGACGACAGATGGCCCCCGTACGCCAAAGGCCGGCGAGTGCGGCAATGCCTCGGCACTGTGCTCAACGAGGATTGGGAACACCACGGTTTCTGCGTGCGCACCTGGACAAGCTGTCGCATCGAGGGGCCTCGTAGGTGTGGCGATGAGGATCCCCGCCAAAATTCTGGCCCGGCGCATGGCCTCGTAGTGCTCAAGGTGCGGCACGGTCGCGCGTCCCGCGCGATGCGGCAGAAGCGGACGTTGTGCTCTCCGCCAAGCGTGCATAGTTGTGCAGGCGCTACGGCGGTAGAGCAGGCGCTGCTGCACGATCATCTGTGCTGAGTTGCGGTCAATGCCGCCGTGGGAGGTAACCAAGCCATGGCCACGGCGGTGAGGTCGCGGTCGCATCGCCGGGTACCGCCCATCAACCCTTGGAACCCTGAGGTGTTGTCTGCGGGCACTGGCTCCCTGAGCGGGTCGGGTGTCGCCAGCCGTCCTGCCCGCCTCCCGATGCCCGTCGGACCTGCACGCCGCGCGCGGAGATTCGCCTGATTGTCCGGCAGCCTCGTGTCTTCGGTGCGTCTGGCGGGTACAGCAGACCTATAAGTGCCCAGGGAGATCACAGGCCGAGCATCACTGGCGTGCCCGGGATGTCACCGGCGATCAGCGCCGCCAGCGGTGTGGCGATGTCACGGGGTGAGAACAGGTCGGTTCCGCCGTATTCGGCGATGTCTCCGTGCCGCCACCATCGCATCCCGCTGATCTGCTCGGCGGCGAGGTCGTCATCGGACAGCGCGCCGCGAGGATCAAAGCGCGTGGTGCGGACGAGGAAGTAGTCGTTGACCACCCCGTCGTAGCCGTCCGCATGGCCGGGAGCGGCGACCTCCTGGTGCCAGACGTGAGGCGGGTCGGCGTCAAGACACGCCAGGCGCAGGAGGCTGCCTGGTCGCGGCCTGTGGATAGCCACCGCCAGCTCGCGCGTGACGCGGCATGCTTGAGCCCATGCAGCAAGGCGTGGACGGCCGCGGCGAACTAACCGCCAGCGTAGTTCCCGTCGTTCAGCGGTGGAGCGTGGATGAGGTCGAGGCCGCGATCGGTGAGCCGCTGATGGTCGCGGATCCGCTGCTGATCGAGGGTGCAGGCCGCCGGGCTGCTCGGCTTCCCACCGCGATCACGGCTATCCAAAGACCGGCCGCGACGATCTCCGCGACAAGCATGGCAGCGCCGATGAGCAGTAAGGCCACCGCGATCCACATCAAGAGCGACATAGGCAATACCTCCCTCCCTCGTATGCACTTCGAGGTTGGCCCGGCGGTCGGGTGGGCGTCAGAGGCTTTGGTCCATCAGTTTCTGTGCTCGCCGTTCCCCGCGAGACTCTTGCCAGGTCACCAATGCGGATCGTCGTGTAGCAGTCCCCGACTCGAGCGCATTCGGACAGGTGAGTCGTACCGCCGCGTGCGGGCCCTTGTC
>JBKPSJ010000380.1:0-4603 GCA_046765875.1 Actinomycetota bacterium
CGCCAACACCTCGCTGGCGCCCCTCGTCGAGGGCATGCTGCTCGTCACCACGGTGGCACCCAAGGAGGTCTACATCCGTTCGGGCTCAGCGTGGCTCAAGATCTACCCGAACCAGTACTCAGGCACCGCCGTGCCAGCGAGCACGCTCGGCGTCAACGGGGACGTCTACTTCCAGTACGCATGAGCGCCGACGTCAAGATCTCCGGCGTCTGGAGGCCCGTGATCCAGCCATGGATCAAGGTCGGCTCCCGCTACACCCGGGTGCAGAAGGCGTTCCTCAACGTCAACGGCGTCTGGAAGGAGACCTGGCCGCTGCAGCCCGGACAGGTCCGCAGCCTGGCCGTCACCACGGTCTACCGCAACGACCGCATCGAGATCGACGTCGACTGGCTCGCCCCTAACGATCCCGACTTCGAGCCCACCACCCGGTACATCATCAGCCTTGACATCGGGTCCTCGCCGGTCGGTCCGTTCTCCTGGTCGAACACGACCACGGTGGATGCTCCCACAACGGCGGTGACGTTCACCAACCAGCTGGAGAACGGCATCGGGTACAACAAGTACGCAGGCAAGCAGGCCTACGTCACGATCACCACCCGCGCCGCCACCGGTCGCAACGGGATCCCCCTCGATGCCCCGCCGGTCACCGTCGCCCAGCTGCCGCCGCCGCCGCTGCCCACGGCGTACTCGTTGGACATCCAGCACTGCCAGGCCACGCACACCTGGAACATGGACACCGGGCGCCGGGTCACCGGCGTCGAGCTGATGATGCAGTTCGACGGCAAGGGCGACGTCATCAAGCGCTACGCCGACACCGTCAAGAGCGCCGCCTACGAGTCGTGGAACCCGGCCACCATCGGTGCCGGTCTGGTGACGTCCATGGTGCGCACCTACGGCCCGGGCGGAGTGAGCGCCTGGCGGACCGTGTCCGGTCGACTGCCGGGCCCGGTGCGCACGTCGAACTACCGCATCCTCAGGGGCAAGATGCGCGTGGACGTGTCCGGGATCGACCCCCACGTCGAGGTCTGGTACACCGACCGCAACGGGCCCTGGCACAACGACGGCACCCGCGGCCCGACGGCGGATGTGATCACCGTCGATGAGTCGGCCAACTGGCCTGACAACGATCAACGCGAGTGGATGATGAAGCTCCGCCCGATCAACGTCTCCAACGACTGGACCGGGCGGGACCAGGACCTGCGCTGGGTCAGGAAGGTGCCGAACCCGTACTTCGTGGAGGCGGTCAACAGCCGGACCCGGCGGGGCGGTAACTGGCGCTCCGAGACCGCCACCGAGTACCAGGGGGCGACCAAGGAAGGCTTGAACGCCTGCTACGCCTTCTACGGCGGGACGTGGTTCGAGCAGCTCCGGGACAACATCCTCGGCTACGTCCTCAACTGCTCCTCGGCCCAGATCATCCTCATCCGCGCCGGTGGTGGCCACACCGGGCCGGTCAGGCCCCGGCTGATGCTGCACCGGGCGACGACGCTGAACGGTGACCTGTCCCGGGGCGGCGCCTACGACTCGACGGCGCTGTCACGAGGAGAGGCCGCCTGGTGCGCCGTGCCGTCGGACTGGGCCGAGCAGCTGATGCAGGGGGCCAACGAGTGGCGCGGGATCGGTCTGTGGAACCCCAACGACAAGCTGCTCTCCGACGGCATGTCCGAGGAGTACATGGTCCTCCAGTCGACCGGAACCGACACCGTCGGTGGGCACGCTCTGTTCACCGTTCGTGTGTATCACGATGGGTGATCCATGAAGACGATCCGCACGCCCTTCCAACTCGACCCCACGGGACGAATGGCGGTCACCGAGGACCCGACCACGATCATCGAGCAGCAGATCACCGACCTGCTGGTGACCTACCGCGGCCAGCGGGTGATGCTGCCGGACCACGGCGCCGACCTGGAGGGGTTCATCTTCGCCCCGATCCGCGCTGACGTGGTCGGTCTCAAGGCCGACGAGATCCACGGCACCCTGGCCCGCGGGATCTCCTTCGGCGAGATCGTCGCCGTCCGCATGACCCCGGTGCGCGACTCCGACTCCACGCTCCGCCTGACGGTCTACTACCGCCTTTCGCCGACCAGTCCGGTGCAGCAGCTCGAACGCACCGTGTCCGGTCTCGTCACCGAGGAGACCACGCTGTGAGCGTCGAATCGACACCGTTCATGTACACGTCCCGCGACTTCGGGAGGCTGCGCACCGATCTGGTCGCCCGGCTGAAGACGGCGATCCCGGAGTGGGAGGTGAACGAGTCGAGCTTCGAGATGATCCTGCTCGAACTCTTCGCCTACGTCGGCGACATCATCAACTTCAGTGTCGACCGGATGGCGGCCGAGGCGTACTTGGTGTCGGCGGTGCTGCGCGAGAGCGTCCTCAACCTGGCGGCGCTGTTCGGGTACACCCCGGCGCCCCAGACCGCCGCCCAGGGCTCGGTCACCTTCACCCGGGCCACCGGTGTCACCGGCAACATCTCGATCCCCGCTGGCACGCAGATCTACGCCCAGCAGTCGGGGCGCAACATCATCTTCGAGGTCGACGACGATCACGTCATGACCGGCAACACCGAGGACTGCACCGTCACCGAGGGGACCTCCGTGCGCAACGAGGAGGTCGGCCGCAGCACCGGGGCCGAGCGCCAGACCTTCCCGCTGTTCAACTCGAAGGTGATCAAGGACAGTGTGCAGGTCTTCACCAAGGACGGGCACATCGACTCCTACACCAACGAGCCCACGCTCGTGGAGTGGACGGCGGTGGAGCGCATGTTCGACGCCATCTCCACCGAGCGGGCGTTCACCACCGTGCTCGACGAGTTCGGCTACACCTACGTCCGCTTCGGCGACGGCGTGTCCGGCGCCATCCCCGCCGCCGGTGTGCCGATCATCGCCTTCTACCGCTTCGGTGTCGGCTCCGCAGGCAACGTCGGTGCGGGCGCCGTCCGCAGCCTGGTGATGGGCGGCGACCTGATGGGCAAGGTCGCCTCGGTCACCAACACCGAGCCGATGACCGGCGGCTCGGACCCCGAGACCATCGAGTCGATGCGGCGCAACATCCCGCGCTCGCTGCGGGCCCTGGAGCGCGCCGTCACCCTGGAGGACCACGAATCGCTGGCCCTCGACGTCGGCGGCATCGCCAAGGCGTCGGCGTCGGCGACCACGCCCAGCTCGGTGCTGCTCGCCATCGCCCCCTTCGGCACCACCAAGGTCGGCACCGTGACACCGCCCGATCCCGGCGGACCGGTCGCCTCGACCGAGCTGGAGGACGAGGTCGACCAGTACGTCACCGACCGGGCGATGATCGGCACCACCGTCACCGTGGTCGACCCGGTGTACACGCCGATCAACATCACCCTCGCCGTCGAGGTCAACCCACGGGCCCGACGCAAGACCGTCGCCGATCAGGTCAAGAAGGTCGTCGAGCGGCTGCTGGCGTTCGACTCGGTCGACTTCGGCATGAAGGTCTCCAAGGGCCCGTTCTTCCACGCCGTCGTCGATGTCTCCGGTGTCGACTACGTCGAGATCACCGCCTTCAACACCACCGGCTCCGGCGACAACAGCACGCTCCAGCTCCTCTACAACCAGATCCCCCGCGCTGGCACGATCACCGTCGTCGCCACCGGCGGCATCACCCCGCTGTGAGGTAGGACATGGCCAACCGTCGCTCCCTCACCACCCGCGGCGCCCCGCAACGTCCCAGCACCACGCCCGACACCGACGGCCGGGTCGCCAGCGAGTTCGACTCGGCGCTGCGCTCGGACTTCTCCTACATCCCCGAGGACCTCGATCAGCCCGACGCGATCATGCAGGCCCGGGACGTCTCCCACACCGTGGTCGAGATCTCCTTCGACCCGCTGTCGATCCCCGCCGACCCTGACTTCGGCGCCGCCACCGAGATCGCCCTGGTGCGCTCCCCGTCCGGCTACCCGGCCACGCTGCTCGACGGGGCGATGGTCCGCCGTCACCCGCCGGAGGCACCGCTCAACGGGGGCTGGGTGCGGGTGCTGGACACCGGCCTGTCACCGGGCTCGTGGTACTACTACGGGCTCTTCGCCAAGTACGAGAGCGCAGGCAACACCCACTGGCTGCGCGTCGGTCAGGTGTCGGTCCTGATGCCCGCCGAGTACCTGTCCGCCGACCACCTGTGGGAGCGGATCCCGGAGTGGTACCGGCGCACCGACATGGAGCCCGGCGGCCAGCCCGGACTGCTGCGCAGGCTCATCGACGTCCTCGGCTACCAGACCGACGCCCACCGCACCTGGGCGTTCACCGTCGGTGACGTATGGGACGCCGAGAAGATCTCCGCCGACCTCCTGCCCTACCTCGGCGACACCCTCGGCCAGCCCGTGGAGTACGCCGCCGGTGACGACCGCTACCGGGCGCTGCTGTCGCGCATCCTGCCGCTGCGCAAGCTCAAGGGCACCGAGCACGGCACCGAGGCCTACATCAGCTCGATCACCGGGTACCGCACCCGGGTCTACTCCGGGCTCAACCTGCTGCCCACGACCAACGAGGCCGAGGCGGAGTACTCCAACGGCCTGTGGACCAACACGGGCACCGCCACGCTCACCCGGGTGGTGTCCACCGGGGCGCAGACCCCCGGTCCG
>JBKPSJ010000381.1:0-5860 GCA_046765875.1 Actinomycetota bacterium
GGTCTGGATGCACCAACGGGTCCACTCGAGACTGTTCGGCTCGCTGATCAACGCTTGCCCGCAGGATCTCGAGGTGCTCTCTGCACCGTT
This sequence comes from Actinomycetota bacterium, assembly GCA_046765875.1. Taxonomy (GTDB): domain Bacteria; phylum Actinomycetota; class Actinomycetes; order Propionibacteriales; family Kribbellaceae; genus DASRHY01. Next base: position 91 of record JBKPSJ010000381.1, read on the forward strand.
CGATGTGGCTCTCGCCGACGACACCGTGATGCAACCGGACCTGCTGGTGGCACGGCGTGCGGACTATTCCGTCCGTGGCCTGGAGCAGAAGCCGCCGGTCCTGGCGGTAGAGGTTCTCTCGCCGAGTACGCGGCGGATCGATCTGATGCTCAAGTGGTCGCGGTTCGAGGCTGCCGGCTGCCAGTCGTACTGGGTGGTCGATCCGGACGACCCGTCGCTGGTCGCGTGGGACCTGCGCGACGGGCGGTACGTCGAGGTCGCAAAGGTCACCGGCAGCGAGGAGTTCAACGCCGAGTTGCCGTTCGCGGTGACGGTGGTGCCGGAGACGTTGGTGCGCTGAGGGAGGACGAGCGGGCACAGGTAGCCTGGGCGCCCGTGAGTGACTTCGAGATCCGCCCGATTCCGGCTGCCGAGCACGCGGCGTACGTCGCGGCGCAACCGTCGGCCAGCTTCTTGCAGACCCCCGGCTGGGCGGCTGTGAAGAGCGAGTGGCGGTCGGAGTCGCTCGGCTGGTACGACGGCGAGCGGATGGTCGGCGCCGGCCTGGTGCTGTACCGGCAGATGCCGAGGGTGAAGCGCTATCTGGCCTATCTCCCCGAGGGTCCGGTGGTCGATTGGGAGGCCCACGACCTGGGCCGCTGGCTGCGCCCGCTGGCCGAGCACGCGAAGAAGCAGGGCGCGTTCGGGGTACGGATGGGCCCGCCCGTGGTGACCAGACGGTGGGACGCCAAGACGATCAAGGACGCGCTCGCCGGTGGGGAGCACCCGCGGCTACGTGACGTACCGGCGGACGCGACCGATGCGAGCGGCGCCGCGGTGACCGGGCAGCTGAAGGCGCAGGGCTGGCGGCCGCCCCGAGCCACCGACGGGTTCGCCGCCGGCCAGCCGCAGTACGTGTTCCAGCTCCCACTGGCCGGCAAGGACGAGGACGCCGTGCTCAGGGGCATGAACCAGCTGTGGCGGCGCAACATCAGGAAGGCGGCGAAGTCCGGGGTCGAGGTGTCGGTCGGCGGTCGCGCGGACCTCAAGGCCTTCCACGCCCTGTACGCCGAGACCGCCGAGCGGGATCACTTCTCGCCCCGGCCGCTGCCGTACTTCGAGGTGATGTACGACGCGCTCAACGGCCAGGCGGCCAGCTGCTGCGAACTGCGGCTCTACAACGCGCACCACGAGGGCGACCTGGTCGCCAGCACGATCTGGGTCAAGGTCGGTCAGCACACCTGGTACTCCTACGGTGCCAGCTCGACCGCCAAGCGTGACGTCCGCGGTTCGAACGCGATCCAGTGGCGGATGCTGACCGACGCGCTGGCCGGTGGCGCGACCGTGTATGACCTGCGGGGCATCACCGATACGCTCGACCCGGACGACCCGCACGTCGGGCTGATCCAGTTCAAGGTCGGTACCGGCGGTGAAGCGGTCGAGTACGTCGGCGAGTGGGATCTGCCGCTGAACAAGGCGCTGTACACCGCGTTCGATCTCTACATGCGGAGGCGTTGAGATGCCGCTCACCCTGCACGTCGACGTGGGCCGGTGGCGCAAGCACCTGCTCGAGACCTGGACCGAGCAGCTGGTGCCGGTTGCCAAGGGCAACGGGTACGGGTTCGGCCGGGACCGGCTGCTGGCCGAGGCCGCCGCGCTCGGTGCGCCGGTCGTTGCTGTCGGCACCTACGAAGAGGTTCCGGCCGCGCCGGGCACCGATGTCGTGGTGCTGTCACCGTGGCGCCCGTTCCTCGACGTACCGATGTCGAGCCGGTTGATCCACACGGTCAGCCGGCTCGAGGATCTGGCCGCGATCCCGGCCGGCAGCCGGGCCGTTGTCGAGGTGGAGACCTCGATGCTGAGGCACGGCATCTACGTCGAGGAGCTCGGCCGGGCGATCCCGAACCTGGACCGGATCCGGTTCGAGGGCTGGTCGATCCACCTGCCGATGGACACCGGCGCCAACCTGCGTGAGGCGACCGAGCTGGCCAAGGCCGCCCGTGCATTACGGCCGGGCCGGCTGTGGGTCAGCCACGTCCGCCCCGGCGACCTGGCGGCGATCGGCGGCGACGTGCTGCTGCGGATAGGTACGGCACTGTGGCTCGGGGACCGTGACGCGCTCGAGGTCCGGGCCACCGTGCTCGACGTTCATTCCGTCCGGCGCGGCAACCACGTCGGCTACCGGCAGCGCCGGGTGCCGTCCGACGGGCATGTGCTGATCGTGTCCGGCGGGACCGCGCACGGGATCGGGATGGAGGCTCCGACCGCCGCGGCCAACGTCCGGCAGCGCGCCGTGACGCTGGCCAAGGGCGGTCTCGACGCGGCCGGACGGGCATTGTCGCCGTTCACGGTCAACGGCAGGCAGCGCTGGTTCGCCGAGCCGCCGCACATGCAGGCAAGCATGCTGTTCCTGCCGTCGTCGGTGAAGCCGCCGGCGATCGGCGACGAGATCACCGTCGACGTCCGCTACACCACGACGACCTTCGACCGGATCGTCATGCGCTGACCACCGAGCGGCTCACCGGCCTGTCGGCGTCCAGCGCACCCGCGGCAGCAGCGCGTCGAGGTCAACCCGGTCCTTGTGCCTGGCCACGATGTCGAACATCGACTCGATCAGGGTGTCGGACAGCAGGTGCGGCCGCAGCCCCAGTCCCTCCAGTCCGGTGTGCCTGACGTTGTAGTAGTGCGCGGGGAGCTCGACCCGCGGGTTGTCCAGGTGCTCGATCTGTACAGGTCCCGGGAACCGCTCGGCCACCAGTTCGGCGATCGCGCTGACCGACATGCTCTCGGTCATCTGGTTGAACACCCGGAACTCGCCCTGGCCGGCCGGGTTCTCCACCGCGAGCCGGATGCACTCGGTGGTGTCGCGGATGTCGATCAGGCCGCGGGTCTGGCCGCCGGTGCCGTACACGGTCAGCGGCTCGCCGAGCACCGCCTGGAGGACGAAGCGGTTCAGCACGGTACCGAACACCGCGTCGTAGTCGAGCCGGGTCGCCAGCCGGGGGTCACCCTCGGTCTGCGGCGTGCGCTGGCCGTACACGACGCCCTGGTTGAGGTCGGTGACCCGCAGGCCCCAGGCGCGGCAGGCGAACTCCAGGTTGTGCGAGTCGTGCACCTTGCTCAGGTGGTAGAACGAGCCGGGCCGCTTCGGGTACAGCACCCGGTCGGTGCGCCCGTTGTGCTCGATGTCGAGCCAGCCCTCTTCGATGTCGATGTTGGGCGTGCCGTACTCACCCATCGTGCCGAGCTTGACGATGTGGATGTCCGGGTCGATCTCACCGACGGCGAAGATCAGGTTCAGCGTGCCGATGACGTTGTTGTGCTGGGTGTAGACGGCATGGGCACGGTCGATCATCGAGTACGGCGCAGCCCGCTGCTCGGCGAAGTGCACGATGGCCGCCGGGCGGAACTCCCGCAACACCCGGTAGACGAATTCCGAGTCCAGCAGATCACCGATGTACGTCTCGATCCGCCGGCCGGACACCACCTCCCAGGTCTCGACGCGGGTCGGCAGGTCCTCGATCGGAACCAGGCTGCGGACGCCGAGCTCCTCGTCGTACCCGCGGCGGGCGAAATTGTCGAGCACCGCGAGGTCGTGACCGCGGTCGGACAGGTGAAGGGCCGTCGGCCAGCCGAGATAGCCGTCGCCGCCGAGAACAAGTACGCGCACGTGGGAGCTCCTCCGAAAGGTTTCCGGTGACCCATACCCTGTCCGAACAATGGGCCCACATACAAAACGAAAACGCGCCGAATCGGGCAGTATGGCGGCGTGTTTGTGCTGACGATGATGAGACAGCTGCGTCATCCTCGCGCCCTGTTGTGGTGGCGCTACTCAGCGTCGTCATTCGTCGCCACGGTGACCAGTCAGCTCACCTTCCTCGTCGTGTACGGCCTCGTGGGTGCCGCCGCGGCGGTCGCCAGCGTGTCCGCCTTCGTCGCCGGCACGGTGCCGAACTACCTGCTGAACCGGCGCTGGACCTGGGCCCATGGCGGCAAGCACCGGCTCTACCACCTGCTGCCGTACGCCGCCATCGTCATCGGCACCGCCGTGATCGCGATATTTGTCACAACCGCCGTGGACCACCGGGCGGATGGCTGGACCGATTCGCAGATAGTGCGGACGGTGCTCGTCGGCGGGAGCTATCTGGCGACGTACGGCGTCATGTTCGTACTGAAGTTCGTGATGTTCGACCGGTACGTGTTCGGCGGACGAGCTCGCGCCACCAGGTCCCAAGCATGACCCGTGCGTAGTTGGCGCCGTAGGCCAGGTTCGGGCCCTTCTTGCTCGCGCCGTTGTCGCGCACGCGCATCGTCATCGGCACCTCTGCAACCCGTGCACCGCGTGCGATCACGCTGAGCAGCAGCTCGGAGGCCTGGTACTGCGGCTCGCGCAGCGGCAGCGTCGCCACCAGTTCGGCCCGCATCGTGCGGAACCCGAACGAGGTGTCGCTGATCCGCTGCCGGGTCAGCGCCGACGCCAGCGCGGCGAACACCCGCACCCCGAGCCAGCGGACCCGGCTGTCGGCCTGCTCCCGTCCGAGCCGGCGCGAGCCGGTCACGAAGTCCGCTTCATCGGCCAGAATCGGCGCGAGCAGTGCCGGCAGCTCGGTGGCGTCGTACTGGCCGTCGGCGTCCGTGGTCACGATGTAGCGGGCACCGCCGGCGGCGGCCACCCGGTAACCGAGCCGCAGCGCCGCACCCTGACCCCGGTTGATCTCGGCGTCGCAGACGTACACCCCTTCGGTCGCGGCCACCTTGGCGGTCGCGTCGTTGCCGCCGTCCACCACGACCAGGGTGTCGACCGGCAGCCCGGCGCAGCTCCGCGGTATGGAGCGCAGCACGGCGGCGATGCCGTTCTCCTCCTGGTACGCCGCGATCAGCACCACCACCGGCGCGAAGGTTGGATCGCCGTGCTCATCGCGGAAGTCGTCCAGCGCTTGCCTGTCCACGTCGTCGGGGAACGCGGCCAGCGGGTTACTACGGCTGCCGAGCAGCGCGGCCAGCCCGAGCGCACCGGCCGTCGGAAGCAGCACAAGCGCGGGTAGCTGATACCGCCAGGAGAACTCGAACATCGCCGAGCCGAGCAGCAGGAGCAGACCCGACGCCGTCGCGAGCAGGGCCGCTGAACGCCGGGACCGGCCGAAACACGCACCGGCCAGACCGAGCAGGGCGGCGATGCCCAAAGCCGATCCCGGCGTGTACCCGCCGTTGAGCTGGTACGCGCGAAGGATCCGGGCAAGATCATCGTTCACCGTCGGAGCCGATCCGCCGTACCGCTCGGCGAGCTGGACCGGGTCGGCGTCCTTCTCCCCGTGGTAGAGCGGGTATTCGCGCTGGAACTGCCAGCGCGAGAGCGGTACGTCGTTGGGCGAGGTGGTCCGGGTCGGGGCGAAGCCCTTTGCGAAGTCCTTCAGCACCGCGACCGCCACGTCCAGCGGCTGGTACCGCAGCACGGTGTTGCTGAACTCTCGCGCCAGCGCCGGTTTGCTGCTGCCCGGCGGCAACCCCTGGGGCCAATTAGGGTCGCCGTACCGGGAGTGCGCGTAGAAGTCGACGCCCTTGCGCTGCCCGAGCGGTTCGGGCGGACAGAACAGGCGGGTGCTGTTGTTCAGCGGGAGCCGGTCACAATCGGCGACGACGGCCGTCCTGCCGTACCGGATCGCCGGGGTGGAGCCGGTGATGGCGACGTGACCGGCCTGGACGGCGTAGTAGCCGGCGTACGACCCCAGCACTACCACGAATCCAGTCAGCGCGGCACCGGTCCGGATCATCGCCCGGCGCATCTGGGTAC
>JBKPSJ010000382.1:0-6489 GCA_046765875.1 Actinomycetota bacterium
GTCGTACCCGGGCCACCGTCCGCATCATCTGCGCGAGCGCCTTGACGCTCTCCTCCGCCTTGGACTCCTGGCGAAGGCCGATCACCGCATTGAACACCGTCAGTCCGGCCAGTACGACGCTCGTACCGACGTCTCCGGTGACGAGCAGGTTGACCAGGGCGGCGACCAGCAGCACGATCTGCATGAAGTCCTCGTACTGGCGCAGGAACGCGCGCAGCGGCGACTCCTTCTTCGCGCCGGCGAGCTTGTTGGGCCCGTTGGTCTCCAGCCGCTTGCGGGCCTCGTCCGCGCTGAGCCCACCCTTGGGGTCGACTCCGACCTGACGGGCGACTGCATCAGCCGCCATGCCCGCAAATGCCGCCTGATCCCGAGTGCGGATCGCGGTGTCCTGGACGGCCATCAGCCTTCACCGCCGGCGAATGACCTCGTGAGTACGTCGGTACGCATCCCCACACCCGCCTCCACGTGAGTCAAGCGAGCCGGGCCGTCGCGACCCCCACTCGCGGCCCCAGCGTCGCACCGGCGTGCATCACCAGCCTCATCCAAACCGGACGATTGGCGAGCCGGTCACCCGGGCAGGGCGAATCCGATCAGCCGTGGACCGTGCACGCTCGAAAACAACAGCACTGACCGCAGGGAGCATCGGATGACCAATAGGTGACCGGTACATTAACGACGCGGTGGCATCACGGCGTGCATCACCTGAGGTGGTTGTAGACGACCACCGTTGCGGCGACCTTGTCGTGTAACGCTTGGCCGCGGCGGTCGAACGGGCACCACACGACACCCCAGAACAGCACCGCCAGTGCCAGGGCGCGGACCAGAGCACGGACCACACCAACCCGCTTCCCGCCGGTCCGCGTGACCCGCAGCCCGAACAAAAGCATGCCCGGCGTGCGGCCGATCAGCGCCCAGAACGCCGAGTTGTACACGACCATCACTACCGCCGGGCCGATGTACACCAGCAGGGCGGCAGCGTCGGACAGCACCCGCGACGTGGCTCCGGCAAGGACCGAGCTGAGCAGGTCGAGGCCTGCGACACCGATCAGCGCGACGATCACGACGATGACGGCGTCGACGACGAAGGCTGCCGTGCGGCTGACGACACCCGCGTAGCCGGCCCGGCCGCTGGTCAGGCTCGGTCGGGCGTCAGGTGCCGGCATAGCGGTGTCCGCCATGCGAACCACGATGCCGCCAGGCGTGCCGGGGCGGGCCACCCCGGGAGGATGAACCGCGGCCTACGCGACGCAGCGGAAGCCGAGGTGAGACGTGGACGTGTCGACGGCCTGTGCCATCCGGGCGGCCGGGCGGTACCGGCGGCAGTAGTTCGGCGCGCACAGGTGCGAACCGCCCTTCATCACCCGGCGGGGAATGCGGACGTTCTGCTGCGGATCGTAGCTCTGGTCGCGGTCGGCGCCGCGCGGGTTGGTGACGGTGCAGCACGCGTGCGAGGTGACGATGTGCTCGGCGTACCAGTCGCTCGTCCACTCCCAGACGTTGCCGATCATGTCGTACAGGCCGTATCCGTTCGACGGGTAGCTACCGACCGGGGACGTGCCCTCGTACCCGTCGGCCCGGGTGTTCTCCAGCGGGAACTGGCCCTGCCAGGTGTTGGCGAGGTACTCGCCGTCCGGGGTGAACTCGTCGCCCCAGGCGTACGTGGCGCCGTCAAGGCCGCCGCGAGCGGCGTACTCCCACTCGGCCTCGGTCGGGAGGCGCTTGCCGACCCAGTCGGCGTACGCGGACACGTCCTGCCAGGCGACGTGCACGACCGGGTCGTCGGGACGGTTCTTGATCGAGCTACCGGGTCCCTGCGGGTGCCGCCAGTCCGCGCCCGGAATGTACGTCCACCAGTTGTACGGGTCGCGCATGTCGACGGGGTGGTCCTGCTTGACGAACACCGTCGATGCGGCGACGAGCAACTCCGGCAGCGCGCCCGGGTAGTCGGTGGCGTCCGGCACCCGCTCGGCGAGGGTCACGTACCGGGTCTTGCGGACGAACCGTTCGAACTGCCGATTGGTCACCGGGCAGCGGTCGATCCAGAACCCGCCGACCGTCACCGGATGTGCCGGCGCCTCCTCCGCGTAGTGGTCGTCGGAACCCATCCTGAAGGTTCCCCCGGGCACCCAGACCATCGCGTCGTCGGGCGGGCTCTGTGCGGAGTCCGTACGTGTGGCGTCGGCTGTCGACATCGCACCTCCGTGGTTCAGTGCGTGGCCTCGGTGAACCCGGGTAGCGGGGCATCAGTGCGCACCGGCTGTGGCCGCCATCTCCATCTTCTCCAGGGCCTGGTCGATGGTGAAGCTGGCCGCCCGCTGACGCGGCGGGAAGTCCTTGAAGGTCGCCAGGAAGGGGACGACGATCGCCTGTGCCGCCAGCACGAGGTACCCGTGATCGATGAGCCATTCGTAGTACGAATTCGAGGTCACGTCGGCTCGTTCGAACGGGTCGGTGCGCAGGTTGTAGAGCTTCGGGATCCGCAGCGGGATGAACGGTTCGGCCCAGACGCCCAGCGTCCCCGGCATCCGCTGCTCCATGAATACGACCTTCCAGTTCATGAAGCGCAGTGCCACGAGGTCACCGTCGTCGCTGAAGTACATGAATCCCTTGCGCGGGCTCATCTCCTCTTCGCCGGTGAGGTACGGCAGCAAGTTGTAGCCGTCGATGTGCACCCGGAAGTACTTGCCCGCCGCCTCGTGCCCGCGCTGCAGTTTGCCGACGACGTCCGGATCGCCGGCCATGGCGACGAACGTCGGCAGCCAGTCGTGGTGCTGGACGATCTCGTTGGAGACGACTCCCGCCGGGATCCGGCCGGGCCAGCGGACCATCATCGGAATCCGGAACGCGCCCTCCCAGTTCGTGTTCTTCTCCGACCGGAAGGGCGTCATCGCCCCGTCCGGCCAGGTGTTCATATGTGGACCGTTGTCCGTGCTGTACATGACGAACGTGTTCTCGGCGATGCCCAGCTCGTCGAGCAGGTCAAGCAGCTCACCGACGTTGCGATCGTGGTCGATCATCGTGTCGTGGTACGGCGACTGCCATGGACCGGCCTGCCCGATGCTCTCCGGCTTGGTGTGCGTACGCAGGTGCATGTGAGTCGTGTTGACCCAGCAGAAGAACGGCTTGTCCGCGGCATGCTGGCGGCTGATGAAGTCCTTGGCGGAGGCGACGAACTCGTCGTCGCAGGTCTCCATCCGCTTCTTGGTCAGCGGGCCGGTGTCCTCGATCCGCTGCCTGCCGACCCGTCCCCAGCGCGGCTCGTCGGTCGGATCGTCGGTGTCGGAGGCCCAGCAGCGCAGGACGCCGCGCGGGCCGAACCGCTTGCGGAAGTCGGGGAACTCCTGCTCGTTCGGATAGTCCGGCAGTTCCGGCTCCTCCTCGGCGTTGAGGTGGTAGAGGTTGCCGAAGAACTCGTCGAATCCGTGCACGGTGGGCAGGTACTCGTTGCGGTCACCGAGGTGGTTCTTGCCGAACTGCCCGGTCGCGTAACCGTGGTTCTTGAGCAGCTCGGCGATCGTCGGGTCCTCCTGCTGCAGCCCGACGGTCGCGCCCGGGATGCCCACCTTGGTCAGGCCGGTACGAAAGCCGCTCTGCCCGGTGATGAACGAGGCCCGGCCCGCGGTGCAGGACTGCTCGCCGTACGAGTCGGTGAACCGCATGCCCTCGTTCGCGATGCGGTCGATGTTCGGCGTGCGGTAGCCCATGAGGCCGTCGCTGTAGCAACTCAGGTTCGTGATGCCGATGTCATCGCCCCAGATCACCAGAATGTTCGGCTTGTCCATCCGAGACCCCTAACCCCGTCAATGTCGTCTTCGATCGCCCGCCTGCCCTAGGCGCGTGTCCTCACCGCGTCCTGCTCGGTGGCTGCGAGCAGCTTGGCTTCCTCGGCCCCGACCAGTCCGAACTCGACCAGTTCCAGCGGGCTGATGTAGTCCGAGGCCAGCCGCGTGCCGCCGGCTCGCGAGACCGCGTCCCGCAAACCGATCGCCCACCTGTGCTCGAGCAGGACGAGCAAGGCCGCGCTGTCGGGTGGGATGTCGCCGAGAATGTCCCAGGCGTCGCTGTCGTCGAACACCCCGCCGCTGCCGGCGAGATCCGCCGCACCCAGCTCGGCGCCCTTCTCGAATCCCGCGTCGAGTGCGTCGTCACGGCTGTCCTCGGCGGCCGCCGCGCCCACACCGATGAGTCCGCCGACCACGCTGCCGAACTCGGCGAGCTCGTCCTCGCCGAGTTGGCTTTCATGCAGGGTTTCGACCGTCCCGTCGGCGTTCTTGCGCAGACCCAGAGCGTCGATGACGCGCACCAGATCGTTGTCGCGCAGCCGGTTCAGCTCGGCGCGGATCTCGCCCTGGAAGTCGGGGTGTTCGAACCCCAGCACCAGCAGCTCCACCGGCCCGATCGCCATCAGAACGCTCCTGTTCTCGATGACTTGTGGTCAGGCGACGACGTCGCGCCCGTGAACGGTCAGCGCCCAGATGACGAACACGTCGAGCGCGATGATGACGAGCGACCAGACCGGGTAGTAGGGAATGAACGCGAAGTTCGCCGCGATGCTCACCACCGCCAAGATGATGCCGATCACCCGGGCCCACATCTGGCCCGCCATCACGGCGAAGCCGGCCACCGCCACCACTATGCCGACCAATAGATGGATCCAGCCCCATGCGGTGGCGTCGAACTGGAGCAGATAGTTCCGGGTGGCCGCATAGAACTCGTTCTCGAACAACGCCACCAGGCCGGTGAATGCCTGGAAGCCGCCCGAAATCACCATCATGATGCCGGCGAACAGGATGAACCCGACCGCCCAGCCGCTGGGCTCACGTTCCTGGCCGGCGGCACTGTACTCCGATGTTGCTGTCCCCTGGCTCACTTGCGTCCACTCCCTCTGTCTGTCGGGCCAATGCACACACACCGTGCTCACGGCCCGACCGGCCGGGCCGCAACCTCTCGCTTCAGAGAGTCTCCACGTGCCAGCCGCGCCGGCCTCAGCCCGCACGGATGAGATCCCGCTGCGCAGGCCTCAGGTCGGAGCTGGGGCTTCCAGGTTCGCGGCGAAGAACTTCAAAGCCGTACTGGTCTTCGTCTGTTGCTCGGCCGACACATCCACCCCGCGCTTGTACAGGAACGCCCTCAGTTCGGTCGCGGCCTGGAAGGCCTCGGACGGCACGCTCTTGGACGACAGTTCGAGAATCCTCGAGCCGTCCGGGTAGAACCACAACTCCGCGACCAGCCGGCGGCTGAGCTCAGCCGGTGAGAACTTCAGCTTGAAGACCGTGATCGGCCCGAGGATCGACAGCTCGTCCAGCCCGAGAACCGGTGCATGAGCGCTGAAGAACGCCCGCTGCTCCTTGGTGAACAGCTTGCGGATCGGCTGCTCACCCGCGGCCACCGCCTTGACGCGGGTTGTTGCTGGCAACGCCGCCTTCATGGAAGCCGAGCAGACGAAGCCACCGGGCATCGCGTCGACCTCGACGACCAGGTTCTTGGACTTGCGGATGTCCTTGGGCAGTTCGGCCGGAATGACCGGCCGCAGCTTGACCACGGAGTCGTCTCCGCGGCCCTGGACCCGCCGGGCGCGTACGACGAGCCCGTCCTGGTTGAGCCTCAGGTCTGGGGTGTCGAAGAAGTAGACCTGTCGGATCTGCGCCTCCAGCGGATCCATCCCCAACGCGGTCATGGTCGCGCCACGGGCGGAGTCCGGCGCGGTCAGCTTCAGTTCGACACTGTCGGCGCCCTTGGTGAGCTCGATCAGTTCGACCAGTTGCGCATCGGTCAGCCTGCCGGGTGGTGTACTGCTCGTGGCCATCGTGCCATCCCTTCCGGTCTGGCGCGGACCGGACGAACCGGGGCCACGCCGAGACCGTCAGGCTGCGGGATCACCGGTGGGTCGGACATCATCCCGTGGGGACGAGGGCACGCCCTCAGGCGGTCGCGAGAGCCTGCGCCTTCAGCTTGTCGAACTCGTCCTGTGAGATGACACGAGCGTCCAGGAGCGCCTGCGCCTTGGTGATCTCGTCGACCGCCGTGGGCTTCGGCCCGGCGACCTCCTTGATGTAGGCCTCCTGCTGCTGCCTTCTCGCCTCGGCGTGCTGAGCCGAACGCTCCGCCATCTTCCGCCCACGGGTGACGAGATAGATGAAGACGGACAGGAATGGAAAGAACAGCAACGCGACGATCCAGATCGCCTTGGCCCATCCGGACAGGTCGGAGTCCTGGAACAGGTCGCCGAGGATCCACCACAGCGCCATCAGGTAGGACACGAACGCGAAGCTGATGATGATGAACCAGACAATGTCCCAGAACGACATGAACCCCTCCTATGGGCACGTTCCTTCGCTCTCACCGTGGGGCCGGCGAGCTCTTGGTGCATCACCTGTTGTGGATGACCTCAGTCGCTCCGATCGCGGGCCCGGTTCAGGCTTGATTGCACGGCGGTCACCAGCACTCGTGCTCCGACACCAAGAAACGCGAGGCTTCCAAGCATCTGGA
>JBKPSJ010000383.1:0-5848 GCA_046765875.1 Actinomycetota bacterium
AGCGACTCCAGCGCCGACGCGGTCATGCCCTGGCCGTACACGGGGTTGAAGCTGCACGCGGCGTCGCCGAAGACCAGCAGCCGCTCGGGGAACCGGTCCAGCCGCTCGTAGTGCCGGCGCACGCTGGCCGGGTACTTCAGCGACACCGGCTCGTCCAGCGGCTCGGCGTCCTGGATCACCTCGTAGACGTCCGGGACGGGCAGCGACCGCACCCAGTCCAGGAAGCCCTCGGGGTCGGCGGGGGCGCTCTCGCCGAGCACGCCGGTCAGCGACAGCACGCACCGGTCGCCCTCGATCCGGGAGAAGAACGCGCCGCGCGGGTGCGACGGGGTGGACACCGGGTTCACCGACAGGTCCCCGTCGAGTGCGGCCAGCCCCAGCGGGCCCAGCCGGTAGTGCCGGGTGGTGTAGGTGAGGTCGATCCGGACCCGGTCCTCCTCGGGCCGGGCGTACCCCAGCTCCTCCAGCCAGGTCGGCATCCGCGAGCCGCGGCCGGTCGCGTCCACGACCAGGTCGGCGGTCAGCGTCTCCTCGGCGCTGCCGGCCTCGCGCCGCTGCACCCGGGCGCCGGTCACCGTCGAGTTGTCCCCGGTGGTGGCCAGCCCGACGATGTCGGTCTCCTCCAGCAGCCGCACGTTCGGCAGCGCCGCGACCCGGGCCCGGACCTGGCTCTCCAGCACCGGCCGGGCGGCCGAGACGCAGACCAGCCCGGTGGCGCGCGGCTCCAGGCGCAGCCCGTTGAAGTACCACCGCAGCTCCCCGAGGTCACCGGTGGGCACCCCGGCCGCGGTGCACCCCTCGGTGAACCCGGGGAACAGCTCCTCGAGGATCTGCTGGCCGCGGGCGAGCAACCCGTGGACGTGCCGCCCCTGCGAGACGCCGCGCCGGGCGGTGGTCACCCCCGTGAGCCGGTCGCGGTCCACGATCAGGACCTCGCCGTAGGCGTCGGCGAGCACCCTGGCCGCGAGCAGCCCTCCCATACTCCCGCCGAGCACGATGGCCCGGCCGCCCACCTGGTTGCCCACGGCGGTCACTCCTTCTCTGGTCTGCGCCGCTCTGGTCTGCGCCGCTCTGGTCTGCGCCGCTCTGGTCTGCGCCGCTGTCAGGACTGCGCCGCTGTCAGGACTGCGCCGCGTCGGCCGGCGTCGCGGGGCAGTTGTGGTACGCGGCGAGCTGCCACTCGCCGTCCACCCGGGCGATCACCCAGGTGGCCCGGATCAGCTCCTCGGCCGACAGCTCGGTCTGCCCGGCGGACAGCACGCCGCCCTGGGTGACCACCAGCGCCGAGTCGGGGGTGAGGAAGCGCAGGTCGATCGGCTGGCCGGTGACCTGGGTGCCGTTGTAGGCGCCCTGGAACGCCTCGACCATGAAGTCCCGGATGGCCTGCCGGCCCTTGAGGTAGAGGCCGGGCAGGATCATCGTCCCGTCCTCGGTGAAGACGTCGGCGAACGCGCCGGCGTCGTGCCCGGCCCAGGCCGCGACGATCCGGCCCGGGACGCCGGCCACCGCGGCGGTGTCGGCGGCGGTGTCGGTCGTGATGGTCATGCTGGGATTCCCTTTCGTGGGGTGGCCGCTCGGTTCAGAGGTAGAGGGTGTTGGGCTCCTGGCCGCACAGCACCCGGCCGTACAGCTCGGCGTTGGTGTTGGGGTGCATCAGCGCGTGCAGGTTGACCGCCTGCACGTCGCGGGCGATCCGCTGGATCGGCACGTGGTTGTAGATCGACGACCCGCCGCTGGCGCCGGCCAGGATCTCCACCGCCTCCTTGGCCAGCCGGCAGACCGCGCCCAGGTCGCCGCGGGCGCGCGCCCGCTCCTCCAGCGTCCACTGCTCGCCGGCGGCGCTCTTGGTGTCCACCAGCGTGGCCAGCCGCCCGGCGTGGAACTCGGTCTGGTCGGCCTTCGTCACGGCCTCCGCGACCTGCAGGTGGGTCACCGGCGCCTCGGCCTGGTTGGTGTAGTCGGTGTAGGTGATCTTCCGGTCGGGCAGCCGCTCGAAGAACGCCTCCCGGGCGCCGCGGGCCAGGCCGACCACGGTGCCCACCGAGGACGCCGAGGCGACCGGCAGCAGCGGGGCGTTGTAGATCGGCGAGCCCTCGTTGCCGGACCCGGCGTGCTGGCCCTGGAGGATGACCGGCAGCGGGAGCACCCGGTCGGCGGGGACGAACACGTCATCGGCCACCGTGGTCACGCTGCCGGTGCCCTTCAGCCCGGCGGTGTACCAGTCGTCGATGATGTGCAGGTCGCCGATCGGCACCAGGCCGATCACCGGCAGCATCTGCCCGTCCGGCAGCGGCTGCACCGCGATGATCTCCTGCCAGTGCGCGTGCAGGGCGCCGGTGATGAAGCCCCACTTGCCGCTGACCCGCACGCCGCCGTCCACCGGGGTGGCCAGCCCGCCCGGGCTGAGCGTGCCGCAGATCCGCGCGTTCGGGACGGAGAACACCTCGTCCTGCACATGCTGCGGGAACAGGCTGGTCATCCAGGTCGGGATCCAGTACACGGAGGCGGTCCACGCCGTGGAGCCGTCGGCGCGGCCCATCTGGGCGCCGACCTCGACCAGCGTGCGGGTGTCCGCCTCGTAGCCGCCGTAGCGGGCCGGGGTCCGCAGCCGGAACACCCCGGCGTCGGTCAGCGCCTCGACGGACTCCTCGTGCAGCCGCCGGTTCTCCTCCGCCCACGGGGCGTTCTTCCGCAACAGCGGCACCAGGTCCGAGACCCGCTGCACGATCTGCTCGCGGGTTGGCGCGGTCGTCGTCGTCACTGCTGTCTCCCTCAGCTCGCCAGCCGGGCCACGTTCTCCAGGTCCGCGCCGGAGTAGGCCTCGGCGTCGGTGAAGTACTCCACCCGCACGCTCTGCGGGTTGCGCGGCCCGGCCACCGCCGCGTCGGCGCGGTAGTCGTCGAGCAGCTTCTGCGCCTGCCCGGTGGCCTGCCGGAAGCGCTCCTCGGGGTCGGCGCCCCTGGCCAGCACGTCGCCCATGGCCTGGCACATCACGTCCTGCACGCCGGCGAAGTCGCCGAACAGCGCGCCGGTGGACTCCGGGGCGCTCCCGGCGAGGTCCGGCCGGGTCTCCAGCACCCGCGGCGGGTATGCGGCGAGGTGGTCGGTGGCGGCCCGGTGGTACGGGTGCTCGTCGAACCAGCCCTCCTCCTCCAGCAGGGCCACCGAGGCGTTGGTGATCGGCACGAAGCTGTTGTTCTTGTGCCGGTCGGCGTTGTTGCGCGGGTTGTGCATGAACTGCAGGAACGCCAGCGCGCCCTCCTGGGTGGCCTCGTCCAGCCCGCCGGACAGGAACAGCGAGGTGCCGGCGACCGCGTTCGCGATGTACGGCCGGTCCTGGTTGTACGGGAAACCGCCGACCTCGATCTCGAAGCCGGCCTGGCGCGCCGCGGCCGCCATGTAGTTCACGTCGTTGGACGAGGTGATCCGGAGGCCGACACGCTGCTCCGCGAACGCCTTGAGGGTGCCCTCCCAGTCCGGGATCTTGCCGGTGTAGAGGTAGTGGCCCTGGTCGTGCAGCTTCTTCCACCAGAGCACCCAGTCGAGCATCTCGGCCGAGTGCAGGTTGAGCGTGGTGGCCCGGCCGGCCCGGCCGTTCAGCTTGTCCGAGAGCAGCCCGCCCTGGGAGCAGACCGCCTGCTGGAAGAACGTGCCGTGGTTGGCCCAGGTGACCGTGTGGTCCAGGCCGGGCAGCTCCGCGAGGGCGCCCAGCACCTGCTCGGTCTCGGCCCAGGTCTGCGGCAGCTCGTCCACGCCGACGGCGCGCAGCAGGCCCTTGTTCGCGTACAGCAGGCTGGTGGTGCCCACGGTGGGCATCGAGGCGAGCTCGCCGTGGTAGGTGTAGTAGTCGCGGATCGCCGGGATGATGTCGTCGGTCACCACCGGCTCACCCAGGATCTCGGTCCGCCCGCCGATCGCCTGCTCCAGCGAGGTGAACTGCTTCCCGCCGTCGCGGTTGAGCGTGTCGAGCGCAGCCTGGGTGACCGAGAAGTAGTACTCGGCGATGGCCGGCGCGGTGCCCTCGGCGGCTGCCTCGGCGATCTGCAGCGGCAGCGTCCGGAAGTCCCGACCCTGGATGTTGACGTGGTAGTCGGGGTGCCTCGCGTCGAATTCCTCGGCCAGCTTCCAGAGCCGGTCCATGTACTGCGGGAAGGTCAGGTCCGCTACCCAGACTTCGACCACGGTCCTGCTCATGCGAGCTCCTCCTGATTTCGTGCGGCTTTCGCCGGACCTCACCGCAGGGTGCGGAAGAAGGTCTGGATGTCAGCGGTCAGCAGCGCCGGCTGCTCCATCGCGGCGAAATGTCCGCCGCGGTCGAACTCGGTCCAGCGGGTGATCGTCGCGATGTCGCGCTCGGCGAATTTCCGGATCGGCAGGAAGACATCCTCGGGGAACACCGCGACGCCGACCGGCACCGGCATCGGCGGCGGCTTGGCTCCGCTCGCGGCCGCCTTCACGTCCTCGCGGCCCTCGTAGTAGAACTGCGCCGCGGAGTTCGCCGTCTCGGTGAACCAGTAGATGCTGATGTTGGTGAGCATCTGGTCGCGGTCGACCGCGTCCTCGGGCACCTTGTCCGAGTCGGTCCACTCGCGGAACTTCTCCACGGTCCAGGCCAGCAGGCCGACCGGCGAGTCGTGCAGGGAGTACGCCAGGGTCTGCGGCCGGGTGGCCATCACCTTCATGTAGCCGGACAGGTGCTCGTCGAACCGGGCCAGCGCGCCGAGGCGGGCCAGGTCGGTCTCGGACAGGTCGGCCAGCTCGGCCGGGTCGCCGGAGGGGAACGTCATGAGCATGTTGACGTGCACGCCGGCGACGTGCTGCGGGTCCACGATGCCGAGCACCAGGGAGATCGGGGAGCCGGCGTCGCCGCCCTGGGCGCCGTACCGCTCGTACCCGAGGCGGGCCATGAGCTGCGCCCAGGCCACCGCGATGCGCGGCACGGTCCAGCCGGTCTGCCGCAGCGGGCGGGAGAAGCCGTAGCCGGGGATGGACGGGATCACCAGGTGGAACGCGTCGGCCGGGTCGCCGCCGTGGGCCCGCGGGTCGGTCAGCGGGCCGATCACCTTGCCGAACTCGGCGACCGAGCCGGGCCAGCCGTGGGTGAGGACCAGCGGCATGGCGTCCGGCTCGGGGGACCGCACGTGCAGGAAGTGGACGTCCTCGCCGTCGACCTCGGTGACGAACTGGGGGTACCGGTTCAGCTCGGCCTCGGCGGCGCGCCAGTCGTACTCGGTGCGCCAGTACTCGGCCAGCTCCTTCAGGTAGCCCAGCGGCACCCCGCGGTCCCAGCCCACCCCGGGCAGCTCGTCCGGCCACCGGGTGTCCGCGATGCGGCGGTGGAGGTCGTCGAGCGCAGCCTGCGGAATCTCGATCCGGAAGGGGCGCATGGGGGCTCCGATCGTGTCCTTACGATTCCGGTGGGTGTTGCGGTCAGGGCGGGCCCGCGCGATATTCACGCCACTGCCCGTGCCAGGATCCTCGGCCCCGGCCGCGCACCGACGCATCTCCACGATTGCGTGATTAACGCCCGGGCGGTAACGCACGTTCGAGGAAGCACGTCGGCCGGTGGCGGTGCCAGAATGGTCGGTTCACGGGCGCGTCGCCGAGCCCGGCGGCAGGCTGCTGCGCACGGCGGAAGAAATGCCGCTGAAATGCGGGTGGGACGATTGCTGCCGGTTGCGTGTTTCGCGGACGCGGGAGGCGGTTGCAGTCATGACCACGCTCGACGAGCGGGGCGCCCAGGTCGCGCTCCCCGGGGAGCCCGGGTTCGACGCGGCGACGCAGGTGTTCAACCTGGCCGCCCCGGCCCGGCCGGCGGTCGCGGTGACCGTGCGCACGGTGGAAGAGG
>JBKPSJ010000384.1:0-13672 GCA_046765875.1 Actinomycetota bacterium
GGCCGGGACATTCTCCTCGCGGTAGGCGTCGGGCTGCGCGCCCTCCACCCAGCCGGACAAGCGCCGGGCGATGGTGTCCTTCTTGGCTGCCCGCAGGGTCGCGGCCTGGGCCTTGCCGCGGCCTTCGGCGACCGCCTCGGCCAGGTTGGCGAAGACGACGGTCAGCCACAGCCACACCGTGATGGCCCACGCGAAGCCAGTGGGCCGGGCGATGGCCAGGATGGTGGTGAAGACGGAGCCGATCTCCACGATGAACATGACCGGGTTGCGCCACAGCGTGGCCGGGTTGAGCTTGCGCAGCGCGTCCGGTGTGGACTTCCACAACTGCTGCGGATCGAGCAGACCCCCCGCGACCCTTCGCTTGGCTGGCGCCGGCCCGGCGACTGACGTAACAGACATACGTATGTCCCTTGTGGAATCAGAGGGCCTCGGCCAGCGGGCCGAGCGCGAGGGCGGGCAGGAAGGTCAACGCGACCACGATGACGGTGACCCCGACGACCATGCCGACGAACAGCGGCCGGTGCGTAGGTAGCGTGCCGGTCGAGGCCGGGACCGGCTGCTGGCGGGCCAGCGAGCCGGCCAGGCCGAGCACGAAGATGATCGGCAGGAACCGGCCCAGCAGCATGCACAGCCCGAGCGCGGTGTTGTAGAAGGTCGTGTTGACGCCGATACCGGCGAACGCGGAGCCGTTGTTGTTCGACGCCGACGTGAACGCGTAGAGCACCTCGGAGAAGCCGTGCGGGCTGCCGGCGTTGAGTATCGATGCCCGGCCGGTCTGCACGCCCATCGAGATCGCGGTGCCGATCAACGCCAGAGACGGCGTGGTCAGGATGTACAGTGAGACGAGTTTCATCTCGCGCGACGTGATCTTCTTGCCGATGTACTCCGGTGTTCGGCCGACCATCAGCCCGGCCACGAAGACCGTCACCACGGCGAGCACGAGCATGCCGTACAGGCCGGAGCCGGTGCCGCCCGGAGTGACCTCGCCGAACATCATGTGGAACAGGGCAAGTCCGCCGCCGAGGGGTGTCATCGAGTCATGCGCGTTGTTGACCGCGCCGGTCGACGTACCAGTGGTCGAGATGGAGAACAGCGCCGACGCCCAGGCGCCGAACCGGGTCTCCTTGCCCTCCATCGCTCCGCCGGCGGCGTGCGCGGCGGCGGCGCTCGTGCCGTGCGACTCGAAAATGCTGGCCAGTAACACGAAGGTCATCCAGATCGTGGTCATCGAGGCGAGGATCGCGTAGCCCTGCCTCTTGTCCTTGACCAGCAGCCCGAACGTCCGGGTCAGGCAGACCGGGATGACCAGGAGGAGGAAGATCTCGAAAAAGTTCGACAGCGGGTTCGGGTTCTCGAACGGGTGCGCCGAGTTCGCGTTGTAGTATCCGCCGCCGTTCGTGCCGAGTTCCTTGATCACCTCCTGCGACGCGACCGTAC
This sequence comes from Actinomycetota bacterium, assembly GCA_046765875.1. Taxonomy (GTDB): domain Bacteria; phylum Actinomycetota; class Actinomycetes; order Propionibacteriales; family Kribbellaceae; genus DASRHY01. Next base: position 1,438 of record JBKPSJ010000384.1, read on the forward strand.
CGCCGGGAATGGTCTGGTTCTGACCGACGACCGAGGCCACCTCGTGGCCGGCGGACAGGTTCTGAACCACACCCATCGCCACCAGCACGACGGTGCCGATGATCGCGATCGGCAGCAGGATCCGGAAGGTGGTCCGGACCAGGTCGACCCAGAAGTTGCCGATCTGGCCGGTCTGGTTCCGGGTGAATCCGCGGACCAAAGCGATCGCGACGGCGATGCCGACGGCGGCGGATGCGAAGTTCTGTACGGCGAGCGCGCCGAACTGGACCAGGTGGCCCAGCACGACCTCGGGCACGTAGTTCTGCCAGTTCGTGTTCGTCACGAACGACACCGCGGTGTTCCACGCCAGGGCCTGCTCGACGTTGGGCAGTTTGTTCGAGAACGGCAGATAGTGCTGCAGCCGCTGCAACCCGTACACCAGCACAACCGCGATCGCGGAGAACGCGAGCACGGCGCGTGCATAGACCGGCCAGCTCTGCTGGCTGTCGGCGTTGACGCCGAGGACCTTGTAGATCCCGCGTTCGGCACGGTTGTGCTTCGTATCCCGGAACGCCCACGCCATGTAGGCGCCCAGCGGGCGGTAGCACAGTGCCAGGAGCACGACGAGCAGGCCGAGCTGCAGCAGCCCGGCGGCGGTGTCGGACATCAGAACCTCTCGGGGAAGATCAGGGCGGCGACGAGGTAGACGACCAGGAGCAGGGCGACCACCAGCGCGGCGATGTTCTCGGCGGTCACAGCTTCTCGACCCCGCGGACGACCAGCCACGTGATGGCGAACACGGCCAGGGTGAGCGCAAGGAACAGGGCATCCTTCATGGCAGCCATGGCACACCGGATCCGGCCTTGCGCAACGGGTTCTCACGGCGTTCTACCGACCACAGCCGCAGCTCTCACACGACTCTCACACGCACTCGAGGTTTCGTGGCCGCCGACAACGAAAACGTGCTTGTTAGCGTCCTGTGAGAGCCCGGTCCATCGATGCCCGGGCCGCACATGATGGAGCCATGAGTACCCTCGAGCGCCACCGGTCCGTGGTCATCGCGGCGGCGGCCGTCGTACCGCTGTTCGCGTGCGCCCTGATGGTGCCGTTCCGCGACCATGTGGCGAACACCAACGCCGCCCTCGCTCTCGTTCTGCTGGTGGTCGCCGCAGCAGCTACGGGGATCCGGACGGCCGGTATCACGGCCGCGGTCTCCGGCGCGGCCTGGTATGACTTCTTCCTCACCCGGCCGTACGAGAGCTTTCACATCAGTAACCGGACCGACATCGAGACCTTTGTCCTGCTGGTCCTGGTCGGCATCGCGGTCACCGAGATCGCATTGTGGGGCCACCGACGGCAGGCCGAGGCAAGCCGGCAGGAGGGTTACCTCAACGGCGTGGCCGGCACCGCCGGGATGGTGGCCGCGGGCGCGCCGCGACCGGAGCCGTTGATCGAGTCGGTCAACGACCAGCTGGTCGAGGTGCTCAGCATCGACGACTGCAGGTTCGACTCCGGCCCGGTCGGCGATCTTCCACAGCTACGGCGCGACGGCACCGTCGTCCGTGACGGCCGCACGATCGACGTCGACCGGCACGGCCTGCCGACCGACACCGAGATCGAGGTCCCGGTCCAGCATGGCGGGGAGACGCTCGGCCACCTGCTACTGACCGCCTCCACCCGGGTTGCCCGCCCGTCGGTGACCCAGCGCCGGATCGCCGCCCTGCTGGCCGACCAGGTCGGCACCGCGCTGGCGATGAAGGACCGGCTGCACTGACCGGCGACTGACCCGCCACTGAGCCGGCACTGACCCGGCGCTAAGACGGTGTCAGGATTGCCCGGCAACTCGTTAACGGCGCGTCAAGGCCCGGGGTCGGCTCGATCGCGTCGTCGTTAGCTGGTGTCGTGCCGAACCGTGTGCTGGAGCTGCCCAAGCGGTTGCTGGTCGGCCGGCCCCTGCGTAGCGAGCGGCTCGGCGAGACCCTGCTGCCGAAGCGACTGGCGTTGCCGGTGTTCTGCAGCGACCCGCTGTCGTCGAACGCGTACGCGACCGAGGAGATCCTGCTGATGCTCAGCCTCGGCGGGCTGGCGCTGTTGCACCTGACGCCGTGGGTCGCGGCCGTCGTGATGGCCTTGCTGATCGTCGTCGTGTTGTCGTACCGGCAGACCTGCCACGCATACCCCAACGGTGGTGGCGCGTACGCCGTCAGCCGGGCCAACCTGGGCCGGAATGCCTCGCTGGTGGCGGCCAGCGCGCTCCTGGTCGACTATGTGCTGACGGTGGCGGTGTCGGTGGCCGCCGGGGTGCAGAACGTGGTGTCGGCGATTCCCGCGCTGAGGCCGCACGCGGTCGCTGTGTCGATCGGGATGATCACCGTGCTGGCTCTGATGAACCTGCGGGGTGTGAAGGAGTCTGGCACAGCGTTCGCCGTCCCGACGTACGGATTCATCTTCGTGGTGCTGACGATGATCGCGGTCGGCTTCGTGCGAATTGTGGCCGGTGATCCCCCGGTCGCGGAGTCGGCGCCGTTCGGCATCTCGGCGACCGTCCAGGCCAGCGGCCTGGCCGTGGTACTGCTGGCGATGCGGGCCTTCGCCTCAGGCTGTACGGCACTTACCGGCGTGGAGGCGGTCAGCAACGGCGTACCCAACTTTCGCCCACCGAAGAGCCGCAACGCTGCGGCGACGCTCGCGATCATGGGTGCCGTCACGGTGGTGATGTTCGCCGGCATCACCGCGCTGGCGATGGTCTCGAAGGTGCACGTCTCGGCCGATCCGGCGCGTCTGACCGGCACGCCGGCCGGCTACGAGCAGCGTACGGTGATCGCGCAGGTGGCGGGCGCGGTGTTCGGTGGATACGACTCGATCGGGTTCTTCGCCGTGCAGACGTTCACCGCGGCGATCCTGATCCTCGCCGCGAACACGGCGTTCAACGGCTTCCCGATCCTCGCCTCGCTGCTCGGGCACGACGGCTTCCTGCCGCGTCAGTTCTCCCGCCGCGGCGACCGGCTGGTGTTCAGCAACGGCATCGTGATACTGGCGGGCCTCGCCGGGCTGCTGATCTGGGCGTTCGAGGCGAGCACCACTCGACTGATCCAGCTCTACATCATCGGTGTGTTCATCTCATTCACGCTGAGCCAATCCGGCATGGTCGTGCACTGGACCCGCGAGCTGCGGACCACGCAGCCCGAGGCGGCGAGAATGCACCGGTCGCGAGCGATCAACGCCGTTGGCGCCATCTTCACCGGCGTCGTGCTGGTCGTCGTGCTGGTCACCAAGTTCACCCATGGCGCGTGGATCGTGGTACTGGCCATGCCTGCGTTGTTCGCGCTCATGAAGGGTATCCGGCGCCACTACGACCGGATCCGCGCCGAGTTGCGGCCCGGGCCGGGCGGTGTCACCCTGCCGGCACGGGTGTATGGGGTCGTGCTCGTGTCGAAGCTTCACACACCGACGCTGCGGGCACTCGCCTATGCGCGCGCCACCCGGCCGACCACGCTGATCGCTGTGACCGTCCAGACCGATCCGGCCGAGTCGGCCGCGCTGCTGCGCGAGTGGACCGAGCGTGGGATACCGGTCCCCCTCAAGGTGCTGAGCTCGCCGTTCCGCGATGTCACCGGACCGGTGCTCGACCTCGTGAAGGACCTGCGCCGGGCCAGCCCGCGCGACCTGGTCGCCGTGTTCATCCCGGAGTACGTCGTGGGGCGCTGGTGGGAGACGCTGCTGCACAACCAGAGCGCGCTGCGGCTCAAGGCTCGGCTGCTCTTCGTACCCGGAGTGATGGTGACGAATGTGCCGTGGCAGCTCGGCTCGGCCGAGTCGCTGCGGGCCCGGCAGCCGAATGACAAGGCCGTCACACCCTTATGACCGTGTGCCGGGGCCGTGCGACAGTATGGCCGTGGCGGAGGACGTGTCGCGCGATCGGCAGTCCGGCCGGTGGCCGGGCCGGCAGATCGCCCGCCGGCTGACCAGCATCGGGCTGGCCGTCGTGGGCCTGCCGGTGCTGACCGCCGTCCTGATTCCGCTGCGCAACACCCTCGCGCTGGAAAGCGTGCTGTTGCTCTACTTGCTTGTCGTCGTGCTGGTGGCGGCGACCGGCGGCATCGGCATTGCCGTCGTGTCGGCACTCGCCTCGGTAATGCTGGCGAACTTCTTCTTCACCACGCCGTACCACACGCTCATGGTCGACGAACGCGACAGCATCATTTCATTGGTGGTCTTCATCGCCGTCGCGCTGACAGTGAGCGTGACGGTGCAGATGGTGCTGCGGCACCGGATAGCCGCCGAGCGCAGCCGCAGTGAGGCCGAGGTCCTCTCCAGGGTCGCCGCGGAACCGGTGACCGAGGATTCGCTGGTCGCCGTACTGGACGAGGTACGCGACAGGTTCGGGATGGAGTCGGTCGCGCTGCTGATCCGCGACGGCGACCACGAGAGCCTCGCCGCGGTCTCCGGCCGGCCGCCGCGCGGCAGGCCCGCCCTGTCCGTCGCCGCGGGTGACGGGCTGCGACTGGTTGCCGAGGGCTCCGAAGTGTTCGCCGAGGACCGGCGGCTGCTGGGCCAGCTGGCGAACGCGGCGGCCCGCGCGTGGCAGGGCCAGCAGTTGGCCGGCGAGGCGGCACACGCCCGTCAACTCGCCGAGATCGACCGGTTGCGCTCGGCGCTGCTCGCCGCCGTCGGTCACGACCTGCGCACCCCGCTGTCCGGGATCAAGGCCGCTGTCTCCAGCCTGCGGCAGTGCGACGTCGACTGGAGCCGCGAAGAGCAGGATGTACTGCTGGCGACCATCGAGGAGTCGGCCGACCGGCTGACCGATCTGATCGCGAACCTGCTCGCGATGAGCAGGCTGCAGGCGGGCGCGCTGTCGGTGTCGCTGCAGCCGACCCCACTGGACGAGGTCGTGGCCAGGGCGCTGATCGATCTGCCCGCCACCGAGGTCGCCGTCCAGGTGCCCGACGACCTGCCACTGGTGTGCGCAGACCCGGGCCTGCTCGAGCGAGCGATCGCGAACCTCGTGGACAACGCGCGCAGGTTCGCGCCAACGGACACGCCGGTCCGCATCGACGCGCGCCATCAGGACGACCGGGTCGTGCTGCGGGTGGTAGACACGGGCCCGGGCGTGCCGGACGCGGAGTGGAGCCTCATCTTCGCGCCCTTCCAGCGGCTCGACGACAGATCCAGCGACGGCGGTGTCGGGCTCGGCCTGGCCATCGCGCGCGGTTTTGTCGAGGCGATGGACGGGACGCTCGTGCCGTCCGCCACACCCGGCGGCGGCCTGACCATGACCATCACCCTGCCGACCACGCCGCCGACCCGGGACGCCTCGTGACGCGGGTGCTGATCGTCGACGACGACAAGGGGCTGCTGCGCGCGCTGGCCGTCAACCTCCGAGCGCGGCGCTACGAGGTCGACACCGCCACCGACGGCGCTTCGGCGCTGGACTGCGCGACCCGCCGGCCGCCCGACCTGGTCATCCTCGACCTGGGCCTTCCCGACCTGAACGGGGTGGAGGTCGTCACCGGCCTGCGGGGCTGGTGCTCCGCACCGATCATCATCCTGTCCGCCCGCGAGTCCCAGCTGGACAAGGTCGCCGCCCTCGACGCCGGCGCCGACGACTACGTCACCAAGCCGTTCGGCATGGACGAGCTTCTCGCGCGGCTGCGTGCCGCGTTGCGGCGTACCGCTCCGTCGGAGTCCACGCCGCCGCGGGTGCAGACCGACGCCTTCACAGTCGATATTGCCGCTCGGCGCGTGACCACACCCGCCGGCGATGTCCGGCTTACGCCCACCGAGTGGAACCTCCTCGAGGTGCTGGTCCGCAATCCCGACAAACTCGTGGGACACAAGCAATTACTGCATGATGTGTGGGGCCCGAACTACGAGTCGCAGACCAACTACCTACGCGTCTACATGGCCCAGCTGCGCCGGAAGCTCGAGCCCGACCCGGCCCGACCCCGATATCTGATCACCGAGCCGGGCGTCGGCTACCGTTTCCAGCCGTAGCTACAGCAGCAGGTACAGCGGCCGGTTCAGCCGACGGGCACCCAAGGGCGGTTGCTGCGGTGGGCTCGGCACGGCGGATCCCAAAGAGGTTTCTTTCTCACAGCCCGGAAGCAGCCAACGCGGCGAGATCGGCGTCCGCAGCGGCCTGCGCCGTGAGGGCGGCAGCGGCGTCCAGGACGGGGAGGTCGGACGATGACGCCGAACGGGCCAGGTCGAGATCCTTGCCCAGGGCAGCGATCGTGAAGTCGGCGTCGGAGTAGTCGTCGGAGTCCAGCCGGGCTCGCTTGCGCTGGACCAACCCGCCGAGGCTGCCGAGTTGGAGGACGTCGAGCACGGTGTCCCGCGCCAGACCGAGGTCCGCACCGAGCCGTACGCAGTCGTGCAACCCGGCGGCGGCGATCCCGAGCGACAGGTTCGCCACCAGCTTGAGCCCGGTCGCAGTACCGACGGGGCCGGTGTGCCAGATCCGGCCGTTCACGGTCCATACCTCGAGCACCGGCCGGGCCGCCTCGACGTCCTCCGCCGAGCCGCCGGCAAGAACTGTCAGGCCGGACGCCTCGACGTTCGGGATCGAGCCGAGCACCGGCGCCTCCAGATAGCGACGGCCGGCGGCCATCGCCCGCGACTCGTCCGGCGCGACCGTGCTGGCGTTGACGATCAGCGCGGACGAGTCGGTGATCTGGTCGAGCACCTCCCGCGACGCCCGCCCGTCGATCACCATCACCACGATGACCTCGGCTCCGGCGACCGCTCCTGGTACCGATCCGGCGAAGTAAGGCAGCGATCGAGGGGTCCGGTTCCACGCCCTCACCTGGTGACCGGCGTCGGCCAGGGCCGCCGCCATCGCCGTACCCATCCGGCCGAGACCGAGGACCGCGACCCTCATTCCGGCACCACCGCGAACGCCTCGATCTCGATCACGAAACGCGGATCGAACAGCGCCGCGATCTGGACCGCCGTACTCGCGGGCGGCTCGGGCCAGTCATCGAGCTCGTCCCGGACGTCGCGGACGGCCTGCAGCACCTCCGGCGCGGTGAAGTAATAGGTCACCTTGATCACGTCGGCGAACGTGGCGCCGGCCGCGGCCAGGCACCGCCGCAGGTTCACGAACACCTGCCGGACCTGTGCGGCCGGATCACCCTCGCCGACCAGTTCGCCCTTCTCGTCGAGCGCCACCTGGCCGGCGATCGCGACGAACCGGCCGGTCCCGGAGACGACGTGGGTGTAGCGGGTGGCCGGCGCCACTCCTTCGGGCGCCGGGATGCGAGTCAGTGTCATGTATCCATCCTGACCAGCCGATTGCCTTCATACCAGTGCATAGTTCGCACTCGCAGTATGCGCTGTGCGCATATCATGACGAGATGGACCTGCTGGCACTCCGCTCGTTCCGCGAGGTGTGCCGGCAGGGCTCGATCAGCGCGGCCGCCAAGACCCTGCGCTACACCCAGGGCGCCGTGTCCCGCCAGATCGCCGGGCTGGAATCGAGACTCGGTACGCCGTTGCTGGAGCGCCGCCATCGCGGGGTTCGGCCCACCCTGGCCGGACAGGTCCTGCTCGACCATGCGATCGCGATCCTCGGCCGGGTGGACCGGGCGACCGAGGAGGTCCGCGCCGCCGAGCACCAGGTGCCGGCCCGGCTGCGTGTCGGTGCCGTACCGACCGCCGCGGGCGTACTCCTTCCCCGTACGCTCAGCGAGTTCCGTACGCAGCGACCGGACGTGCGGGTCACGTTCGTCGAGGACGTCACGCCTGCGTTGTTGCCGATGCTGGACGACGGCGACATCGACGTGGCCGTGGTGACGGATTATCCGCCCGGGCTGCCGGCCGCCCGTGGCGTACGACTCGTGCATCTCCTCCTCGATCCGCTGCAGTGCGCGCTGCCGCCTGGACACCGACTGGCCAGCAGACGCGGCACCGTACGACTGGAGGAACTGTCCGACGAGGTTTGGGTGGAGGACTATGCCGGTGCCGCCGCGATGCTGACCACCGCCGCGGCCCGGGCCGGGTTCACCCCGCGGATCGAGATCGAGTGCGGCGGCTGGCTCGGCAAGCAGGCATTCGTCGCCGCCGGGTTCGGAGTGACGCTGGTACCGCGGTTGCTGGTACCCGCACTGCGCCCGGACCTGGTGGTCAAGCCGTTGAAGGATCCGCCGGTCCGCGCGGTGCACGCCGCCGTACCGCAGTCGAGCGGCAGCACGACCACCGAGTTCGTGACGGCGCTCGGTCGCACAGCCAAGGCCGGTTGATTACATGACGTGATGGGGGTTGCGCTCTGGCGCCTACCGATCGACGCGCAGTGTAATGGGAACCGGGGGTTCCATGGATGCAGTCACATTGCGCCTGAAGGTCATCGAGACACCGACCGAATGGGTGCTGCTGTGCGAGTCGCCGGAGGGCGGCTTGAGCTGCCGTGTCCAGGCGCCGTTCGACGACGCCGGGCTGACACAGGCACTGCACGGCTTGGAGACGTCGATCCTGCGGTCGTCGGCCAAGCTGGTGATGCGGCACAGCGGCACCTCGCCGGAGCGCACCGTGCGCGAGTTCGGGCAGCGACTCACCGAGGTGCTGCTCGCCGGTGACGCGCGGGTGATCTACGACCGGTGCCGGGTACGGGCGCGGCAGCAGCAGGTGCCGGTGCAGATTCTGGTCAGCACCGACGGGCCGAACGTCTCGCAGATCCCGTGGGAGTTCGCGGTCGACCCGGACCGGCCCGACGACTTCCTCGCGTTGCGGTTCCCGCTGGCCCGCTCGCCACTGGTGGCGGCACCGATCGAGCCGTTGGCGATCGAACCGCCGCTGCGGGTGCTCGGCGTACAGTCGCGGCCGCAGAACCGGCCGCAACTCGACGCCGACGCCGAGCAGGAGCGGATCAGCAACGCGTTCAGCGCCCGGCCCGACCTGGTGAAGGTGACCTGGCTGCACGGCGACAGCTGGCAGCACCTGTCCGACGCGCTGCACCAGCCCTGGCACGTACTGCACTTCGTCGGCCACGGCGGATTCAGCGAGGAACTCGAGTCCGGCTATCTCGAACTGTCCGACGAGAACGGCCAGGCGCTGCGCGTCTCCGCGACCGACATCGGCCATGCGATCGCGAACTGCCCGCAGCTCAGGCTGGTGGTGATCAACGCCTGCGAGTCGGCGACCACCGGGAGCGCCGGCGTGTTCGCCAGCACGGCTGCCAAGCTGATGCGCGAGGGCATCCCGGCCGTGATCGCGATGCAGTACGAGATCACCGACCCGGCGGCGCTGGCGTTCTCGGCGGCCTTCTACGAGGCGGTCGCCGAGGGGATGCCGGTCGACCGCGCGGTCACCAGGGCCCGCGAGTCGCTCAAGGTCACGCTCGGCAGCCTCGAATGGGTCACGCCGGTGCTGTTCCTGGCCTCGCACGAGACCCGTATCTTCCGCGTCGCCGGCACCACTCCACCGCCGGCAGTGGCCCCGGTCAGGGAGCCCGAGCCCGTTGTACCGGCCGAACCGCCCGCGCCCGATCTCCCCGTACTACGGCCGGTCGACACCTCGCACCCGCTCGGCCCGTGCGGCGCCGCCGCCGTCAACTCCGACGGTCTGGTCGCACTTGCCGGCTCCGACGGCGCCGTTCGGGTGTGGTCGCCCGCCTCCCGCCGCGAGTTGTCGTTGTGTACGCCACCGGCCGGCGCGGAGCCGACCCTCATCGCCTGGACGCCGTGGCGGCGGTATGTCGCGACGGCCAACCGCGACGGCACCGTCGTCTTGTGGGACCTCGAACGCGAGGTCGAACAGCAGGTGATCCGGCCCGGCTGGCAGCGCACCGACGCGCTCACGATCAGTGCCGACGGCCGCTGGATCGCCATCGCCGGCGGCGACCGAACCATCGCCGTGTACGGCGTGGAGGGCGACCTGGCCCGGCGGTTCGAGGTTCCCGCGGTGCACGGCCGCGGCCTGTACGGCGGCACCGGCGCACTCGGCCCGATCGCGTTCGGCCCGACCGGCCGCCGGCTGGTGGCTGCCAGCGGCGACGGCACCGTCTGCGAACTCGACGTGCATGGCACGATCCACCAGGTGTGGCCGCATCCGCGCCAAGTGGCCGGGATCGCCGTCAACGAGGACCGGCTGGCGACCTGCCTGACCGACGGCCGGCTGCGGCTGTGGTTCTGGGACGGCCGGCTCGCGTACCGCGCCGCCGGTACCTCGCCGACCACCTCGCTTGCCTTCGCGCCGGACGGGCAGCACCTGGTTGCTGTCGGCAATGACCGCCGATTGCTGGTTTGCCGTTCCGACGGCCACGAGGTCGCCGAGGCACTGCTCGCGGGCCGCCCTGCCGGTGCCGGGGTCACGGCCGAGCACGTCGTCACGGTCACCGACCAGGGTTTGGTCGAACGCTGGGCGCTGCCGGCCGGGAGGAGCTGACGCGATGGCCGAGGTGGAGATCTTCTGGCCCGAGTCACTGCCGACCGAGGCGCTGCTCGACGGTGCGGCGGTACTTCGCGACGACGGCGTCGCGACAACGTGCCGGCTGCAGCCGGTACGCCGCAACGCCGCCGCGAGCGTGCTGGTGCTGCTCACCACGGCGGCGGTCGATCCCCTCCTCAAGGCGGTGTTCAGCGAGGTCGGCACGTCGGCCTGGAAGTCGTTGCAGCGGTTCGTCCGCAAGCTGTTCTCCGACGACGACCACGCCGTGGCGTCCGATCGGAAGCGACCCGAGGTGGTCGTATTCGAGTCGACGAGCACCGGCGCGCAGTTCGTGTTCACCGCCAGCATGTCTGCGTCGGCGTTCCAGCAGGCCATCGAGCTCGACCCCGGTGACGCACCGGGCCGGTGGGTCTGGCACGACGCGGCGAACAAGTGGGTCCGGTTCGAGGAAGTCAGCACCAGCTGAACGGACGGAGGATGCATGTCGGACCAGAACAGACCGCCCCAGGACGACGACTGGGGACCGCGCGAACCCTGGCGTCCACCCGGTGACGGACCGGGTGCGCAGCAGCCCGGCCCCCAACCCGGCGGTCCTCAACCCGGCGGTCCCCAACCCGGCGGTCCCCAACCCGGCTATGCGGCCGGTGGGCCGCAGCCCGGCTATCCCGGTGGGCCGCAGCCCGGCGGCGGGTACCCCGGCGGTGCGCAGCCTGGTGGGCCTCAGCCTGGTGGCTATCAGGGTGGCTACCCAAGCTACCCCGGCGGACAGCAGGCACCCGGCAACTGGCCGGACCAGCCGGTCGCCCGGCCCACGTCGAACACCGCGCAGACACTGGCGATCATCGGTATCGTCTGCATCCTGATCTGCTCACCGGCCGCGATCGTGCTCGGGCTGCTGGCCCAGAGCCGCTTCCGCGAGCAGGGCCAGCCGGACACGCTGGCCAAGATCGCCTGGATCGGCGGAATCGTGTCGATCGTGATCGGGATCCTGATCTTCGCGACCAACGGCAGCTCTTAGGGTCCGTTCGCAGTCAAGTCAATCGAGCGGCCGCAGTTCGTCGGCGTACGAGACCGAGACCCGGCGCAGCACCCCGCCGGTGACCGAGTACTGGCCCATCCGCCACAGCGGTGGGCTGTACGCGTGCACCGACACGCTGCCCGGGTCCTGCCCGGTCAGCCGGTGGATGTGGTCGGGCCCGAACGCGAACACCGATCCGGCGGATACCTCGGTCTCGACCGAGTCCTTGCCCACGGCAAGGTTGTGCTCGACCAGCGTGCCGCGGGCGACAGCGACAGCGCCCGACGAGACGTCGTGATCGTGCCAGCCGGTGTCGTTGGCAGGCGTCCAGCAGATCAGCCAGACGTCCACGTTCGCGTCGCGGTGCACCGAGGCGAACACCCTCTGGTCGTCGCTGAACTCGACCCGGTCCTCCCATAGGTTCGGCTGCGCCGCCACCGACGATGCAAGCTGGGCCAGTTCTTCTGGATCCAGGTCCCGCCCGGGGAGGGAGTCCAGAGTCAGACACTGGTCGAGCTCCACGAGCCGGCTGGCTGTGCGCGCCGGCACGACGGGGACGTCGACGGGCTGGGCAGTCATTCCTCTCTCCCTTCTGGACGAGATGGTTCACCGGTGCCGAACAGCAGCCGGTACGGGTTCGTACGGCGGATCGCCATGTCGGCGGCAGCGCCTTGCCGCAGGTCCGGTACGTCGGCATATGGGCGATCGGATCCGTGCACGATCTGGTCGATGCCGAGGACCCGGACGATGGCGTCGACGGCCTGCGGGCCGTACCCGGAGACGTCGACGTACAGGTTCGGGTCGATCGTCCCGAACCGGCCACCGCGGGCGACGAGACGTTCGTGGTGCACC
>JBKPSJ010000385.1:0-20369 GCA_046765875.1 Actinomycetota bacterium
GTCAGCCGTTGACCGTCCAGGAGCGGGCGGTTGTGCAGGGGCGGGCTCGGGCGCAGTGCATGCAGACTTTCCTGACTTTGTCGCGGGTGTTTCGGGAGACCGGGCGCGGGTTGCCGTTATCGACGGATCGGTGTCGCATCCTCAGTGAGAGGCAGCCGAGCCAGCCGGCAGTAGCGGTGATCACCGAGGGGATGCTGATCACGGAGGTTCGGAAGGTTGGGTTCGCTAGTTCGGTCGTGCATGTTCAGCCGGCCGGGAACACGCTTGTCAATCTGGATACGAATTTCTATGCCGACCGGAAGGTGTTCGATCGGGCCGTGCCGATTCTGGGGTTGACGGTGCCGGTGCGGGCCACACCGACGTACACCTGGCATTTCGGGGACGGCACGAGCATGCGGACCAACGGGCCCGGGGCGCCGTACCCGTACGGAGATGTCACGCACCAGTACAAGGACCGCGGCAGGGCCGTCGTCAGTGTCACCTTGAACTACGACACCTGGTACCGGTTGCCCGGCGAGGAATGGCAGCGAGCCGGGATCGTCGACGTACCCGGACCTGGCACCGGCGTACAGGTCTGCGAAGCCCGGCCGGTACTGGTCGACCCGGACAACCCGGCGCCGTACTCGCCACCAGCCGACCCGACGAATCCCTGCAGCAGCTAGGTCGCGGGTGCCGGGATCGCAGTCGCGCGGGTGCGGGCGGCCATCACAGCTACCGGGACCAGGAGGATGCCGCACAGGACTGCCAGCCAGTGGAAGCCGAAGGCGGCGAGGATCGGGCCTGCGGCGATGCCGGCGATCGAGGCCAGCACGTTCATCGTCAGGTCGGACAGCCCTTGGGCCGACACGCGGATCTCGACCGGCACGGACTGCGACAGCGACGCCGAGCCGGCGACCAGACAGGCCGACCAGCCGAGGCCGAGAAGGACCAGGGATACACCCGTGATCGCGTGCGCATCGTCGGGCGCGACGGCCGCCACCGCGAGGGACAACGCGAGGACCACAAGACCGAGCCAGATGGTACGGAGCTTTCCGAAGCGGTCGGCCAGCCAGCCCATCACCGGCGACAGGGCGTACATGCCCGCGACGTGAGCGCTGATCACGAAGCCGACGATGGTCAGGCTGGCGCCGTGGTGGCGCAGGTGTACCGACGTCATCGACATCACTCCGACCATCACGGCGTGCGCCACCGCGACCGCGAGCAGCCCGAGCCGGGCGGGCGGGATCGCGTACACGACGCGGAACGTCGCGGCCAGCGGCTGCCGCTCGGTTCGGGGGACCGGCGGCCGCGTCCGCTGCAGTCGTCGCAGGCCGAACCAGACCACCAGCATCGACAGCGCGAACGCGACGACCGAGAAGACGAACGGGCCGGCGAGGGGCGTGAGACCGAGCGCGGTCCCGACCTCGCCGCCGACGCCGGTCAGGTTCGGTCCGACGACCACGCCGATCGTGGTCGCCCATACGACTATCGAGAGGGATCGGGCGATGTGCCGTGGGTCCGCAGCGTCGGTGGCGGCATACCGCGCCTGCAGGTTGGTCGCGGTGCCGCTGCCGAACATGCAGCCGCCGAGCATCAGCAGGATCATCGAGTCGACCTCGGCGGCGACGATGCTCAGCACCGCGCCGGCAAGCGCGATCAGATAGCCCACACTCAGCGAGATCCGGCGGCCGCGCGCCCGGGCGGTCCGGGCCAGCGGTACTGCGACGGCCGCGGCGCCGAGCGTCAGCGAGGTCGCACCGAGCCCGGCCAGCGAGGTCGAGCCGGAAATACTCTCCGCGAGCAGGCCGATGACCGCGATCCCGCTGGCCACCGCGACGCCGCCGAGCACGTTGCTGACCACGAGTACTCGCAGCGTGTCCCGCTGGAGTGTGCTGGTGTCGGCGGGAGTCGTAGGAGCGGCCACACCCAAATCTCTCATGCGGACCCCCAAATGGAATGCGGCCGGGCAGGCACGCGTTCGAAGCAGATGTGGTGAGAACGGACGTACGCCACTGGCCCGGCATGCGGACCGAGTACAGCTGGATCCCGGCCGGCGAGAGCCCGGGCCAGACCGCGGCGTACCAGGTCGGCGTCTCGTTCACGCACCACGACGGCGCCGTGTACGAGGCGGACGGCCACACGATCCAGTCCGACATTCCCGCTGGCGGGGTGTTCGTCACCGGCGGCGAGCCGATCACCTGGATGCGGGTAGGCGAGACCACCGAGGCGCTCGAGATCTTCCCGGACCTTGACCTGCTCGGTACCGACAAGCTGGAGCCGGCACAGGCGACCCGGGACGGCACGGTGCTGGCGATCTCGTCGATCCTGCGCAGCGTGCATGCGTCCGGTACGACGCTGAGCGACATCGCGGCGAGCACCCTGGCCCACCGGATCGCCGAGCATCTCCGCGAGGAGTACGCGGGTCAGAAGGCCATCAGGCCCGGCCGGCTCGACCGGGCGACCGTCGACAGGATCGCGGAGTACATCGACGCAGAGCTGGACGCCGAACTCACCCTGGACCGGCTGGCGAGCGTCGCGATGCTCAGTCCGTTCCACTTCGCCAGGTCGTTCAAGGCGACGACCGGTCTGGCGCCACACCAGTTCGTCATCGCCCGCCGGATCGATCGGGCCAAGGCCTTGTTGCTCAAGGGCAAGCACCCCGTGCCAGACGTCGCGTACGCCGTCGGGTTGTCGAACGTCGGCCACTTCCGCCGGATGTTCCGCCGGCACCTCGGTGTCAATCCGGGCGAACTGCGACAGTCAGCAAGTTAGGACCCTCTGCGGTGCGGCCCCGCGATGCGATGGTCGCGCCGTGAGCACTCCCTATCTATTTCTGAACGGCGACATCCCGCTCGCCGCACGCGTTTACCGCAACACCGACGACATGCTCGTCCAGCAGCCGGCCGTGATCATCACCGGCTCCTGGCTGACGGTCAAGGAGCAGATGGCCGACATCTACGCGACCGCGCTGGCCGATCGCGGCTACACGGTCTTCACCTTCGACTTCGCCGGGTTCGGCGAGAGCGGCGGCAGCCCGCGCCAGGCCGAGATCCCGGCCCGCAAGATCGCCGACATCACCGAGGCCGCGAAGTACGTCTCCAGCGTCTCGTACGTCAAGCCAGGCGGCGTCGGCTACCTGGCCGTATGCGCCAGCGCTCAGTACGCCTTGGCCGCGATTGCCGGCGGCGCCCCGATCGCGTCGTTCGCAAGCGTGGCCGGCTGGTACCACGACACCGCCAGCGTCGCGCCGTTCTACGGCGGTGCCGAGGGTATGAGCCTGCGGTTCGGCCGGGCCCGGGAGGCGTTCGACGCATTCCTGCGCAATGGCGAGGTCCGCACTGTACCTGCGTACGAGGACGGGAACGACCGGGCTGGGATGTTCTTCGAGCTCGACTACTACGCCAATCCCGGACGCGGTGCCGTACCGGCCTGGAAGAACGAGATGGCCGAGTTCAGCTGGCTGTACTGGCTGACATTCGACGGGTTGCGCGCGGCACCAGAGGTCGGCGTGCCCACGCTGATGGTGCACGGCGACGGCTGTGTATTGCCGGACAACGCCAGGACCGTCCACAAGAGTCTGGCAGGGCCGGCCGAACTGGTCTGGGCCGACGGACAGCAGATCGATTTCTACGACCAGCCGGAGCAGGTGTCGCTGGCCGTCGACGCCGCGGACGAGCACTTCAGGAGGACGCTATGACGCCCGGCGACGTGCTGACCCGCATGCTGCACGCGATCGACGACTTGGACTGGGACACGATGCGGGACTGCTTCGCCGCGAAGGTGCACACCGACTACACCTCGCTGTGGGGCGGTGAGCCGGCGACAGTCCCCGTCAACGACCTGATCGCCGACTGGCAGGGATTCGCGCACGGGCTGGCCGCGACCCAGCACCAGACCGGCCCGGTCCGAGTCGCCGCGGACGGCCTCGCCCACACTCATGTCACCGCACACCACTGGCTGCCGGGCGCCGAGGGCGGTGAGAGCTGGACCGTATACGGGCACTACGTGTTCAACCTCCAAGACGACAAGATCGCCAGCCTGACGTTGCGGCTGCACCATCAGGAGGGCAACCGCGACCTGCCTGCGATAGCCCGCAAGCGCGTAACGCGCGGTCCGATACCAGGCTGAGCCGGATCCGGGGGATTCGCCCGACGCGGCGGCGGGTAGGGTCGCGGCCGACCCGTGACACCGTTGTCGAGGAGCCCCTGCATGGCCGAGATCGCGATCGTCCCCGCTCCGCGTGAGCTGGTCCGTACCGAGGGTGTGTGGGCGACCACCGACCCCGTGACCGAGGCGATCCGGACCGTGGTGGGCAACCTGCCCGAGACGGAGTACCGCGTGGACATCACGCCTGAGGGCGCGCGGCTGTCGGCAGGCTCTGAACAGGCACTCCGGTACGCCGAACAGACGTATCGGCAACTGTTGTCCTCGGCAACTGACGACGCGGTTCCGTGCGTACGGATCGCGGACGCACCGCTCTACCGGTGGCGAGGACTGATGCTCGACGTCGCGCGGCACTTCATGCCGAAGGAGTTCATCCTGCGGCTGATCGACGCGATCGAACTGCACCGGATGAACGTGCTCCACCTGCATCTGACCGACGACCAGGGCTGGCGTGTGCAGATCGACGCGTACCCGAAGCTGACCGAGATCGGCGCCTGGCGGCCGCGAACGATGCTCGGCCGGATGACGGAGGACCAGACCGAGTTCCGCTACGACGACCGGCGGCACGGCGGCTTCTACACCAAGGACGACCTGCACGAGATCGTTGCCTACGCCAACGACCATGGCGTGACCGTGGTGCCCGAGATCGACCTGCCCGGTCATATGCAGGCCGCGATCGCGGCGTACCCGGAGTTGGGCAACCACCCGGACCGGCAGGTCGGTGTTCGCGATGTCTGGGGCATCAGCGACGACGTACTCAACGTCAACGACGAGACGGTCGAGTTCGTACGCACGGTGCTACGCGAGGTGCTCGACATCTTCCCCGGCGAGTACATCCACCTCGGCGGGGACGAGTGCCCGACCACGCAATGGGCCGACTCCGAGTACGTCCGCGAGCGGATGGTTGCCGAGGGCATCGAGAACGTCAGCCAGCTGCAAGGCTGGTTCACCCGCCAGGTCGCGACCGTGCTCGCCGAGCAGGCCCGCCGGCTCGTTGGCTGGGACGAGATCCAGTACGCCGAGCCGCCCGCCGGCGCGGTCATCATGGCCTGGCGCAGCGCCGAGGAGGGTGAGATCGCCGCCAAGGCCGGGTACGACGTCGTGATGGCGCCCAGCCAGTCGGTGTACTTCGACTACTACCAGGCCGACCCCGCGACCGAGCCGCTGGCGATCGGCGGACTCACCACGCTGGAGAAGGTGTACGACTTCGAGGTCGCACCGAGCGGGCTGACCGACCAGGAGCGGACCCGGATCATCGGCACCCAGTGCCAGGTCTGGACCGAGTATCTGGCCGGGTCGCGCGAGGTCGGATACATGCTGTTCCCGCGGATGTGCGCGTTCGCCGAGCGCGCATGGGGCTCGCCCAAGACGTCGTACCAGGAGTTCCTCGGCCGGCTCCGCCCGCACCTGGAGCGGATCGATGCGCTGGGCCTCAACTACCGCCCACTGTCCTAGCAGCCGCGCCGGGCACCGGCTCATGGTTGCCATCGGCAACCGGTGTCAGACGCGCACCTCGCCACGCGGGGTGTCGAAGATCGCGGCGACCACGCCGGGGGTGCCGTTCGGGCCGACGAACCGGACGTCGACGTCGTCCATCAGGTGTTCGGCCGGGTGGCCGATCCAGTCCGCGACCCGGCTCGGGTCGCCGGCGATCTCCAGCCCGACCAGCCGGACTCCCTTGCCGCCGTTGGACGGGTGCTGGGTGTCGTCGTCCCAGTGCACGAAGAACGGCAACTGCGGGTCGGCGATCAGGCCCTTCACGCCGATCTGCCGCCAGGTCAGGTTCACCCCGTCCGGCCGGTGCCGGTTGCCGGTCACCGCCTCGCGGCCGAGCCGTATCTCCACCGGGCGCAGATCGTCGACCGCGACCACCCAGCCCAGCCAGCCGCCGCCCATCGCCGACCGCGCCCGGACCGCCTGGCCGAACGGCGCCTTGTCCGACGCCGGGTGGTCCAGGACGCTGACCACCTCGACGTACTGGCCGCCCTCGAGCGGGAGGATCTGGTTCACGGTGCCGAACCGCGGGTGTACCCCGCCGTCGACGAATGACGCCCCGAGCAGACCCTCAAGCCGCGCGACCGTCCCGTGAAACCCGTCCGGACCGGCGGCGTACGAGACGTGGTCGAGGCGCATGCATGCATTCTGGCCGAGTCCGTCCGGCGCGATGACCCCGGGGGTACGTGCTCGCCGCCGTCCGGCGTGTGTTACGAGGCGGGGTGCGGCAGCAGCGGCTCCTTGGCGTCCAGGTGCTTGCGGCACAGGTCCGCGAGCACGTCGTACGCCGGCTCACCCATCAGCGTGATCAGTTCGACCCGGCTGGACTCGAAGACCGGCTCGACCCCGATGTGCGCCTCGGTGTTGCCGGTGCAGTACCAGTCCAGGTCGTGGCCACCGGAACCCCAGCCGCGCCGGTCGTACTCGCCGATCCCGACCTCGGTGTACGACGTGCCGTCCGGCCGCTCGACGTTGCGGAACGTACGCCGGATCGGCAACTGCCAGCACACGTCCGGCTTGGTCTCGACGAAGTGCACACCCGTTCGCAGTGCGAGCTTGTGCAGCGCGCAGCCGGCACCGCCGGAGAACCCGGGCCGGTTGAGGAAGATGCACGCACCGTCGTACACGCGGGTCTTGCGCTCGCCGTCCTCATCGGTCTCGGTCCAGCCGTTGCGCCGGCCCTCCTTGCGGAACTGCCAGTCGTCCTTGGTGAGGTCCCTGACCTTCCGCTTGACCCGCTTCTCGTCGCCGGAGTCGGAGAAGTGCGCGCCGAGGGTGCAGCAGCCGTCGTTCGGCCGGCCCTTGTAGATGCCGCGGCAGCCGCCGCCGAAGATGCAGGTCCAGCGCGACGTGAGCCAGGTCAGGTCGCACTTGTAGACCTGATCGGAATCCGCGGGGTCGATGAACTCGACGTACACGCGGGGGAAGTCAAGAGAAACCTCGGGCACCTGTGAAGCCTACGCCCAGGTAGCGTGAGAACCATGCGGCTCGGCGTACTGGACGTGGGATCGAACACAGTGCATCTTCTCGTGGTCGACGCGCATCGCGGCGCGGCGCCGCTACCGGCCTACTCGCACAAGGTCGAGCTGCGGCTGGCCGAGCACCTCGACGCCGAGGGCAACATCGGCGACAAGGGTGCCGACGGGCTGGTCGCGTTCGTCGTCGAGGCGATGGATCTGGCCGAGGACAAGGGCTGCGAGTCGGTGCTGTCCTTCGCGACATCGGCAGTGCGCGACGCACCCAACGGCGAGAAGGTGCTGGAGCGGGTCAGGGAGAAGACCGGCGTCGAGCTGACCGTGCTCAGCGGTGAGCAGGAATCCCGGTTGACCTTCCTGGCCGTACGCCGGTGGTTCGGCTGGTCGTCCGGCCGGCTCGCGGTGTTCGACATCGGCGGCGGCTCGCTGGAGCTCGCGGTCGGCTCCGACGAGGAGGCGACGGTCGCACTGTCGGTCCCGCTCGGTGCCGGCCGGCTCACCCGCGAGGGGTTCACCACCGACCCGCCGAACAAGGACGAGGTACGCAAGCTGCGCAAGCGGATCCGGCTCGAGCTGGCCGCGGTCGCCGGACCGGTGCTCCGTGCGGGCAGGCCGCAGCGCGCGGTCGCGACCAGCAAGACGTTCCGGTCGCTGGCGCGGATCTGCGGCGCGCCGGCGTCGGGCGAGGGTCCGTACGTGCCACGCACCCTCGAGCGCGACGACCTGTCCGCTCAGATGCCGAAGCTGGCGAAGATGACGGTCAAGGAGCGAGCCGATCTGCCTGGCGTGTCACTGGGCCGCGCATTCCAGCTCGTGGCCGGCGCCCTGGTCGCCGAAGCGGTGATGGACATCTTCGACGTGCCCGCGCTCGACGTCTGCCCGTGGGCACTGCGCGAGGGCGTCATCCTCGCCAGGCTGGACCAGCTGTGAGCGGTAGAGCGAAGATCGGGCTGTCGACCGCGTCGGTATACCCGGAGTCGACGGCGAGCGCGTTCGAACTGGCCTCACGGCTGGGGTACGACGGGGTCGAGATCATGGTCGGGATCGACCCGATCAGTTCGCAGATCGACGCGGTCCGGCGGCTGGTCGAGTACCACCAGCTCCCGGTGCTGGCGATCCACTCGCCGTGCCTGCTGATCACCCAGCGGGTCTGGGGTACCGACCCGTGGGGCAAGCTCGAACGCAGTGCCGAGGCGGCGATGACGCTGGGCGCCGACGTGGTGGTCGTGCATCCGCCCTTTCGCTGGCAGCGCGAATACGCCCGCGGTTTCGTCGAGGGCATCATCCGGCTCGAGTCCGAGACCGGCGTCACCTTCGCGGTCGAGAACATGTACCCGTGGCGTGCGCCGGGCCCGGTCGCGCTGGACGCGTACGCCCCGAGCTGGGACCTGCTCGAGATGAACTACGCGCACACCACGCTGGATCTGTCGCACGCGTCGACGGCCAGCCAGGACTGCATAGAGATCGCCGAGAAGCTGGCCGACCGGCTCACGCACGTGCACCTCACAGACGGCAGCGGGTCGGCCAAGGACGAGCACCTGGTGCCGGGCCGTGGCACGCAGCGCGGCGCGGAGTTGCTCGGGCTGCTGGCCGACCATGACTTCCGCGGTCACATCGTGATCGAGATCAACACCCGCCGCGCGCTCAGCCGGTCCGAGCGCGAGGCCGACCTGGTCGCGTCGCTGGAGTTCACCCGCACACACTTCACCCGCGGCCGCCGTCCGCGCTCGTATGCGGTGACCAGCGACGGCGAGGTGTCGGAGCTGCCGTGAGCACCGCGCGCAGGTCGCCGGGCCGCCGACCGGGCGGTCCGGACACTCGCGGCGAGATCCTCGTCGCGGCCCGGGAGACCTTCGCCGACAAGGGCTTCGAGGGTACGTCGCTGCGGGGCGTGGCCCGGGCCGCGGGAGTCGACGCCGCCTTGGTGCACCACTACTTCGACAGCAAGGAAAGTCTGTTCATCGAGGCGATGCAGTTCCCGGTCGACCCGCGCATTGTCGCGGCCCGGATCTGGGACGGTCCGTTCGAGCAGGTCGGCGAACGACTGGTTCGCACCTTCCTGACGGTGTGGGACGCGCCGGAGTCGCGGGCGTCGATGCAGGCTTTGCTGCGCTCGGCGGTCGGCAACGAGAGCATCGCCCGGCTGATCCGGGACGCCTTGCGCCGGCTCGTGTTCGGGCCGGTCGGGGCGCTGCTCGACACCCCGGACGCCGAACTGCGTATCTCGCTGGTGGCCTCGCAACTGGTCGGCCTGGCGATGGCCCGCTACGTCCTGGAAATCGAGCCACTCAGCACGGAGCCGCTCGAGGACGTCGTCGCCCGGGTGGCGCCGAACGTCCAGCGCTACCTGGCCGGCTGACGCAACGAGTCAGTAGGGGATCGCGGTCCACTTCTCGTTCCTGCCGACGGTCTCGTCGCCCTCGATCTCGCGCGGTACGTCGCGAACCGTCAGCCCGCCCTCCTTCGCCTCGGCGATCGCCGCGTCCTCGTACGGCGACTTGCTCCAGATCCGGCAGATGTACGTTCGGGTCTTGAGGTAGTCGACGTACCGGTGGTGGTGTGCGTCGTCGAGACCGAGTGCGGCGAAGACCGCCATCCGGTCGCCGGGCGACGGCGCGACCCGCCACCAGAACGGGTGCTGGCCCATCCGCCTGGTCGGTTTCGGGTCGCCACCCCAGTTCGGCCACAGCCGCAGGTCGCCGTTGCCGCTGTGCGTCATCCGCAGGCTCCACACCACCAGGTCGCCGAGCCGGTTGCGGACGTACACGTTCTTGCCGGTCTCCAACGACGCCTGCTCGTGCGAGCCGACGCGCAGGTTCAGGCCGCCGGTGTACTTCTCGTGGTCCTGCAGGTAGATCCCGAACCGCAGGATCGTGTACCGGCTCTGCCAGTCCGGCGCCTTCGGGTCGTTGCGGTCCGCGTTGTCCTTGTGGAAGCCGTGCTGCTTGCTGTTGATCGTGAACGAGCTGTCGCCTGCGTACACGATCTCGTCGCTGCCGAGCAGCCTGCGTGCCACGTCGACCATCCGGCCGTCGGTCAGGGCGCGGCGCATCCGCGGGTTCGACAACAGGTCGCCGCCGTGGCCGCGCGATTCCTTCGCGTCCCGCCGGAACGCCTCGATCTCGTCAGCGGTGTAGACGTCGCGGACGATCTGGTACCCGTCCCGCCAGAAGGCCGCCACGTCCACCTTGTCGCCGGCACCCATCTCTTCCTCCTTGTCGATCGCCTGGATGCACGTTAGCGGGTTGCCACGGCAGGTTCGGATGAGATATTTTTCATCATATGATGAAAAACATCGGACCGGTCGCCGTGACCTGTCGCGACGTGGTGGTGGTCCGGGGGGACCGCGAGGTGCTGCACGGGGTCGACTTCGACCTGATGACCGGGAGCGTGACAGGTCTGCTCGGCCCGTCCGGCTGCGGTAAGACCACTCTGATCCGCGCGATCGTCGGCCTGCAGGCCAAGGTGACCGGCACCGTCGACGTGCTCGGACTGCCCGCCGGCGCGCCGAAACTGCGTGGCCGGATCGGCTACGTCACCCAAGAGCCCAGCGTGTACGGCGACCTGACGGTGACGGAGAACTTGCGCTTTTTTGCGGCCGTGCTCGGCGTACCGAGGAGCGACGTGGCCCGGGTGATAGAGGCGGTCGACATGGCCGGTGATGCCAATGCGATGGTGGACCGGCTGTCCGGCGGGCAGCGGTCGCGGGTCTCGCTGGCAGCGGCCCTGCTCGGCGAACCCGAACTGCTGGTGCTCGACGAGCCGACGGTCGGCCTGGACCCGGTGCTGCGCCGCGATCTGTGGGAGCTGTTCCACCGGCTGGCCAAGGACGGCGCGACGCTGCTGGTGTCCAGCCACGTGATGGACGAAGCGGTCCGGTGCGACCGGCTGCTGCTGATGCGCGAGGGCGATCTGCTCGCCGACGACACCCCCGAGGCCCTGCTCGAGCACTCCGGCGCCGAGGACGTGGAGCAGGCCTTCCTCACCCTGATCGACAAGGCAGGTGCCCGATGACCCCGCGGATCACCCTGGCCGTCGCCGGCCGAGTGCTGGCCCAGTTGCGCCGCGACCACCGTACGGTCGCCATGCTGGTGCTGCTGCCGTGTCTGCTGATCACGCTGATGTGGTGGATCTTCACCAACTCGCCGAACACGTTCGACCGGATCGGCGGGCCGCTGCTCGCGGTCTTCCCGGCCATCATCATGTTCATCGTCACCTCCGTCGCCACACTCCGCGAGCGGACCAGTGGCACCCTGGCCCGGCTGTTCACGATGCCGATGGCGAAGCTCGACTTCCTGCTCGGGTACGCGCTCGCGTTCGCGCTGATCGCCGTCGTACAGGGCACGGCGGTCGTGCTGATCTCGTTGTACGGGCTCGATCTCGACGTTCACGGACCGGCGTGGCAACTCGTCGTCGTCGCGGCGCTGGACGGCGTACTCGGGTCGACGCTCGGGCTGTTCGCGAGCGCGTTCGCCTCGACCGAGTTCCAGGCGGTGCAGATGATGCCGGCGCTGATGATCCCGCAACTCCTGCTGTGCGGGCTGCTGATCCCGCGCGACCAGTTGCCGGACGTGCTGCACGCGATCAGCGTCGTGCTGCCGCTGTCGTACGCCGTCGACGCCGTGCAGGGTGTGATGAACGATCAGGGTATCGGCGCCGGCGCCGGCGGCGACGTTCTGGTCGTGGTGGCGTTCATCCTCGGCGCGGTCGTTCTGGGTGCGGCGACATTGAGGAGGCGTACCGCCTGATCCGTCCAGCCGCGATGGCGTATTGTTCCTGCGCAATCAAGGAACCTCGGATCCGGAACGGAGGACGACGAGGTGCGCCGGTTCAATGCCCCGCCCGGCTGGCCGCCACCACCGAACGTCCGCTGGCGCCCGCCCAAGCGGTGGGGGCCGGACGACTCGTGGCCGCCCGCGCCCCCGGGGTGGAACTTCTGGGTGAACGAAGATGGTCGCCGGGTCATGGGCCCGTTCGGCCGGTACGGCGGCCCGAGCCTGGTCTGGCCGATGGTCGGCCTCGTGCTGGTCGTATTGATGCTGTTCGGCGTCGGCAAGTTGTTCGGCGGCGACGACGGTCACAACGACGTCGCCGTCCCGGCCGCGAGCACGCCGAGGACGGCGCAGTCCACGGCCGAACCGACCGAGACGGATTCCGAGTCGACCAGCCCGGACCCGAGCGATACGGCCACGACGTCGGAGCCGACGACGCTCTCGGATACACCGTCGCCAAGCCAGGCGCCGAGCCCCGGGACCCCCGGTTCGACGCCCACGCAGGCGTCGTCCACGCCGGGCCAGCCGAGTGCGGCGCCGGTCCGTTATCGCAACTGCGGCGCGGTCCGTGCGGCCGGCAAGGCCCCGCTGCTGCGCGGCCAGCCGGGCTACGAACCGCGGCTCGATCCCGACCACGACGGCATCGCCTGCGCCCGCGGCCGGGACGGCGACGGCAACTGACCAGGATCTGAGCAGGGCACGCGGGAGAACGTCATCGGGGAAGGAAGGCAACGGCCGCTGCCGTAGCCTGAGCGCATGGCCGTGATCGCGATCTTCGGTGCCGGGGTGATGGGGGAGACTTTGCTGGCCGGGCTTCTTCGGTCCGGCCGGTCGGCGGAGGACCTGTTGATCGCGGAACGGCGTACCGACCGTGCCGACGAACTGCGGGAGAAATACGGCGTCGATGCTGTGGACAATGCTGATGCGGCGGCGAAGGCGGATGTGCTGCTCTTGGTGGTGAAGCCGCAGGACATGGGCGATCTGCTCGGCGAGATCTCCGGGAGAGTCCACCCGGGCAAGCTGGTCGTATCGCTCGCAGCCGGGGTGACGACGTCGTACGTCGAGTCGCGGTTGCCCGACGGGGTCGCCGTCGTACGGGTGATGCCGAATACGCCGGCTCTCGTCGACGAGGGCATCGCCGCGATCTCTGCCGGTACGAACTGCTCCGACGACGACCTCGCGGTAGCCGAGGAATTGCTGAGCGCCAACGGCCGGGTGGTCCGGGTGCCGGAGAAGCAGCAGGACGCGGTGACGGCGGTGTCCGGGTCCGGACCGGCGTACGTGTTCCTCGTCGTGGAGGCGATGATCGAGGCCGGCGTACACCTCGGTCTGCCCCGGCCGACCGCGACCGAACTCGCTGTGCAGACCTTGGTCGGCTCGGGCAAGCTGCTGCGCGAAACCGGCGAACACCCGGCGCTGCTGCGCGAACGCGTCACCTCGCCGGGCGGCACCACCGCAGCGGCCCTGGGCGAACTCGAGGCCCATGGCCTCCGCGCCGCCTTCCTAGCCGCACTCGAAGCCGCCGCCACCCGCTCCCGCGAACTCGCCGGCTAAACCTTCCCGACCGCCCCAGCCACTCCCACCGCCGGTCAGCGTTCGGGGCCGATGACAGGTTTGATGTCGAGGAGCGGGGTGCGGTCGATCGCCTCCAGGGGAGACACCCGCACCCGGGTGCTGTCGATGGCGAGGATCGTCACGCGGTGCAGGCCGATCGGGTTCGGCCGGTCCGATGACCGGGTGCTGAAGACACCGGTGAGTGGCCGGTCCGGGTCGTCGCGCGGATGAACCACGAGCACCTCGCGGTCGGCCCGATCCAGCCAGGTGAGTAGTAGTACGTCGTCACCCGGCCGCAGGTCGGCCAGCGCGGTCGCGACGGCGTCGTCGAACACCAGCGTCGCCTCGGGGCCACCTTCGTCGCCCTGTCGCGGCGCATCGGCCAGGTCGGTCAGCGGCGACTCGACCCGGCCGATCGCCCGTACCTCGTAGGAGTCCACGCGCACATCATGCCGCTCCGGCCGTCAGGTCCGCCGCTTGCCCGAGGCCCATCGCCGACACCGCCCGGGCCAGCGTCGGTGCCGACGCCTCGATCGCCCGGTCCCGCCCCGCTGCCAGCAACTCGTCCAGCGTGGCGCGATCGCCGGCAAGGTCGGCGTATCGGTGCTGCAGCGGTTCGAGCACCGCGACCACGGCGTCGGCGACATCACGCTTCAGCTCTCCGTACGACGTGTACGAAGCGGCCAGCGCGATCGGGTCGCCATCGGTACAGGCGGCCAGGATCTCCAGCAGGTTGGTGACACCCGGTTTGCCGACCGGATCGTGCCGTACCTCGTTGCCGGAGTCCGTGACGGCCCGCATCACCTGTCGGCGTACGACGTCGACCGGGTCGAGCAGCCGTATCACGCCGGTGGCGTTGTCGGTGTCGGACTTGCTCATCTTCGCCGTCGGTTGCTGCAGGTCCTTGATCCGAGTCGCCACCGCCGCCTTCGCCAGTTCCGGTACGACGAAGGTCTCGCCGTACTCGCGGTTGAACCGGATCGCGATGTCGCGGCTCAGTTCGACGTGCTGGTCCTGGTCGCCACCGACCGGCACCCGGCGGGCGCCGTACAGGAGGATGTCGGCGGCCATCAGGCACGGATAGGTGAGCAGCGAGGCCCGGGTCATCGGGCGGCCCCGGCCCTTCTCCTTGTACTGGATCATTCGCGACAACTCGCCGATGTACGAGGTGCACTCGAGGAGATAGGCGAGCTGGGCGTGCGCCGGCACCGCCGACTGGATGAAGACCGTTGCCGGTGGCAGGCCGGCGGCCAGCATCAGGCCGGCGGTCTCGCGGGTCAGCGATCGCAGCCGGCGTGGATCGTGTCTGGTCGTCATCGCGTGCAGATCGGCGACGAAGTAGAAGTCGTGCTCGCCGTCACCGGCGGCGGCGAACCGGCGCAGTGCGCCGAGGTGATTGCCGAGCGTGAGCCGCCCGGAGGGGGTGATACCTGATACCGCGTTCATGTCTGGTGCCTTCCTTCGCTGGTGCCCCACCGACCGACAGGCCTGGACATGACGAAGGCCGCCTCGGCGAGGCGGCCTGGTGGATGCGTGGGTACGCGTCTGAATGTGACCGCCGTCAGGCGGGCCACCACTGGATACGACGCGTTGTGCTCACGTCCTCCAGCATAGCTGAATTCAGGTGACAGCACCGGCGCCGCCGGGGACGATTGCGGGCATGACATCGGTGCGGACCGTGAGTGTGCGGCGGCTGGGCGTGGCGGACTGGGAGCAGTTGCGCGACGTCCGTTTGCGCGCGCTCATCGACTCGCCGTCGTCGTACTGCGGCAGCTACGACGACGAGGTGCGCTCGGACCGGACCCGCTGGCAGCGCTGGCTCGGTCCACAGAAGGCGATCTTCGTTGCCGAGCGCAACGACGAGGTCGTCGGGATGATCGGCGGCATGCCCGCCGGCGAGGACGAGGGCGACACGGACGCGACGATGATGGTCGCGATGTGGGTCGACCCGGTTGCCCGCGGCAACGGGATCGCCGAGGCGCTGACCGACGCGCTGATCGGATGGGCACGGGGCGAGGCGTACCCGCGGATGGTGCTGTGGGTGTACAACGTGAACCCGCGAGCGGCCGCGTTCTACCGCCGGTACGGATTCGCCGAGACCGGCCGGACCCAGGTGTTCGAGAAGGACGAGCGCAAGCTGCACCTGATGACCCTCGAACTGTGACGTAGCGTCACCGGCCGACATCCTCGCCGGGGTCCCGTACGGCGGCCGGGCATAAGGTCAGGGTATGAGCGGTGACGGCCGACTGGTGTACGACGAGGAGCTGACGGCGTACGACTTCGGTCGCGGCCATCCGATGAGCCCGATCCGGGTCGAGCTGACGATGCGGCTTGCCCGCGAACTCGGCGTGCTCGATCTGCTCAAAGTGGTGCCGGCGCCGGTCGCCGACGACGCCTTGCTGACCACCGTTCACACCCCGGAGTACGTCGCCGCGGTCAAGCGGGCCGGTGACAACCCGGACGAGCCCGACCTCGAGCACGGGCTCGGCACCGACGACACATACTGCTTCCCGCGGATGCACGAGGCGTCGGCGCATGTGGTCGGCGCGTCGGTGGAGGCGGCCCGGTCGGTGCTGGAAGGCGACGCGCTGCACGCGGCGAACATCGCCGGCGGGCTGCACCACGCGATGCCGGCGCAGGCCAGCGGGTTCTGCGTATACAACGACCCGGCGATCGCGATCCGCTGGTTGCTGGACCACGGCGTCGAGCGGGTCGCGTACGTGGACGTCGACGTCCACCACGGCGATGGTGTGCAGGCCGTGTTCTACGACGAACCACGGGCGCTGACGGTGAGCCTGCACGAGTCGCCGACCACGTTGTTCCCAGGTACCGGCTCGGCCGGCGAGACGGGCGGGCCCGGCGCGGTGGGCACATCGGTGAACATGCCGCTTCCGCCCGGCACCGGGGACGCCGGCTGGTTGCGTGCGTTCCACGCCGTCGTACCGCATGTCGTGAAGGCGTTCGAGCCGACCGTGTTGGTCACCCAGCACGGCTGCGACTCGCACTTCGAGGATCCGCTCGCGCATCTGACCAAGTCGGTCGACGGGCAGCGGGCCGCGTACCAGGCACTGCACGACCTCGCGCACGAGGTCGCCGGCGGTCGGTGGATCGCGACCGGTGGCGGCGGGTACGCGATCATCGACGTAGTGCCTCGGGCCTGGACGCATCTGCTGTCGATCGTCGCGGGGCATCCGATCGACCCGGCCACACCGGTACCCGAAGCCTGGCGGGACATGGTGAAGCAGCTGTTCGGCCGGACCGCGCCGTCCCGGATGACCGACGGCCGGGACGCGGCGTACACGGACTGGTCGAGTGGCTATAACCCGGACAGTTGGCTGGACCGGTCGATTGTGGCGACTCGTGAGGCTTGCTTCCCGCTGCTCGGGTTGGACCCCGGGTTCTGATGTCGGTGACTGACGGTCATGAGTGACACGGGAGTAACTTCGGCCACCCCTTTCCCATTGGTATCAACAGCCACTACCCTCGATCTACGCGTGGGCGGAGGTGCCGGAGGGGAAGCCGGCGCACGACTCACGCCCGGAAGCGGTGCACAGATGGCGAAGAAGGACGGCGAGAAGCCACTCGCCGAGGTGAGGTTCCTGACCGTGGCCGAAGTAGCCACGGCGATGCGCGTGTCCAAGATGACGGTGTACCGGCTGGTGCACTCCGGCGAACTCCCCGCCGTGCGGGTCGGCCGGTCGTTCCGGGTATCCGAGGAAGCCGTGCACGACTACCTGAAGGGCGCCTACTTCCAGGCCGGCTGAGGCCCTTTAGGCGGGCGGCGCCGGAGCCGGTACGCTTTGCCGACGCTCTTTTCACGCACGGAAGGTCCACCTGTGGGTTCGGTCATCAAGAAGCGCCGTAAGCGCATGGCGAAGAAGAAGCACCGCAAGCTGCTCAAGAAGACGCGGGTGCAGAGGCGCAAGCTCGGCAAGTGACGCGCGCGCAGTAGGGGGTTCCATGTCGCGAGTCGTAATGGTGACGGGCGTCTCCAGGGATGCCGGTGCCCACTGTGCGCGTGAGCTCGCCGCCGACGACCGGCTGGAGACCGTGATCGGGGTGGACGTGGTTCCACCGCGGGCCGACCTCGGTAAAGTCCGCTTCGTGCGGGCGGACATCCGCAACCCGGTGATCGCCAAGGTGATCGCGGCCGAGGGCGTCGACACCGTCGTACACAGCGGTGTCGTAGCCACGCCTGGCTCCGCCGGCGGCCGCTCGTCGATGAAAGAGATCAACGTCATCGGCACGATGCAGCTGCTCGCCGCGTGCCAGAAGGCGCCCGAGGTCCGCAAGCTCGTGGTGAAGTCATCGACCACGGTGTACGGTGCGGGCCCGCGTGATCCCGCCCTGTTCACCGAGGAGATGGCGCCGCGTGCGATCTCCCAGTCCGGGTACAGCAAGGACGCGGTCGAGGTCGAGGGGTACGTCCGCGGCTTCGCCCGGCGTCGGCCCGACGTCATCGTCACCACACTGCGGATGGCGAACTGGATCGGCCCGACCACTGACTCCCCGATCACCAGGTACTTCGCCATGCCCGTGATTCCGACCGTGCTCGGCTTCGATGCCCGCCTGCAGTTCCTGCACGAGACCGACGGCGTCGAGGCGATCAAACACGCCGTGCTGAATGACGTACCGGGGACCTTCAACGTCGCGGGTGACGGCATGTTGTCGCTGTCGCAGGCGATCCGCCGCTTGGGCCGGCCGTCCGTCCCGTTGCCGTCGTTCACCGCATCGAGCGCTGGGATGGTTGTACGCCGGGCCCGGATGGCGGACTTCTCGCCGGACCAGATCTCGTTCCTGACCTACGGGCGGGGCGTCGACACCACACGGATGCGGTCAGAGTTCGGGTTCGAACCGGCGTACACGACTGCCGAGGCGTTCACCGAATTCGCCGGCAGGCTCCGGGCGGGCGCGATGACGACCGCGCGCAGACTGCTCGCCGCGGGTCTGGGGGCAGTCGGCCGATGAACGACGCCGAGATCATCCCGATCGGCTCCGGCGGCCGCCCCGGCCGAGGGTCGCGTCGCAGCACCACGCCCTCCGCCGCCGCCCGCTCCCTGGCCGGGTCAGCCACCCGCAAGCGCGCCACTCGGGCGAACCCGGCCGACTCCACCGACACCGCCGAATCGCCGCGTACGAAGGGCCGCCGCGCCCGGACCACCCGAACCGGCGGCACCGACACCACAAGCACTGACGCCAGCCGCGCCGAAGCGACAGGCACCGCAACGATCGGCGCAGGCACCGGCCGTGCCGATGCGAGCGGCGCCGACGCGACCGGCGCCGGCCGTGCTGATGCGAGTGGCATGGGCACGAATCCGGCCGACGCTGACAGCGCTGAAGCGCGGGATGCCGACGCGGGCGGCGGGGACGGCCGCGGCGATGCGGTTCGCACGGGTGCGGTTCGGGAGGATGCTGCTCGTGAGGATACGGCTCGCCAGGATGTGGGCCGCACGAAGGGTCGGGGTGCGCGGGCGGGTGTGGACGCCAGTCAGTTTGCGGCGCTCGAGAAGATCGTGCGCGACACGCTCGGACCGGATGTCGAGCACAAGGTCGCGGAGTTGCTCGCGTTCCTGCGGCGGCGGCTGACTGGGGACTATGAGATCGATGAGTTCGGGTACGACCCTGAACTGACCGCTCAGGTCCTGTTGCCTTTGATGCGGCCGATGGCGGAGAAGTGGTTCCGGGTCGATGTCCGCGGAGCGGAGAACATCCCCGACGACGGCGGCGCGCTGATCGTCGCCAACCACTCCGGCACGTTGCCGATCGACGGCGTCGTCACGCACCTGGTCGTATACGACCACACTGGACGGCCGCTGCGTACCCTCGGCGCCGATCTTGTCTTCAAGACTCCGTTCGTGGGCGAACTGGTCCGCAAGGGCGGCGGCACCCTTGCCGGGAACGACGACGCCGAACGGCTTCTCGGCCGCGGCGAATTGGTCGGCGTATGGCCGGAGGGCTTCAAGGGGATCGGCAAGCCGTTCAGTGAGCGGTACAAGCTGCAGCGGTTCGGTCGCGGCGGTTTCGTCAGTGCGGCGATGCGGACCGGGGTACCGATCGTGCCGTGCTCGATCGTGGGTGCCGAGGAGATTTATCCGCTGATCGGGAACATTCCGTCGCTGGCGCGGCTGCTCGGGGTGCCGTACATCCCGATCACGCCGTTCTTCCCGCTGCTCGGCGTGCTCGGCATGATCCCGTTGCCGTCGAAGTGGCTGATCGAGTTCGGCGAGCCGATTCGCACCGACGAGTTCCCCGAGGGCGCGGCCGACGACCCGATGCTGGTGTTCAACGTGACCGATCAGGTTCGCGAGACCATCCAGCAGACCCTGTACTCGCTGCTCATGCAGCGCCGGAGCGTCTTCTTCTGACCCACGCGCTACCAAGCCAACGAGGGGTGCGCCCACGAGCGGCCGACGTACCGACGCTCCGATGGCAGGCCCGGGAGGACCTACGGCGCGACCTTGTTCTGGGGCGCATTGAGTGGCGGCAGGCCCAATGTCGGCACCGAGAGCGATGGCAGCGAAACCGACGGCAGCGGAAGGGAGACCGATGGAAGCGGCTGCCGCGGCGACTTGGTCACCGGCAGGCTCGGCAGCGGGAGCGACGGAAGCAAGGTGGTACCACGCGTGGCGGCAGGGCCGGTCGGCTGCGGCGTCTGGATCGTGGGCGGCCGCGCGGAGATGCCCGGCGTCGCGAGGTCACTGGATTGAGTCGGAGTAGTCCGCGAGGTGACCGGCACCGACGGCGGCGAGACCGACGGCGGCTGCGTGGGCGCGACCGTCGGTGCGGCACACGCCGGGCACGCCTTCAGCGCCTGCTGAACGATCGCGACGACCGTGCTCATCGCGTCGGCGATCGCCGGCCGGACCGCGGGCGCGCTCGTCTTGGACAGGTCGAGCAGCCGGGTCCGCGCCTCCACGGCGAAGTCGTAGAT
>JBKPSJ010000386.1:0-7168 GCA_046765875.1 Actinomycetota bacterium
TTCTTGGCCTCCTCCAGCCTGCCCCAGCGAGCGAGCGCGAGCCCGCAGGTGCCCTGTACGGTCGCCGCGCGCTGGACGTTGCCGTGCTTGATCGCGTCGGCGACCAGCGACGGGATCTCGGCCAGGCTCTCCGCGTCGAGCAGGTGTGACCCGGACGAGACCCAGCCCGCCCGGGCCTGCAGGCCGAGGTCGGTGTGGCCGGCGATCAGTTGACGTGCCTCGCCGTAGTTGCGCCGTGCCGCGCGCACGTCGCCGGTCAGGCTCGACAGCCGGCCAGCGATAGCGCGGAGCTTGCCGCGGGTCTCCTTGTCGTCGACCGCCTCCGCACAGCGGGTCGCCCATCCGATACCGGCCTCGGCCACGCTGGCCTGGTACTGCCAGGCGATCCGGAACCCGAGCACGATCGCCGCGGCGGAGTCCCACTGGGCGCGCTCGGCCGCTCGCTCCAGCGCCACCTCGAACGTCGCCGCGTTCGCATTCGCGGCCCGGTAGCGGCGCTCGCGCTCGGGTGTCGCCCAGGCGCCTTCGAGGCCGGCGGCATACTCCTCGCACCAGGTCACCGCGCGGTCCCGCAGCACATCGGTGACGCCGAGGCCGTCGGACGCATGCTCGCGGATGGTCTCGAGCATCTTGTACCGGCTGCCGTACAACTGCTCGTACTCCTCTACCGGCTGCAGCAGCGACTTGTCGACAAGTTCGGCGAGCAACCCCGGCACCGCCCGGGCGTCGACCGGATCGCCGGCGCAGATCCCAGCGACGGCCTGCAGCGTGAACGGCGAGCCGAGCGTCGACACCCGATACAGCAATTGCCGCGCCTGCTCGGTCAGCGCGTCGACGCTCCATGCGATCGTGTCGGCGAGCGTACGTTGATGCGGCGCGCCGACCCGCCGTTGTCCGGCGAGCACCTGGAACCGCGCGTCGAGTGCGGCCAGGATCGCGTCCGGCGCCAGCGAGCCGGTCCGGGCGGCGGCCAGCTCGAGCGCCAGCGGCAGCCCGTCGAGTCGGCGGCACAACGCGGCGACCACCTCCGCGTTCTGCGCGGTGACCGAGAAGTCCGGCCTGACCCGCGTCGCCCGTCGGGCGAACATCTCCACCGCCGGGCTGGCCCGGATGGCGTCCAGGTCGGTGTCGTCCGGCGGCACCGGCAGCGTCGGCACCCGGCGTACGACTTCCTCGGGCAGCCCGAGCGGGATCCGTGACGTCACCAGCACACCGATGCCCGGGTAGCTGCGGACCATCCGGTCGGCCACGTTGGCGACGCCGTCCAGTACGTGCTCCGCGTTGTCCTCGACGATCACCAGATCGCCTGGCGGCCGATGCGACAACAGGTCGTCCAGGTCGGTGCCGGGCGCCGTGCCGAACGCGTCGAGGATCGCTGACGGTACGGCGGCGTCTCGCTGTACGACGGTGAGATCCACAACGACGACGGTGGTGTCGGCACCGGAGAACCGGTCCGCCGCCGCGAGAGCGAGCTCGGTCTTGCCGACGCCGCCCGGCCCGACCAGCGTGATAAGCCGGTGCTGCCGCAGCAACTGCTCCAGCTCGGCCAGCTCGCGCTCGCGCCCGACAAGTCCGTCGGGTAGCGGCCGAGTGCCGCGCCAGCGCAGTCCGGCCGGAGCGGTTTCCGCAACCGAAACGGTCACCGATACGCCGTGACCGGCCGCGGCGAGGAACTGCTGAGCGGCAGCGCCCTGCAGGCCGAGTGCCTCCGCGAGCAGCCGGACCGAGTCCCTCCGGGGCCGCGCGACCCGGCCCGCCTCCAGCTCGCGGATCGTACGTACGCTCAGCCCGGCGCGATCGGCGAGTTCCTCCTGCGACAGGGCGGCCCGTAGTCGCGAGTCCAGCACCAAGGCGGCGAATCCACCCCGGGCCTGCGCCCTGCCGTCAGCCACCGCCCATCCACCTCCCACCCGCCACCGGTCGCCAACAACTTACCGGCAGCGGCCTCTGCCCTGCAGACCAGCCACCCCACGCCAACAGGGGGTAGCGGCCGGGCCGGGGAGTGCTGGTCTCGCTGGGCGAGTGACGAGCGAGTCAGGCGCGGGGTGGGATCTGGGGATGCCGCCGGACGCGTTCGTCACGGTAGACGTCGAGCGCTTCGCGCCAGTCGTGAGCGCGAGCCTCCACCAAAGCGCCGGCCAGTTGCGCGTTCAGCCGGCCGCGATCGCAGATGCCGCTGGACATCCGGATCACCACACTGGTCCCGAGCTGACGAATCTTGCCTGACATACGTCCCATCCCAGCCGATGCTTGTTTCACAGGTATGTCGTTCATGGCAACATCTGGCTAATCGAGCTTCCGGTATCCGCAGACCACGCTAAACACTACATGCCAGTATGTGAAATTGGATCGGATATCGTGAAAGACCTTCAAAAAGATGGCGATCCGCTGCAAGGAAATCAACGGCGCGAGCCGCCGAGCCGACGAATATTCAGCTCGGCAGCCAGGACAGCCGAACCTGCCGGTCGGGGTTGTCGACGTTGGTGTCGACGAGGCAGATCGCCTGCCAGGTGCCGAGCGCGAGCCGGCCACCGAGCACCGGGATCGTCGCGTACGGCGCGATCAGCGCAGGCAAGACATGGTCGCGGCCATGTCCGGCCGAACCATGCCGGTGCCGCCAGGCGAAGTCAGGCGGCAACAGCTCCGCCAGTACGGCGAGCAGGTCGGTATCGCTGCCCGCGCCGGTCTCGAGGATCGCGATGCCCGCCGTGGCGTGCGGTACGAACACGTGCAGCAGCCCGTCGCCGTGTGCGGCGTGTGCTGCGTCGGCCACGAAACGCTCGCAGTCCGCGGTGAGATCGTGGACGACCTCGCCCGAACCGGTTCTGACCCGCAGGATGTCCGAGCGCATCAGGCCGGTACGACGTTGACCAGCTTGGGAGCGCGCACAACCACCTTGCGCACCTCCCGGCCGTCCAGGGCCCGGCGTACGGCGTCCGAGGCCAGCGCCAGCTGCTCCAGATCGGCCTCGCCGATCGACGGCGCCACCTCGAGCCGGTCCTTGACCTTGCCGGCCACCTGGACGACGCAGATCACGGTCTCCTCGACCAGCAGCCGCTCGTCGACCCGGGGCCAGCCGGCCTTGGCGACGGTCGGCGCGTGGCCCAGCTGCTCCCACATGTCCTCGGCGGTGTACGGCGCGACCAGGCTCAGCAGGATGGCGATCGTCTCGACCGCCTCGCGGACCGCCGGGTCGGCACCACCGGGACCGGAGTCGACCGCCTTGCGGGTGGCGTTCACCAGCTCCATGATCCGCGCGACCATGACGTTGAACCGGTACGAGTCGATCAGCTCACCCGCGTCGTGCACTGTCCGGTGTGTTGCCTTGCGCAACGACTCGTCACCGGTCGCCGGGTCGGCACCGGGCTGGCTGGTGACCTCGCCGGCCAGCCGCCAGGCCCGCTGCAGGAAGCGCAGCGAACCACCCGGTGACATGTCGGCCCAGTCGATGTCGTCGCTCGGCGGACCCGCGAACACCATGGTGGTGCGGACCGCGTCCACGCCGTACAGGTCGATCATCTCGCCCAGGTCGACGCCGTTGCCCAGCGACTTGCTCATCGCCTTGCCCTGGTTGATCACCTGGCCCTGGTTCAGCAGCCGGGCGAAGGGCTCGGTCGGCTCGACCATGCCCATGTCGTGCAACACCTTCATGAAGAAGCGGCTGTACAGCAGGTGCAGTACCGCATGCTCCTTGCCGCCGATGTACTGGTACGTCGGCATCCACCGTCGTACCGCCTCGACGTCGAAGGGGCCGTCGGTGTAGTCCGGCGAGCAGTACCGCAGGAAGTACCACGACGAGTCGACGAAGGTGTCCATCGTGTCGGTGTCGCGCTCGGCGGGTCCGCCACAGCGCGGGCACTCGACCTCGACCCAGTCCCGCGCCGCGGCCAGCGGGGACACGCCGCGAGGAGCCAGGTCCTGGCCGCGCAGGTCGGGCAACTCCATCGGCAGCTGGTCGTCCGGGACCGGGACCTCGCCACAACCAGCACAGTGCAGGATCGGGATCGGGCAGCCCCAGAACCGCTGCCGGCTCAGCAGCCAGTCGCGCAGCCGGTAGTTTATCGTCCGCTCGCCCAGGCCCGTGGCCTCCAGCCAGTCGATGATCCGGGCCTTCGCCTCGGCGACCGGCAGGCCGTCCAGGCTGACATCGTCGTTGGCGGAGTTGATCGCACGGCCGTCGCCGGCGTATGCCTTCCCGGCGAAGTCGGCGGGCGGTTGTACGGTACGCACGATCGGCAGCGAGAACTTCTCGGCGAACTCCCAGTCGCGCCCGTCCTGTCCGGGCACCGCCATGATCGCGCCGGTGCCGTACTCGGCCAGCACGTAGTCCGCGGCCCACACCGGGATCCGCTCGCCGTTGACCGGGTTGGTCGCGTACGCCCCCAGGAAGACCCCGGTCTTCTCCCGCTCGGTGCTCAGCCGCTCGATCTCGGTCGTCGACTTCACCTGGGTCAGGTATGCGTCGAAGTCGGCCCGCTGCTCGGGCGTACAGATCTCGTCGGCCAGCTTCGAGTCCGGCGCGACCACCATGAACGTCGCACCGAACAGGGTGTCGGGCCGGGTGGTGAACACCCGGATCGGCGCGTCGCGCCCCTCGACAGCGAAGTCGGCGTACGCACCTTCCGACCGGCCGATCCAGTTGCGCTGCATCAGCAGGATCTCTTCGGGCCAGCGGCCGTTTTCCAGCTGATCCATGTCGTCCAGCAGCCGCTGCGCGTAGTCGGTGATCTTGAAGTACCACTGGGTCAGCTCGCGCTTGGTCACCGGCGAGCCGCAGCGCTCGCAGTGGCCCTGTACGACCTGCTCGTTGGCCAGCACGGTCTGGTCCTTCGGGCACCAGTTCACGTACGACGCCTTGCGGTAGGCCAGGCCGCGCTCGTAGAAGCGCAGGAACAGCCACTGCGTCCAGCGGTAGTACTCCGGGTCCGACGTGTGCAGCCGGCGGGTCCAGTCGAAGGCCAGACCGTACCGGCGGATCGACTCCGCCTGGGTCTCGATGTTGTTGTACGTGTACGTCGCGGGGTGCTCGTTGCGCCTGATCGCGGCGTTCTCGGCCGGCAGGCCGAACGAGTCCCAGCCGACCGGGTTCAGTACGTCGTACCCCTGCTGGAACCAGTACCGGGCCAGCACGTCGTGCAGCGCGAACACCTCGCCGTGGCCCATGTGCAGGTCACCCGACGGGTACGGGTACATCGTGAGCGCGTAGCGGCGTTCGGCCGATGCGTCGTCCTTGGCCCGGAACGGGTCCAACTTCTCCCACACCGGCCGCCACTTCGCCTGGATGGTGTTGAAGTCATAGCCGGCCTGCTCGGCTGCCTGCTCGGTCACCTGGTGCTCCCGCGTTCGTCCGTGGTCCTGCGCTGAGGACACCCTGCCAGAAATGAGAAAGCCCCTCGCACACGAGGGGCTGCCGCACTGACCGGCGCTTGCTTCGGCGCCTGGTTGCCAGTGCGGCTAGGTAAGGAACAGGGTCACTCGCACGTAACCAGCGTACCGTACGTACACCGACCGACGGCAAAGGGTTAGACGCGGAGGTCGGCGGCGACCGGCCGGTGGTCGCTGCCGGTGCGTGGCAGCACCCAGGCCCTGGTCGGCGTCACCCCGCGGACCAGTACGTGATCGATCCGCGCCATCGGGAACGCCGCCGGCCAGCTGAAGCCGAATCCGTCCCCGGCCGCGCCCTGGGCCGAGCGCAACCCGGCCGTGATCGGAGCCAGGCTGCGGTCGTTGGCGGTGCCGTTCAGGTCGCCCATCAGCACCACCCTGCTGAGCTTCTCGGCTGCCAGTCGCCGGCCGAGTTCGCGGATCGTCTCGTTGCGCTGCTCCGAGGTGAACCCGCTCGACCCCACTCGTACCGACGCCAGATGCGCGACATAGAACGCGACCTCACCGGCCGGGGTTCGGACCTGCGCCCGCAGCGCCCTGGTCCAGCTCAGCCCGATGTCGACCGAGCCGGACTCCTCGATCGGGTACGCCGACCAGAGCCCGACCGTCGTTCGCTTGATGTGGTACGGGTACCGGCCCGCGAATGCTTCCTCGTACACCTTGAGCGCGTCGGGCGTCATCTCCTCCAGGGCGACCACATCGGCGTTGGCCGCGAGCACGTCGCGCGCCGTCGCCGCAGGGTCGGGGTTCGACGCGTTGACGTTGTGGGTCAGCACCCGCAGGTTGTGCTCGCCGCCGCCCTTGCCGGGCAGCACGAGTTCACCGAACATCGCGCCCCACACCAGCACCGGCACCACCAGTGCCACCATCCCCGTGGCCGACCCGCGGAGCAAGGCGAACACCGCGAGCACCGGCACCGCCAGTCCGACCCACGGCAGGAACGTCTCCAGCAGGCTGCCGACATTGCCGGGACTGTTCGGCACCTCGCTGTGGAAATACAGCAACAGCGCACTCAGCACCGCGAGCGCCGCGACGATCCAGCCACGGCGCCACCTGCCGGGCAGGCTGCGCACGCGCGACCGCGGCGGTACGGTCGCCCTTCCCGCCGGCGTCTGGGTGAGCATCCCCCAAGTTTCCCTGACCCGGACAAGCCCGTGCCGAATCGACCCGCGCGTCGCAGCAGGTTCAGTGCTCGGCACCGATGTCGAACACGTTGCCCTCCGGATCGGTCAGCGTGGTCCACCTGGCGCCGTATTCGTCGAAGTCGGCGACCCGCTTGGCACCAAGCCCGATCACCCGATCGACCTCGGCCTCGTGGTCGGGACCGACCAGGTCGACATGCAACCGGTTCTTCCCGTTCCGCGGTTCCGGCACCTGGACGAACATGAACCCGGTCCCGGATGCCTGCCGCCCGATGGCGGCGAAGAATTCGTTGGCCCCGGCATCGATCGGTTGCTCCAGCACACCGGACCAGAACTCCGCGAGTGCGGCGGCATCGTGGCAGTCGAACACGACCTGCCCGAACCTCAATGGCATATTCCTCATCCTCCGGTGATCGGCCAGCAGACCTCGGTACGGAATTGCGCGGGGTCGGCGGCATCGCCGGGCCCAACGACATACACCTCGCGGATCGGTCCAGGAGCGCCAGTGCAATGCTCGGCGACGTGGCTGCCGAGAGCGCCGTACGTACGGTCGAAGTCGACCAGATCCCCTTCGTGCACAGCGATTGCGAACCGCCCGGCCGGAAGCTCGGCGAGCTCGAACTCTTCGACCGGCCGGTCGA
>JBKPSJ010000387.1:0-3522 GCA_046765875.1 Actinomycetota bacterium
CAACCGTTCGTGGACCTGACCAAGACCGGCCGCATCACCCACCTCGCGGACCCCGACGGCGTGATCTGGCGGCGCTTCCAGGTACCAGGTCCAGGATCACCATCGCATTCACCAGCGCGGTGGTATCTGTTGCTCCTCGACGGCGTCGAACAGGTCGGCGTACCCGTCGAGCTCGGGCCGGACCCAGCGGCGCCGCAGGCCTTCGAGCTCGAGGATCCGCCGGTGTTCGGGTACATCGAAGTCCATCGCGAGCAGGTGATTCGTCCAGGCCTGGCCCGGTCCTGGTCGATCCCGAGTGCGGTGAACTTGCAGTGGCAGTACGGCGGGCTGGTCCAGACCGACTCCAGCGCGGCCGGCATCAGGTCCTGCTTGCCGATTGCCTTCCAGGTGGTGATGCCGATCGCCGCCGCGTCGGCCTGTTCATCGAGCACGGCCGTGATGGCGTCGAGTTCGCTGCGGCCGGTGTCGCCGTGCTTGCCCAGCTCGCTGTCGATCCGCAGCAGGGCGACGTCCCCGTCGGCGAGGCCCTCCTTGCGCAGGTAGTGAACCGGCAGGATCGCGGCGTGCGCGGAGTCGCGGCTGCCGAGAGCGAGCCGGCGGCCGCGCAGGTCGCCCGGGCCTGTGAAGCCCGCGCCCGCCCGGCTGACCAGCAGGGTCCGGTAGTCCAGGTCGACGTCGCGCATCGCCAGCGCGGTCGCGGTGCCATCGGTGCGGAGCATGGTGCGGACCCAGGCCAGGTTGGTGTTTCGGGCGATGTCGATCATGCCATCGATCAGCGCCTCGACCTGCCGGCCGTAGTTGGAGAACAGGACGAAGTCCATCTCCACCGGGGCGTCGCGAAAGTACTCGCGGATGCCTTCCCAGATCGGTACGACGTTCGGGGTGTAGGCCACCGCCCCGACCAGAACCGGTTCCATGCCCGACATGCCAGATATGGGCGTCATCCGAACACCGGCTGGCCGGTGACGGCCTTGCCGTACAAGTCGTACAACACGTCGGCGGTCGGTGCCATCACGTGCCCCGCCCGGGCATCGCGGAGGTACCGGTCCACCTGCAGGTGATGGGAGAACGCCGCGCCGCCGCAGACCCGCATCGCGTCGTCGGTGATGGTCAGCGCGCTGTCGTTGGCGAGGGCCTTCACGCCGAGTACGTACAGCGGTGTGGTGTCGTCCGGCGCCGCGATACTCGCGGCCGCCTGTCGCAGGTAGCTGCCGGACGCCTCATGCCGCAGGCACATCTGCGCGACCCTGGCCCGGATGGTCGGCAGGTCGGCCAGCACCTGACCGGCATGTTCGAGCCGCGCGCCGCTCACGTGCTTGACCGCCGCATCGACCGGGGCCCCCGCCAGCCCGTGCGACACCGCCGCGTTGCCGAGGTTGAACCACGGCATCACGGTCTGGACCATCAGGTCGAAGCCGTCACCGGCAGGCCCCAGCCGCAGCCCGTCGTCGACCACCGTGTCGAACTGCATCGGCGCCGACGCGTTGCCGCGCAGACCCATTCCCTGGAACGAGCCGGTGACCGTCGCCCCGCCGGCCGCGCTGCTCACGGCGTACAGGTCGATCCCGCCACCCGTGTCAACGGTGTCGGCGGACAGCGTCGAGGTGACGTAGACGTCGGCGTACCCGGCCGAGGTGACCCAGCTCTTCGCCGCCGAGAGGTCCACCTGGGCACCGGAGCGCTTGGCCTGCGAGACCGGCGCCCAGAAGTGCGACCGCGATCCCGGCTCGCTAAACGCCAGCGTGCCGAGCGCGCGGCCGTCGGCCAGCCGCGTCACCAGGTCGGGCTGCGATTCGGGTGGCGCGGCCGCAACCGTCATCGCCGCAGACACGTGCATCAGGTACACCATCGCGGTCGAGCCGCACGCCGCGGCGAAGACGTGGACCCGGGTCCCGAGTCCGAACGGCACGGGCAGCGATGAGTTGCAAGCGGCGGCAGCCACCGGCCCGCAGACACGTGGAACCTGGTACTGCACTGGGACGGAACGGTGTGGACTCGGGAGTCGACCCGGTCCGGGAGCCCAAGCCATACGGCGGCGCTGTCATCGCGCCGGTCACAATCTGGGGCGTCGGGTACCGACACCACTAGCAGCTGTTCGGCAACTGCACGTTCAGCGTCCGCACCGTCAACCGCTGACGCCACGGGACCTATTGCCATCCTGTTGGTGCGGGCGGAGGGTGGAAGTGCCCGGCGGCGTCACCGGGGCGCTGCCCCGACCACAGGAGATGAACCGTGTACGCGCGTTCCAGCACGTTCGAGGCGCGGCCGGAGTCGATCGACGCCGGTGTCGCGTACATCCGTGACGATGTCATGCCCATGCTGGCCGACATGGAGGGCTGCGTCGGGCTGTCCATGATCGTCGACCGGCGGTCGGGCCGCTGTATCGCTACCAGCGCCTGGGAGTCGGAGGAGGCCAGGCGCGCTAGCGCCGAACGGCTGCGGCCCGTCCGTGACCGCGCCGGGGAGATCCTCGGCGGCAGCGCGCGGGTCGAGGAGTGGGACATCGCCTACCTGCACCGCGATCACAGGTCGGCGGCCGGTGCGGCCGTCCGCGTCACCTGGACGCAGTGCGCGCCAGAGGATCTGGAAGCCGCGATCGGGGTCTACAAGATGTCGCTGCTGCCCGCGATGGAGCAGCTGGAAGGCTTCTGCAGCGCCAGCCTGATGGTGTCCCGGGAGTCCGGCCGCGCGGTGTCGTCGCTCACGTACGACAGCACGGATGCGATGGACCAAACCCGCGACCAGGCCGACGCGCTGCGGGAGACCGGGGCCCGGGACGCGGGTGTCGAGGTGATCGACGTGTGCGAATTCGACCTGGCCCTCGCGCACCTTCGCGTGCCCGAACTGGTCTGATCGGAGCAGCTGGTCACCCGGGGTCGATGAACTGGAGAACTCCGTCGGCGGTACCTGCGACCACGATCCGGCCGTTCGCCGCGTTCACTGCGACGTCGTTGGGTTGGCGGACGGTCGGATAGGTCCGGTCGGCGACGAGCTGTGGACCGGAGATCCTGAACGACTGCACCTGGTTCGTCGCGGTCAAAGTGACGTAGAGGCGCTTCCTGGCGATGTCGACTGCGAGCCCGTATGGTGCCGCCCCCGCGGTGCCGACCGACCCGACCTGGCGGACACCACCGGGACCTGCGTCGAACACGAGCACGGCGGCGCCTTGGGTGTCGGCGACGTAGAACAAGCGGCCGGCGCCGGCTCGTACGTGGGTCGGACCGGTTCCAGCGGGCGCCGTGCCAAGCGAGCCGCCGTTCGGC
The DNA here is from genome assembly GCA_046765875.1 of Actinomycetota bacterium. Lineage (GTDB taxonomy): Bacteria > Actinomycetota > Actinomycetes > Propionibacteriales > Kribbellaceae > DASRHY01. The sequence continues at coordinate 3,264 of JBKPSJ010000387.1, forward strand.
GCGTACGCCTGGACCTGCCGGCCTCGCACGCCGACCGCGACGACGACCGTTCCATCCGCGGAAGCTGCGATGCCGCCGGGTTGCGTCGGCGCCGGTACGACGACCCGGCGGCCGGCGCGGACGACCGACACGGTGTCGGCGAACTCGTCGGTGACGAAAACGGCCCCGCCCGCGGCTGCCGCATCATGCGGGTTGTCGCCGACCGGCACGCTACCGGCGATCCGCCCGTCGGGAAGCGTGAGCCGGTACAGCCGATCCG
>JBKPSJ010000388.1:0-11260 GCA_046765875.1 Actinomycetota bacterium
GGCTCGGAGGCGAACACCTCCTCGGCCAGATAGTCGAAGACCGGTCCCCCCGGCCGCAGGGCGCGGCGCAACCGGGTGTCGCGCTCGGCGGGTGGCACCGCCCGCAACGCCTCACCGGCGAGCCGTGCCGCGGCCGGCCAGCCCTGGACCGCCGCGTGCAGCACCTCGGCCAGGTCGGCCTCGCCCGCACCCAGCACGGTCTGCAGAACCGCGGCGGTCTCCTCGTCGGTGAACGCCAGCGTCGATCCGTCGATCTCGAGCAACTGGCCGCGGCCGCGTAGCCGCTCGACCCGGAACGGCGCCGGGGTCCGTGACGCGATCACGATGTGCAGCTGTGGTGGAGCGACCCGGACCAGGCCCTCGACCAGCCGCGCTGCCGGGTCGCCCGGCCCGATCTCGTGCAGGTCGTCGAGCACCAGCACCAGGTCCTCGGTCAGGTTCGCCTCGAGGGAGTCGGCGATCGCGCTGGCGTACGCCAAAGCCCGGATCGGCTGCTCTGCGTCGGCATCCGGACCGCGGGTGCCGTCCGGTAGCGCGCTTGCCGACAGCGCCGGTACCTGCAATCGCAGGGCGTCGATCAACCCGGCGACCATCGCCGCGAGGCTGCCGTCATCGGCCGTCACCGTGTACCAGGCGCACGGGCGACGGGCGGCCCAGGAGGCCAGCAGGGTGGACTTGCCGAACCCGGCGTCGGCCACGACGGTCACCAGCCGTCGCCGTGCGCCGTCGTCGAGCAGCGCGTCCAGCCGCGGCCTCGCGATCGTGTGCGGCGACACGGCAGGCGGCACCGACCGGCCAGCCGATCGGCGGTTCGCCACCCCTGGTTCCCCTCTCCCCTGAAACGCCTACCACAGTAGTGTTCGCGATCCCGGTACGTCCCGGAATGGCCCCGAGGTAACGGCACGCTGAAAGGGTCGGGGACCGCGCCCTATCGTTCTGGCCATGGAAACGTTCGAGGCAGCGATCAGGTCCAGCGGGACCGGCCGGGGCGGGGCGCTGGTCGCAGTGCCGCCAGAAATCGTCGACGCGCTCGGCGGTGGCGGGCGAATCCCGGTCAACGCCACCTTCGACGGAGTCGCGTATACGGGGTCGATCGTGTCGATGGGCGAGGGACCGTGCATCGGCATCCTGAAGTCGATCCGTACCCAGATCGGCAAGGAGCCGGGTGACACGGTGGTGGTGACGCTCGAACGGGATACCGCAGAGCGCACGGTCGAGGTCCCGGACGATCTGGCGGCAGCGCTGTCCGAGGCAGGTCTTCGGGACGCCTTCGACGGGCTCAGCTTCAGCCACCGCCGCGAACACGTCAACGCCGTCAACGACGCGAAGAAGCCGGAGACGCGGCGGCGCCGGATCGCCAGCGCGGTGGCCATGATCAAGGGGACGTAGCGCCCGGCGCCCTGGTCAGCTATACCTGCGTCTCGGTGTCGGCGAACCCCAGCGAGCGATAGATCCGGATCGCCGGATGCTCGGGATCCGCTACCATCACCAGCCGCAACCCCATCAGGTCGGTCCGATATCCGAGCGAACGGATCTCCACGCGGCAACTGTCTCGCACTCTAGGCTGCGGGAATGGACGAGGTGATCGACTACGGCCTCACGGACCGGCGCGAACGGCCGGTGAGGCTGCGCCCGGTCGGTGCGGACAACTGGCGGGAGGTCGCCGACATCGCTCCGCGCGACGACCAGCGCGAGTTCGTCTTCGCACTCGCCGCCCGGTACATCCTGTCGTCGACCCTCGGCGACGACTGGCACTCGCTCGGTGTGTACGCCGGTGACGAGGTCGTCGGCCACGTCATGTGGGGCATGGACGAGGAGGCGTTCTGGATCGGCGGTCTGGTCATCGCCGCCGAGCAGCCTCGGCGGGCATCGGCAGGGCGACGATGCTGACCCTGATCCGCTGGTTCACCGATCGTCCGGAGCGGGACGCGATCGGGCTCACGTACGAGCCGCACAACCCGGCCGCGCGGCTGTACGACGATCTCGGCTTCGTCCCGACCGGCGAGACCGATGGCGATGAGCTCGTCGCCGTACTCCGCCTGTCAGGGGCGGCGGTGGATCACGAGGGGTAACACCGCGGTCGCGCCGGCTTCACGCAGGTGGGCGGACGCGACGGTCACGGGCCACAGCGACGACGTCGCGTCGACCACGAGCAGCACCGTCCGGCCGGCGACATCGGGGCTCGGCCGGATCGCCGACCGCCAGGCCGCGGCCTCCTCCGCCGACGACAGCGAGGACACGTCACCCGGCAGGTCCTCAAGCGCCAGATCATCCCGGTGCAGCCGGCCGACCGACGCGAGGTGATCGGCCAGGCTGGCGGTGAGCTGCTTGAAGCCGGCCGCCGGCAGTGCGACGGCCACCTCCGGACGCGAAACCCACGTGGCACGCCACTTGGTCAGGGTGTCGACCGCCGCGGATCGCAGGTCGTCCGGCGCCGGTGCGTCGGCCGCGAACACCTGCCGGACGGTCTCGCGCCACTCGGGTGCATCCGCGTACACGATCGCGCGGCCGGGCTCGGCCATCAGGCCCGCCGGGATTTTTCCGCGGCTGCCGAAAGCGCCGCCCGGCCACATCTTGCGCGGCTCGAGCACATGCGTCTCGCCGCGCAGCAACAGCGACACCGCCCGTACCGTGTCCGGCGACGGCGCCTCGGTGAGTGGCTCGGGCAGGTCGCCGAGGCACACCGAACAGCGGCCACATGGCTCGGCCGTCGGATCGTCCAGCGACTCCTGCAACAGTTGCATCAGGCAACGACTGCCGCGGGTGTAGGCACGCATGATGTCGGCCTCGCGCCGCCGCGTGGCGACGATGCCGTCGTAGTGCGGCCCGTCGTACGCCCACTCCTGCCCGGTCCGGACCCAGCCCTTGTCGACGCGATCGACGGCGCCGTCGACGGCCAGTTGCTTGAGCATCAGTTCGACCCGGCCACGACGCAACCCGGTCTCGGCCTCCAGCGCCGGGACGGTGGCCGGCTCGTCGTCGCCGTACGCGTCCAGCCCGGCGAGCAACCGTTTCATCTGATCCAAGTCCGGGATCGTCGCGGTGGCGAAGTATTCCCAGACCCCGGCATCGGCATCCGACGGCAGCAGCACCACGGTCGCGTGGTCGATCCCTCGTCCGGCGCGCCCGACCTGCTGGTAGTACGACACCGGCGACGGCGGCGAACCGACGTGCACCACGAATCCGAGGTCCGGCTTGTCGTACCCCATCCCCATCGCGGACGTCGCGACCAGAGCCTTGAGTTTGTTGTCGCGCAACGCGTCCTCGAGTTGCTCGCGCTCGGCCGCGTCGAGCCCGCCGGTGTATGCCGCCACCGGCACGGAGTCGCCGTGGACCTGCCGCACCGCCGAGGCCAGCCGCTCCGCGTCGGACACGGTGAGCGTGTAGACGATCCCGGAGCCCGGCAGCTTCGGCAGGTGCTCGGTCACCCAGGCGAACCGGTCCAGCGGTGACAACTGCGGCACGACTGTCAGTTGCAGGCTGCGCCGCGCCAGCGGTCCGCGCAGCACCAGCGTCGCGTCGCCCAATTGGTGCGCGACGTCCTCGGTGACCCGCGCGTTCGCGGTCGCGGTCGTCGCGAGCACCGGCGTGTCCGGGTTCAGCCGTTGCAGTACGTCGGACACCCGCCGGTAGTCGGGCCGGAAGTCGTGACCCCAGTCCGACACCGCGTGTGCCTCGTCGATCACGAGCAGGCCGATCCGCCCGGCGAGCCCGTCCAGCACCCGGCGGCCGAAGCCCGGGTTCGCCAGCCGCTCGGGCGATACCAGCAGAACGTCCACGCGATCGTCGTACAGGTCCTGCTCGATCGCGGACCACGCCTCGAAGTTCGACGAGTTGAGCGTCGCCGCGCGCAGCCCGGCCCGCGCGGCGGCCGCGATCTGGTCGCGCATCAACGACAGCAGCGGCGAGACGACCAGCGTCGGCCCGGCACCCTCGGCGCGGCGGATCGCGGTGGCGACCCAGTACACCGCCGACTTGCCCCACCCGGTGGCCTGCACCACCAGCACCCGGGACGCCGGCTCGCACAGCGCGCCGACCGCGGTCGCCTGGTCGTCACGCAGCCGCGCCTCCGGTCCGGCGATCGCCTCGATCACCCGCTCGGCGATGCCGACCCGCTCCGCGCTCAGTCCAGCCATGCCCCGACCCTAAGCGGCCGGGCCGACAACCCGGGGACCGTTGTCCACAGGAGCCGTCAGGCGACGGCGGGTTCGACCGCCTCCACGGTGCGGGACTGAGGCTGGATCCGGCCCGACAACAGGGCGGCAATGCCGCACAGACCGCCGGCGATGAAGAACGCCGTGTCGTAGCTGCCCTGCACGTCGCGGATCGCACCCGCCCCTGCCGCCATCACCGCGGCGCCGATCTGGTGCGAGGCGAAGACCCAGCCGAACACGATCGGCCCGTCGTCCCCGAACGACTGACGGCACAGTGCGACCGTCGGCGGCACCGTAGCGATCCAGTCCAGCCCATAGAACACGATGAACATCCACATCGCCGGCTGCGCGTCCGGCGCCAGCAGCGACGGCAGGATCAGCAGCGACGCGCCGCGGAGCGTGTAGTACGCGACCAGCAGGTACCGCGCGTCGATCCGGTCGGTCAGCCAGCCGGACAGCACCGTCCCCGCGACGTCGAACACGCCGACCAACGCCAGCAGTGACGCCGCGGTTGTCGGCGGCATCCCGTGGTCGTGCGCGGCCGGTACGAAATGCGTACCGATCAGCCCGTTCGTCGACATCCCGCAGACCGCGAACCCGCCCGCCAGCAGCCAGAACACCGGCCGCCGGCTCGCCTGCCGCAGCACGCTGACCGCGCGCATCGCTCCACCCGTGTAGTGCACGCGTACGCCGGCGGTGCTTTCCTTCGGAGCACCGTACGCCCTCAGCCCGACATCGCTCGGGTACTCACGGATGAACAGCAACACCAGCGGTACGACGGCCAGCGCAGCACCGGCTACAACAAGTGCCGGCACACGCCAGCCGTAGTTCGTCGCAAGGGCAGCCACCAGCGGCAGGAACACCAGCTGACCGGTTGCGCCCGCGGCCGTGAGCACACCGGTGACCAGGCCGCGGTGCCGTACGAACCACCGGCCGGTGATGGTGGCGACGAACGTCATCGCCATCGACCCCACGCCGACGCCGACCAGCAGTCCCCAGCACAGCACCAGTTGCCAGGCCTGGGTCATGAATACCGTCAGCCCGCTGCCGGCCGCCACCAGCAGCAGCGCAACACTGACCACCTGGCGGATCCCGAACTTGTCCATCAGCGCGGCCGCGAACGGCGAGATCAGCCCGTACAGCAGCAGGTTGAGCGACACCGCGGACCCGATCGTCGCATGCGACCAGCCGAATTCCTCGTGCAGCGGGTCCAGCAGGACGCTGGGCACCGAGCGGAAGCCGGCCGCACCGATCAGGGTCACGAAGGAGACAGCGGCGATCGCCCAGGCACGGTGTGGCAGCCGCCGGTGGAACCGGCGCTGCGGGGCGGACGCCGGCTCACGGAGGACTTGGGTCACCCGTCGAGGGTGCGGCATCGGGCCGCGGTGGCACGAGTGGCCAGAATGCCAACATGTGTCAAGATATGGCCATGCCTGGTTCGCCCGCACTGCACTCCGTTCGCCGCCGCCCGCACCGGGTCGCGGTGCTCGCCCTCGACCCGGTCGTCGGCTATGACATGTCGATCCCGCCGGCGGTGTTCGGATCCGCCCGGGACGCTGCCGGCCGGCCGCTGTATGCAGTACGCGTCTGCGGGCTGGATCGGACCGGCGTACGCGTACCGGCCGGGTACACGGTCATCCCTGACCACGGGCCGGAGGCGCTCGCCTGGGCCGACACGGTGATCATCCCGGGCACCCGGATCGACGGACCGCGATACCACGGCACCGTTCCGGACGACCTGCGTGCGGCGCTGGCGACGATCCGGCCCGGCACCCGGGTGATGTCGATCTGCACCGGCGCCTTCGTCCTCGCGGCGGCCGGGTGGCTCGACGACCGTCCCGCCACCACGCATTGGTCGCATGTCGAGGACTTCCGCGCGCTCTACCCCCAGGTCGAGCTGAACGAGAACCTGCTGTTCGTCGACGACGGCGATGTCCTGACATCCGCGGGCCTGTCGGCCGGGGTCGACCTGTGCCTGCACGTGATCCGCACCGACCACGGTCAGGAGGTGGCCAACCGGGCCGCCCGTTACTGCGTGGTCCCGCCGTGGCGCGAGGGCGGCCAGTCGCAGTACATCGAGCGCCACGTACCCGACACGGGCACCGCCGGTACCGCGCCGACCCGGGCCTGGGCCCTGCAGCACCTCGGCGACGACCTCGATCTGGGCCGGATGGCCCGGCACGCAGGGATGAGCGTTCGCACCTTCAGCCGCCGGTTCAAGGCCGAGACCGGGTTGTCCCCCGGCGCCTGGCTGCTGCAGCAACGGCTCCTGCATGCCAGGCATCTGCTCGAGACCACCGACCTGCCGGTCGACCGGGTCGCAGAAGCCGCCGGGCTCGGCAGCGCGGCTGCGCTGCGTCACCACATGCGCGCCCTCCTCGGGGTCGCCCCGCTGATGTACCGCCGTACCTTCCGTGCCGGCTGACCTCCCGCGCCCGCTCGAACGGGCGGCGATCGTCATGACAGCGGCACCACTGCCCGGTCGTGCAACGATGACCGCGTGTCCACTCCGCGCTCGCGCCCAACGATCAGCGACATCGCGCGCGCCCTCGACATCTCCAAGGCGTCGGTCTCGTACGCCCTGAACGGCCGCGCCGGCGTCAGCGAGGCCACCCGCCGGCGGGTGCTCGAACTCGCCGCCGAGCTCGGCTTCCATCCCAACTCGGCAGCGGTGGCGCTGTCGGCCGCACGGACCGGGACCGTCGGAATCGTGCTGGCCCGCGAGCCCGAGCTGATCTCCACCGAGGCCTTCTACATGCGGACTCTGTTCGGTGTCGAGCAGTACCTCAACGAGGTGGACGCGGCGATGCTGCTGCGGCTGACCGGTGAGCAGGGCGAGGACATCGAGGTCTATCAGCGCTGGAGCCGGCAGGGCCGCGTCGACGGGTTCATCCTGTTCGACGAGCACGAGGACGACCCAACGGTGCCGCTGCTGGACGAGCTCGGCGTACCGGTGCTCGTGGTCAGCCCGCGGGAGCGCGACGACGGCGCTGCCCGGTTGATCACCTCGCAGCTCGACACGGTGGTGTTGATGCTGGACCACCTGGGCCAGCTCGGCCACACCGAGATCGCGCACGTCAGCGGCCCGACCGACTTCGTCCACGAGCGCATCCGGGCGGATCTGTTCACCCGCTGCGCCCGCGAGCGCGGGATGCGAATGATTGAGATCGAGGGCACCTACCGGTACGACGACGGCGCACGGATCACGGCCGAGTTGCTGGCCGGCCCGCACCGGCCGACCGCGCTGATCCTCAGCAACGACCTGATGGCGGTGGCCGCCGTACGGGCGGCGGCCGGGCTCGGCGTCGCGGTCCCGGACGACCTGTCGGTGGTGTCCTGGGAAGACTCGGCGCTGTGCGAACTGGCCCAGCCCGGGGTCACCTCGGTGGACCATCAGTCGATGCTGCGCGGCCGGATGGCGGCCGAGCTGCTGTTCGACGTGGTGGCGGGAGCACCGATCTGGTCCGGTACTCGCCGCCACCGGTGCTGGCGCTGCGTGGTTCGACGGCTCCAGCTCACTGCTCGCCCAGCGGCACGTCGCCGGCGTCACGGCCGGTGCCGTCGAATAACTCCCTCGAGTAAGGAACTGTGTGAAGACCCCCCTCGGTCAGGCCTGGACCATCACCACCCCAGAAGGCGCCATCCCCGCGACCGTCCCCGGCTGTGTACACACCGATCTGCTCGCTGCCGGTCGCATACCCGATCCGTACCTCGACACCAACGAGGCGGAACTCGGGTGGATCGGCCGGACGGCCTGGCAGTACACAACGACGATCGAGACCGGCCCGCCCGCCGACGGCGAGCGTGCAGACCTGGTCTTCGAGGGCCTCGACACCGTCTGCACGGTGTCCCTGAACGGTACCGAGCTGGGATCGCCGCGCAACATGCATCGCACCCACCGGTTCGACGTCACCGACCTGCTGGTTGCCGGAAGCAACGAGCTCGTCGTGGCCTTCGAGGCACAGCTGGACGCCGCGGAGAGGCTCAGCGAGGAGATCGGGCCACGGCCGTACACCAACTTCCATCCGTTCAACGCGATCCGCAAGATGGCCTGCAACTTCGGCTGGGACTGGGGACCGGACCTGGTCACCGCGGGGATCTGGCGCCCGGCATACCTGCAGCGTTGGCACACCGCGCGGCTGGGTGACGTCCGAGTGCTGGCGACGGTCAGCGGCGACACCGGGACTGTAACCGTGCACCCCGAGGTGGTGTCCACGACCGGCGAGCCGGTCGAGGTCCGGGTCAGGGTCGGCGATCGGATCGCGACCGGCGATGGCACCGTCACGGTCGAGCTCCCGAACGTACGTCGCTGGTGGCCGCGCGGGTACGGCGACCAGCCGCTGTACGACGTCGATGTGACGCTGCAGTCCGGCGGCACCGTGCTGGACACGTACGCCTGCCGGACCGGCTTCCGTACCGTCCGGATGGACACCACGCCCGACGGGCACGGCACGAGTTTCGTGATCGTCGTCAACGACCAGCCGATCCTGGTCAAGGGCGCGAACTGGATCCCCGACGACTGCTTCCCGAGCCGGGTCAGCCGCCACGACTACGCGCGTTCGATCCACGACGCCACCGATGCGGGGATGAACCTGCTCCGCGTGTGGGGCGGCGGCATCTACGAGTCGCGCGACTTCTACGAACTGTGCGACGAGCTGGGCGTACTGGTCTGGCAGGACTTCCTGTTCGCGTGTGCGGCGTACGCGGAGGAATCGCCGCTGCGCGACGAGGTGATCGCCGAGGCACGCGAGAACATCGCCCGGCTCAGCCCGCACCCGAGCCTGGCGATCTGGAACGGCAACAACGAGAACCTTTGGGGCTACGAGATCTGGGGCTGGGCCGACGAGCTCGGCGACAAGACCTGGGGCCGCGGCTACTATCTCGACCTGCTGCCGCGGATCGTGGCCGAGCTCGACCCGACCCGGCCGTACAGCCCGGGCAGCCCGTGGTCCTTCGACCCCGACGTGCCCTCGAACGAGCCGACCCGCGGCACCACCCACCTGTGGGACGTGTGGAACACGATCGACTACACGCACTACCGCGACTCGGTGCCGCGGTTCGTGGCCGAGTTCGGGTACCAGGGCCCGCCGGCGTGGTCGACGCTGACCCGGTCGATCCACGACGTGCCGCTGGCACCGACCTCGCCGGGAATGCTGGCGCATCAGAAGGCCGCCGACGGCGACGGCAAGCTCACCCGCGGGATCGAGCCGCACCTGAACGTCCCGGCGGACTTCGAGGACTGGCACTGGGCGATGTCGCTCCAGCAGGCCCGGGCGGTGACGTTCGGTGTCGAGCACTTCCGCTGCTGGTACCCGGTCAACACCGGTGCGATCGTCTGGCAGCTCAATGACTGCTGGCCGGTCACGTCGTGGGCCGCGGTGGACGGCGACCGCCGGCGCAAGCCGTTGTGGTTCGCGCTGCGGCACGTGTATGCCGGGCGGCTGCTCACGATCCAGCCGCGTGAAGACGGCCTGGTGCTTGCCGTGTGCAACGACACCGCGGAGCCGTGGCAGGCCGACGTGGTGGTGCGCCGGATCTCGTTGTCCGGCGCCGAACTCGGCCGCGAACGGCTCAGCGCCGCAGTCGGTCCGCGCGGCACCTCCGTCGTACCGCTGACGCTGGCGGCGCTGGACCCGCGACGCGAGGCGCTGGTGGCGGACGCGGATGGCGTGCGGGGGTTCTGGTTCGGTGCCGAGGACAAGGATCTGGCCCTGGAGCCGGGCTGGAAACAGACCGCGGTACACCGGACGCCCGACGGGTACGCCGTCGAGGTCGCCGCCGACGGCCTGCAGCGCGATGTGTGCCTGCTCGTCGACAAGCTGGACCCCGAGGCTACCGTTGACGATGGCATGGTGACCGTGCTGCCGGGCGAGCGGCACACCTTCACCGTCTCCACCAGCGCTGATCTCGACCCCGCCGAGCTGGTCTCGCCACGGGTACTCCGCTCCGTCAACCAGCTGGTCCGATGAAAGGTCTCCGATGACGATCACCTTCCCCTCCGGATTCCTGTTCGGGTCGGCCACGGCCAGCTACCAGATCGAGGGAGCGGTGGCCGAGGACGGCCGGACCGCCTCGATCTGGGACACGTTCTCGCATACGCCCGGCAAGGTGCTCAACGGCGACACCGGTGACATCGCCTGCGACCACTACCACCGCTGGCGCGAGGACATCGCGATCATGCGCGACCTCGGCCTGGACGCGTACCGGTTCTCCATCGCCTGGCCGCGGGTCCAGCCGGGCGGGTCCGGCGGGTTCAACCAGGCCGGGCTGGACTTCTACTCCGGGCTGGTCGACGAGCTCCGCGCGAACGGGATCAAGCCGGTGGCGACGCTGTACCACTGGGACCTGCCGCAGGAGCTCGAGGACGCCGGCGGCTGGGCGTCCCGCGCGACGGCCGAGGCGTTCGAACCGTACGCCGCCAAGCTGGCCGAGGTGCTCGGCGACCGGGTGCACCTGTGGACGACGCTGAACGAGCCGTGGTGCTCGGCGTACCTGGGCTATGCCTCCGGGGTGCACGCACCGGGCCGGCACGAGCCGGCGGCGGCGCTGGCCGCGGTGCACCACCTCAACCTCGCGCACGGGCTCGGCGTACAGGCGATCCGCGGCGTGCTCGGTGCGGACACACCGTGCTCGGTGACGCTGAACCTGCACGTGTTCAAGCCCGCGGACCCGGACTCTGACGAGGACGCCGAGGTGGTTCGCCGGCTCGACGCGATCGCCAACCGCGCCTTCCTCGGTCCGATGCTGGACGGCGAGTACCCCGACGCCCTGCTCAACGACACCGCGGCCGTCACCGATTGGGAGTTCGTCGCCGACGGCGATCTGGCGGTGGTCCGGCAGCCGCTCGACGTGCTCGGCGTGAACTACTACACGACCAGCACGGTACGAAACGGCGAGGGCGGCGGTGACGACGGGCACACGCCGTCGGAGCACTCGCCCTGGGTCGGCACCGACGACGCGGAATTCGTCCACGTGCCGGGCGAACGGACCGCGATGGGCTGGCTGGTCGATCCCGCCGGGCTCACGTCACTGCTGCTCGGCCTGCACGAGACGTACCCGGACCTGCCGTTGGTGGTGACCGAGAACGGCGCGGCGTACTCGGACAC
>JBKPSJ010000389.1:0-13675 GCA_046765875.1 Actinomycetota bacterium
TCGTTTGGGCCCCCCTACTCATAACTGCCGGCCCACCTTCTGCGCGCTCGGGGGGGGGGGGGGGGGGGTCCACCCCCCACGTCATGTGAACGAACGGGAGTCGCGGGTCGGTCTTCTGCGTCTCCCAGGTGCCACGCACCCAGGCGTGCGACGGGTCGTCGCAGATCAGCCAGGCCCGCTCCGCACTCGGCCCGGCCATCACGTTGAGGTAGTACAGGTCGTACCCGGGTGGCGCCATCGCCGGGCCGTGCCAGCCGTGCGGCACCAGCACCACGTCACCGGTGCGCGTCTGGGCGAGTACGTCGATGCCGTCGCCGTACACCTGCAGGTAGCCCATCGGATCGTTGCCGTCGGCACCATTGTCGTTGCGGAGCTCGAAGTAGTAGATCTCCTCGAGCACCGACTCCTCGCCGGGCCGGTCCTCGTCGTGCTTGTGCGGCGGGTACGACGACCAGTTGCCGCTCGGCGTGAGCACCTCGCAGGCGATGATCGAGTCCGCGTCGAGCACCCCTGGTACGCCGAAGTTGTTCACCTGGCGCGACGCCAGCCCGGCGCCGCGCAACTCGACCGGCACGTCCTCGACGTACGCGAACGGGAACGCCTTCGACGCTCGTGCGTGCGGCAGCGCGATCCGCGCGCCCTCGTCGGACGTCACGGTGAAGCCGGACCCGATCGGTACGTACACCAGGTCGGACGGCCCGGCGAACACATCCTTCCGTCCGCGCAGCTCGGCCGTGTCGCCGCCGCACGTCACCCGGGCCGAACCGTTCAGCGGAAGCACGATCCACTCGGAGTCGCCGGTCTCGACCCGGTGGGAGTGGCCGGCGCCGAGCGTAACGATGTGCAGCCCGGTGTGCTCCCAGCCCGGCTCCCCCGGCGTGATCGCCAGGTCGAGGCCGTCGCGGGCGGTCGTACCGGCCCGGCGGAACCATTCGGTCATCCGGCACCTCCGGTGTGCACCAGCGACACCGCGTGGTCGACCGCCACGGCGACGTTGCCGTCCTGCGGGTACAGCAGCGCCCGGCCGACGACCAGCCCGCGTACCGAGGGCAGCGTCAGCGCCTTCGCCCAGCTCGCGTACGTCTCGTCCGGCGCGGCCGTCGGGTCACCGCCGAGCAGCAACGTCGGCAGCGTGGTCGCCAGCATCACCCGGTCCAGTTCGTCGACGACCGGCAGCTTGAGCCAGGTGTACGCACTGGTCGCGCCGAGCCCGGACGCGACGTGAATCGACTTGATCACCGAGTCCGGGTCGAGCAGGTTCGTCACCCGGCCGTCGTGATGGGTCGACCAGAACGGCTCGATCATCGCCATCAGTTCCAGTTCGGCAAGCTCGGTGACGGCCCGCGCGGCCTGCTCCAGGGTGCGTACGGTGCCGTGGTCGTCGAGGTCGATCCGGGTCAGCATCTTGCCGCCGTCGAGCCCGCGCGCCGCCAGATCGGCCGCCGCGCTGTACGCGGTGAACCGGTCGTCCAGCTCGAATGCCGCGCCTTGCAGGCCGCCACGGTTCATCGACCCGATGACGACCTTGTCGTCCAGCGCGCCGAGCAGCAGCAGGTCCTCCAGCACATCGGGCGTCGCCAGCACGCCGTCGACACCTGGCCGGTCCAGCGCGATCGCGAGCCGGTTCAGCAGGTCCGACCGGCTGGCCATCGCGAGCTTGTCGGTCCGGACGCTGAGCGCGCCGCGGGCCGGATGGTCGGCCGCGACGATCAGCAGCCTGCCGTCCTCGCCGACCAGCTGCCGGCGCCGGCGCTGCCGCCAGGCCTGCTGTACCGAGCCAGGCTGCATGACACGGATCTCGGTCAGCTCGGCCATTCGCAGCGACACGTCGACGCTCATGCGCTCGCCTCCAGCAGCTCCAGGACCTCGGCCTCGGTCGGCATCGCCGTCGAACACTCCAGCCGGCCGGCCACGACCGCGCCCGCGATGTTCGCGAACCGCAGCACCTTGTCCAGCGGCCAGCCGGACAGCAGGCCGTGGCACAGTGCGCCGCCGAAGGCGTCGCCCGCACCGAGGCCGTTAACCACCTCGACCTGGTACGCCGGTACCTCGACCCGCTCGTCCGCCGTCCGGGCTACTACGCCCTTCGGACCCTGCTTGACGATCGCGAGCGTGATGCCCTTGTCGAGCAGGGCCTGCGCCGCCCGCTCCGGCTCGCGTTCGCCGGTCGCCACCTCGCACTCCTCACGGTTGCCGACGGCAACGGTGCAGAACTCGAGCGCCCGCTGCACCTGCTCGTGCGCCTCGGCCGGATCCGCCCAGAACATCGGCCGGTAGTCCAGGTCGAGCACCGTATGGGTCTTGCGGCCACGGGCCTCCCAGGCGGCGAAGTGCGCGCTGCGGCTCGGCTCGGCGGACAGCCCGGTGACCGTCGACCAGTAGATGTCGGCGGCCTCGATCGCGGCCCGGTCCAGCTCGGACGGGTAGATCTTCAGGTCCGGCGCCGTCGGGTACCGGTAGAAGTACAGCGGGAAGTCGTCGGGCGGGAAGATCTCGCAGAACGTCACCGGCGTCGGCAGCGCGTCCACCGGCGCGACGAACTCGTCCGACACGCCGAGCCTGCTCAACTCCTGATGGACGAACGTGCCGAAGGGGTCTTCGCCGGTGCGGGTGATGACTGCCGAACGGCGTCCGTGCCGGGCCGCTGCCACCGCGACGTTCGTCGCGCTGCCGCCGAGGAACTTGCCGAAGCTGGTCACGTCCTGCAGGTGCACGCCGGTCTGCAGCGGATACAGGTCCACGCCCACCCGGCCGATCGTCAGCACCTCGTACCCAGTCATCGGCCTAGTCATCGGCCCAGTCATCGGCCCAGTCATCGGCCCAGCCCCCGTAGATACGCGATGGATGCCTTCACGTCGCCCAGGGGGCCGTCGCCGCCGGGGTCTGCGGTCAGCACGGTGTCCTGCTCCAGGACGTACCAGCCGTCGTAGCCGGCGTCCTCGAGAGTGGTGACGATGGCGGCGATATCGATATCGCCGGAGCCGAGCGGACGGTACAGGCCCAGCCCGACCGCCTCGGTGTAGCTGATCTCGCCCGCCTGGACCTTGGCAGCCCAGGCGATGTCGGCGTCCTTGAGGTGGGCGTGCCGGATCCGGCCGGTGTGCTCCCGTGCCATCGCCACCGGGTCGACGCCGCCGATCAGCAGGTGGCCGGTGTCGAGACACAGGCCGATGTCACTGCCGGACAGGACCCGGCGTACGTCGTCGGCGTTCTCGACCATCGTCCCCACATGCGGATGCAGCGTGGCCGTGATGCCCTGGTCGGCTGCGAGCGCCGCCAGCCGGTCGAGGTTGCGCAGCAGCGTGGCCCAGCCGGACTCGTCCAGCGGCGGGCGGTCGTCGTACCCGTCCCAGCCGGTCGCCGCGGCGAGCACCAGCGTGTCCGCGCCGGCGGCGACGAACCCATCCAGGTCCAGCACCGGCTCGTACGCCGGGTCGTGCAGCACGACCGGTACGAAGCCGCCGACGGCACGCAGCCCATGGTCGGCGAGCACCTTCGCCGTACGGCGCGGCTCATCGGCGAGGAACCTGTCCGGCCCGAACTCGGTCGCGGACAGCCCGGCGGCGTGCATCTGGCTCAGCACGGTCCCCACGTCGTACTGCCAGCCCCAGCCGGGCACCTCGCAGACGCCCCACGAGATCGGGGCGCCGGCGATCCGGTCCTCGAACGCGGTCATGAGCCGATCTCCGCCATCCCGACCACCCGGCCCTCGCGCCACGACAGGTCGCAGGCGTCGGAGATCCGGAATGCCTCCATCGCGTCCCGTACCGTGCACGGCACCTCGGCGTTGCCCGCGGCGACCTCGGTGAAGGCGGTCAGTTCGGCGACGTACGCGGCGTGGAACCGCTCCATGAAGGTCCGGTGTGCCGGTCCGGGCGGGAACGTCACGCCCGGCTCGGCCGAGCGGAGCGCGAGGTGGTCGTCGAGCCCGACCGCCAGCGAGCCCTCGCTGCCGAGCACCTCCATCCGTACGTCGTGGCCGGCCTGGTTGTACCGGGTGCCGCCGACGAGGACGAACGTGTCGTCGTCAAGCGTCAGCAGCGCGGCGGCGGCGTCGATATCACCGGCGTCGGCGAAGAACTTCTCGCCCCGGTTGGCGCCGACGGCGTACGCGCTGACCACCTCACGGCCGGTCACGAACCGGATGATGTCGAAGTCGTGCACGCTGCAATCGCGGAAGAACCCGCCGGACGTCGGCAGATACTCCGCCGGCGGCGGGAACGCGTCATTGGTGTTGGCCCGGATGCTGTGGATCCAGCCGAGTTCGCCGGAGCGTACCGCCTCGGCGGCACGCCGGTAACCGGCGTCGAACCGGCGCTGGAAGCCGATCTGGACGATCGCGCCGGCGTCCTCGACCAGATCGCGGAC
This sequence comes from Actinomycetota bacterium, assembly GCA_046765875.1. Taxonomy (GTDB): domain Bacteria; phylum Actinomycetota; class Actinomycetes; order Propionibacteriales; family Kribbellaceae; genus DASRHY01. The sequence goes on from JBKPSJ010000389.1 coordinate 4,369, forward strand.
CACCCGGGTCGCGTCCAGATCGGTGGCGACCGGCTTCTCGCAGAACGTCGGCAGCCCGGCGGCAACCCCCTTGCCGATCAGTTCGGCGTGCGCCGAGGTCGCCGCCGCGATCACCAGCGCGTCGCTGCCTGCGGCCAGTAACGCGTCGACGTCAGCCGAGTGCTCGAGGCCGAGATCCTTGGCAACGACGGCGGCCCGTTCGGCGTCGGCGTCCGCGACCACCACCTGCTCCACCGCCGGCAGGTCCCGGAGCGTGGCGGCGTGGAACGCCCCGATCCGCCCGGCACCGACCAACCCGATCCGCATCCGTCCTCCTCCCGAAACCCACCAGACAACCCGGCGTAAGACGTCCGCACCAGGGTCACCCGCCCAGAAGGGCTTGTCAATAGTTTGTAAACACATTTTGACGTAGATACATACATACGTCCGGCCATGTAACATGCAGGGCATGGCAGCACTCCCGATCCTGATCGACCGGGCCAGTCCGGTGCCGCTGTACCACCAGCTCGCCGAGCAGCTCACGGCGGCGATCAGCGATGGGACACTGCGTCCGGGCGATCCGTTCGAGAACGAGCTGGCGCTGGCCGACCGGCTCGGCCTGTCCCGCCCGACCGTTCGGCGTGCGATCGCCGAACTGGTCAACCAGGGCCTGCTGGTACGGCGCCGCGGGGTCGGCACCACCGTCGCCAACCAGATGGTGCACCGCCGCGCCGAGCTCACCAGTCTCTACGAGGACCTGCAGCGCGAGGGCCGCGGGCCGCGTACCGACGTGATCAGCTTCGACATCGACGCGACCGACCCGCGGGCCGCGGACGCGCTCGGCCTACCGCACGACACCCCGCTCGTCGCGCTCGTGCGGGTCCGTTATGCCGGCGACCTACCGCTGGCGATAATGCGCAACTGGCTGCCGCCGAGCTGCGACGACCTGACCGTCGCGCAACTGGTCAACGACGGCCTGTACTCCCTGCTCCGGGCCCGCGGCATCCGCCCGGTGGTGGCCCGGCAGCGGATCGGCGCCCGCAACCCCACGGCCGCCGAGCGCCGCACCCTCAAGATGCCCCGCAACGAGCCGCTGGTCACGATGACCCGCAGCGCGTACGACGCCGACGGCGAGGCGGTCGAGTTCGGCGACCACTGCTATCGGGCAGACCAGTACTCCGTCGAAGTCATGGTCTCCGAACGCTGAGTCTCAGGACGGGCTCTGGATCAGGGTACGAAGGACCCGCAGGCCGACCGAGAGGTGAGCCAGCTCGGGTCCGTCGGTGTCGACGATCTCGTCCATCATCGTCGCCGCGCGGCGTAGGGTCGGGCCCTCCTTGTCCTGCCAGGCCTTGACGCGGTCCTCCGGCGACGCGGTCGGATCCGTTGCCGTGAGCACCTTTGCGGTCAGCGTCGCGTGCACCGAGTGCAGGTCGTCACGCAGTGCCGCGCGCGCCATCGTCTGCCAGCGGTCCGAGCGCGGCAGCGCGATGATCCGCTCCAGGAACCGGCCGAGCTGCAACTGCTCGCCGAGCGCGAAGTGCACCTTGGCCACCTCGAGGACGTCGAGGTCGTCGCGGTGCGCGGTCTCGACGATCCCGAGCCCGCCGTAGGCAGGCGGCAGGACGGCGATCCGGGTGGCGAAGTCGTCGCCGACGCCCTTGCCGATAAGGGCATCGCGGCGCTGCTCGAACAACGACGCCTCACGGCCCCGCAACACCTCGGGCAACGACTTGGTCAACGTTGCGATGCCCGGCGCGAAGTACTCGATGATCTCGGCGATGTCCAGCGGCGAGCGCCGGTTCGAGACCAGCCAGCGGGTGGCGCGTTCGACCAGGGTGCGGGTCTCCAGCCGCATCCGGGTCTGGGTCTCGGCGTCGACCTTGTTGTCCAGCGCGGTGTTCTGCGCGAGCAGGTCGGGCTGCATGAAGATCCGGCTGGCCGCCAGGTTCGCGCGTACGACGTCCTCGACGGTGCCGCCGGTCTCCAGCGACAGCCGGTGGAACGCGGTGATCCCCGAGGTGTTGACGAACTCGTTGACCACCTGGGTGACGATGATCTCCCGGCGCAGCTGGTGATGCTGCATCGGCCCGGCGAACTTCTCCTGGATCGGGTGCGGGAAGTACGACGCCAGCTTGGAGCTCAGGTATTCGTCGTCGGGCAGCGAGCCCTTGAGCAGGTCGTCCTCGAGCACGATCTTGGTGTACGCCTGCAGCACGGCCAGCTCGGGTGTGGTCAGCCCGCGGCCGTCGGCCTTGCGGCGGCGGAACTCGGTCACGCTCGGCAGGAACTCCAGCTCGCGGTCGAGCAGGCCCTGCCGCTCCAGCCGGCGTACCCAGTCCGCGTGCACGTGCAGCAGCGCCGGCGCCTGGTACGAGGCGTTGGCCAGAGCGATGTTCGAGCGGTAGTTGCTCTTGAGCACCAGCGCGGCCACCTCGTCGGTCATCGAGGCGAGCACATCGTTGCGCTGCTTCGCGGTCAGGTCGCCGTCCGCGACGACCTGATCGAGCAGGATCTTGATGTTGACCTCGTGGTCGGAGGTGTCGACCCCGGCGGAGTTGTCGATGAAGTCGGTGTTCACCCGACCGCCCTCGGCCGCGTACTCGATCCGGCCGAGCTGAGTCAGACCGAGGTTGCCGCCCTCGCCGACGGCCTTGGCCCGCAGCTCGCTCCCGTCGATCCGGATCGCGTCGTTCGTCTTGTCGCCGACGTCGGCGTGCGTCTCGGCCGACGCCTTGACGTAGGTGCCGATGCCGCCGTTCCAGAACAGGTCGACCTCGGCCTTCAGGATCGCCTGCATCAGCTCCGGCGGTGTCATCGCGGTGATCGCGGCGTCCAGGTCGAGCACCTCGCACACCTGCGGGCTGATCGGGATCGACTTGTCGGCGCGCGGGAACACCCCGCCGCCCTCGGAGATCAGCGAGCGGTCGTAGTCGTTCCACGACGACCGGGCCAGCCCGAACAGCCGCCGCCGCTCGGCGTACGAGGTCGCCGCGTCGGGCGTCGGGTCGAGGAAGATGTGCCGGTGGTCGAACGCGGCCACCAGCCTGATGTGCTCGCTGAGCAGCATCCCGTTGCCGAACACGTCGCCGGACATGTCGCCGATGCCGACCACGGTGAAGTCCTGGGTCTGGCAGTCCACACCCATCTCGCGGAAGTGCCGCTTCACCGACTCCCAGGCGCCGCGCGCGGTGATGCCCATCGCCTTGTGGTCGTAGCCGGCCGAGCCGCCGGACGCGAACGCGTCACCGAGCCAGAAGCCACGCGATACGGCAACGCCGTTGGCGATGTCGGAGAAGGTCGCGGTTCCCTTGTCGGCGGCAACGACCAGGTACGCGTCGTCGGCGTCGTACCGGACGACCTGCTTGGGTGGCCTGACCTCGCCGCCGACGATGTTGTCGGTGATGTCGAGCAGACCGGAGATGAACGTCTTGTAGCACTCGATGCCCTCGGCGAGCCACGCGTCACGATCGACCGACGGGTCGGGCAGGTGCTTGGCGTAGAAGCCGCCCTTCGCGCCGACCGGCACGATCACAGCGTTCTTCACCATCTGCGCCTTGACCAGGCCGAGGATCTCGGTACGGAAGTCCTCGCGGCGGTCCGACCAGCGCAGCCCACCACGCGCGACCGCGCCGAATCGAAGGTGCACGCCCTCGACCCGTGGCGAGTAGACGAAGATCTCGAACTCCGGCCGCGGCTCGGGCAGGTCCGGGATCGCCTTCGGCTCCAGCTTGAGCGAGATGTAGTCGTGGAAGTTGCCGTCGGCATCGGTCTGGAAATAGTTGGTCCGCAGCGTCGCCTTCATCACGGTCAGGTACGAGCGCAGGATCCGGTCCTCGTCCAGGCTCTGTACGCTGTCGAGCGCGACCTGGATCTCCTTGTCCAGCTGGCCGACGGCGGTGCTACGAGCCGGGTCGTCCTTCGGTCCGAGCGCGGGGTCGAAGCTGGTCTCGAACAACTGCACCAGCAACTGGGCGATATCGGTGTGCGCCCGGAAGGTGTTCTCGATGTAGTCCTGGCTGAACGGCGTACCGCCCTGCCTGATGTACTTCTGGTACGCCCGGATGATCGACACCTGCCGCCAGGTCAGCCCGGCGGTGACCACCAGCGCGTTGAAGTTGTCGCTCTCCGCCTTGCCGTCCCAGATCGCCCGGAACGTGTCCGAGAACAGCCTGCGCAACTCCTCGCTGACGTGGTCGTCGTCGGCCGTACGCAGCCCGAAGTCGTAGATGTACGCCGTGCGGCCGTCGGAAGGGCGAAGCTCGTAGGGCCGCTCGTCCACCACCTCGACACCCATGTGGGTCAGGTGCGGCAGCACCTGCGACAGCGACAACGCCGACCCGGTCCGGAACAGCTTGAACCGGCGCTCATTGCCCTCGGCATCGAACGGCGTGTACAGCGACATCGCCAGCCCATCGGCGTCCGGCAGCATGTCCAGCGTGCAGACGTCGGCCACCGCGACCCGGGCCGGGAAGTCCTCCTTGTAGGCCTCCGGGAGCGCGCCCCCGTAGAGGTTCGCCAGCTTGGTCGCGGTCACCTCGTCGACCCGGTCGCTCAGCGCGACGGCGAAATCGTCTCCCCATGCCCGGGTGGCGTCGATGACCTGCTGCTCGAGCGCGTCGGCGTCGTAGGCGCCGACGGTCTGGCCCTTGTTCATCCGCACCACGAAGTGCACCCGGGCCAGGACGGACTCGGTCACGTGCGCGGCGTACTCCACCGACTCCGCGCCGATGGCCTGCTTGAGGATGTCCTGCATCTTCAGCCGGACGGCGGTCGTGTACCGGTCGCGGGGCAGGTACACCAGGCACGACAGGTACCGGTTGTAGACGTCGCGGCGGATGAACAATTTGACCGCGCGACGCTCCTGCAGATGCAGCACCTCGGTGACGATCGGCAACAGTTCCTCGACCGGTGCCTGCAGCAACTCGTCGCGCGGGAACGTTTCCAGTACGTCCAGCAGACCCTTGCCGCTGTGGCTGGTCGGGTCGAACCCGGTGAGCTTGAACAGCTCGACCGCCTTGCGCCGCAGCACCGGGACGTGCACGACGCTCTCGGTGTACGCCGTCGACGCGAGCAACCCGAGGAACCTGCGCTCGGCGATCGGCTCGCCGCTCTCGTCGAACTCCTTGAGCCCGACGTAGTCCAGGTACGACGAGCGGTGCACGGTCGAGCGCGAGTTCGCCTTGGTCAGGATCAACAGCTTGCGCTCACGGGCCCGGGCGCTCACCTCCGGCGGCAGCACCGGCGGCTCGCCGTCCAGCTTCGGGTCCCTGCGCAGGATGCCGAGACCGGTGCCCGCGACCGGCGTCAGCATGCCCACGTCGCCCTTCATCGTGAAGGCGTACTCGCGATAGCCGAGGAAGGTGAAGTGCTCGTCGGCGAGCCACTCCAGCAGCTCGCGTGCCTCCTCGACCTCGCCCTCGCTCACCGGCAGCTCGTTCGCGTCCAGCGACTCGGCGATGCTGACCGCCTTCTCGTGCATCTTCGGCCAGTCCTCGACCGCCTCGCGGACATCGGACAGCACCGACTGCAGCGCGCTCTCCAGCCGGCGGTGCTCGGCGGGGTCGGCGATCCGGTCGATCTCGAGGTGCATCCACGACTCACGGAGCAGACCGTGCTCCTCGTCATTCGCACCCTCGTCGTCGATGACCTCCTGCAGCACGCCGGTGAGGTCACGGCGTACCACGAACTGCGGGTGCACGAGCAGGTGCAGCGCCAGCCCGTTCTCCGCGATCACCATGGACGCGGAGTCGACCAGGAACGGCATGTCGTCGACCGCGATCTCGGCCACCGTGTGACCGCCGGCCGACCAGCCGTGCTCCTCCAGGGTCGGGGTGAAGACCTTGACCTTGGCGGTGCCCTGCGGACGGCTCGTCGCCGACCGGTAATGGTGCTTCGCAGCGCCGACGAGGTCGGTCGGCTGACGCGATACGACGTCCTCGGCTGCTACGTACCTGTAGTACTGGTCGAGGAACCGGGTCAGCTTCCCCGGGTCGGACTTGTCGTGGCCGTGGGTTCCCGCCGCCACCGCTTTGGCGAGAACGTCCGCTTTCTGGGCGTCCATCCTGCTCTGCATTCTCATCCCGTCCCAGGCAGAACGGCGCTTGTGGCACCGGACAGCACTCCTTTGTGCGGTCAGTACTGACACTAGTCCTCTCGCGCCACTGGTGTGCCGGGACCGGTGTCAGCCGGATCGTTCGAGACGCAATGCGAGCGCCGGACAGGCGAGCACAGCGCGGCGCTCGTCACCCTCCGGATCCTCGTAGCCGGGGTCGGCAATCAACGGGAAGCCCCAGTCGTCGAGCGTGATCCGCCCGGGCAGCAGCGCGGCGCACAGGCCGTGCCCGTCGCACCGGGTCCAGTCGACGGTCAGTGCCATGATTCGGCTCCGATCGGGAGTACACCGGTCACCGCGCGGCCACAGCCGCCGGCCCCGTGTGCGTGGACGTCTTCGGCGAAGGTGTCGAGCGCGGATCCGACGAACCGGACCGCGCCGTCGGGATGGGCGCAGGCACCGCGCACCATCGACAGCGGCCGCCGGACGTCGGCCGGTTCGCCGCGCAGTACCCGGCCCAACTGGCCGGTCACAGCCGGTAGGCCGAAGACGCAAGGGCCGCACTGACCGGCGGACCGCGCGGTCAGCCACTGCGCGATCCGGTACACCTCACCGAGCGGGCAGGTCTGTGCCCCCAGCGCGACCACCACCCCGGCAGCCACCGGCATCGGCCCGGCAAGCCGGCTGAGCGACAGCTCGTTGGGGCCGGCGAGCCAGCGACCGTGGTAGCCGCCGAGCAAGATAGGCCCCGGCACGGCTCCGGCCGCCCGCAACACCACATCGAGCGGCACGCCGACCGGCGTCTCCAGCACGCCCGGCCGCGCGACCAGCCCGCTCACAGTGAGCAGTTGAGTGCCCGGCTCGGCGGGTAGGCCGGTCTCGGCGTACCGGTGCGCGCCGTACCGCACCAGGATCGCGATCTGCGCGAACGTCTCAGCGTTCGACAGGAACGTCGGCCGGCCGGCGAGTCCACTGTGGCTCGGCAGCACCCGCCGGCCGGGTGGCAGCGCCGGGCCGCCGGACAGGCCGCGCAGCAATGCCCGGGCCTCGCCGCCGACGAACTCGCCCGGCGTCACCGCGAGCTCGATCCGTACCGGGTCGGAGCGCTCCGCCAGCGCCGCCTGCACCGATGCCGCCGCGTCCTGATCGTGCACGGCGATGACCGCGAGCCGGGCACCGACCGCGGTCGCCGTCGCCACCGCACCGTCCAGCACGAGATGCGGTACGCCCGTCAGCAGAGCGCGGTCCTTGTGACTGGCCGGCTCGCTCTCCGACCCGTTGACCACCACGGCGTACGGCCGGCGAGGCAGGCTGGCCAGCTTCGCGGAGACCGGGAAGCCGGCGCCACCCCTGCCGCGGAGCCCGACCGCCTCGGTCAGGGCCTGCAGATCGGCGCGGCCGATCCGCGGCAGCGTGCCGTGCAGATCGTGGTGCAGGGCGAGGTCCACCCGTGCTGTCCGGTCGAGTCCGGCCAGCAGCCGCGGCGTACCGATGGTCCACACCGGGATCCGGCCGGCGCTCTGTACCGCGGTCGCGGTCATCGCTGACTCCTGACGGTCTCGGCCCAGGCACGGGTTCGTGCGACGGACAGCGGGCGCCGGCGGTGGTCGGCGTCGGCCTGCAGCCGGATCGTGACCGCGAACGCGACGGCCGCCAGGCAGGCCAGGTCGAGTCCGAGCATCCAGCCGGAGCCGCGGTCGGTGCCGGCCAGCAGGCCGTGCGTGATCGACAGCGCCCACCCGACGTACGCGATGCCGTGCAGCAGCCGCCAGCGCCTGCTGATCCCGGCCGACGTCGCCAGCCGGCCACGGGCGGCGCCGAGCACAGCCGCGAACACGAACGCGTACAAGGCCAGCGCGCCGACCAGTACCGCGAACGGCCGGTAGCTCGAGCCGAGCGGCCAGAACACGACGCTGGGCCCGATGTTGACATAGCTGTCGGAGATCACCGCGGTGAGGTGCGCACCGAGCAGAACGAGTCCGGTCACCGCGGCCGCGCGGTGGACATAGCCGAGCCCGAACCGCATGCCGGCCCGCTCCACGGTCGGCGCCAGCGCACCGAGCACCACCGTCAGCGTGAAGCAGACCAGCGCCATCGCGCCGGCCGCTCGAGCCAAGTACCACAGCGTCATCAGGCGGCCCGCCGATCAGACGGCCAGCCGCCCAGTTCGCGGACCGTACCGTCCTTCGCGAGCAGCCGGGCCGGGTGACCGGTCAGCCGCAGCCGTGCCTCGGCTGTCTCGCCGGTGGCGACCACCGCGGTACTGAAGGTGTTCGCCCGTACGGCGCTCGGCGCCCAGACAGACGCGGTCCGCCAGGGCCCGTTCGACGGCAGCCCCGTACGGGGGTCGATGACATGATGCGCTTCGCCGGACGGGGTGGGCCAGTGGCGTACCGTCCGGGTCGACGTGGTCAGGCCGCCGTGCCGCAGGGAGACGAGCACGGCGGGATCGCCCGCGCGCTCGGCGACCTCGATCAGCCAGGGCCGGTCCGTTCTGCCGGCCGCGCGCAGGTCGCCGCCGATCTCGACCAGCACGGCACAGCCGTACCGGCCGGCAATGGTCGTCGCCGCGCGGTCGGCGGTCCAGGCCTTGGCGGTCGCGCCCAGATCGAGGCTCAGCCCAGCCGGTACGCCGATCAGGCCGAACCGCTGCATCCGGCGGACGGACCGCCACCCGGGCGTCCGGTGTACGGGTGTCACTGCCACCGGTACCGGGCCCGCCTCCCGCCCGGAGGGGCCGTCGGCACGGGCGGGAGGCGGTGCCGTGTGCGGCACCTGCGCCGTCTCGCGCCGGCGGACGATGGCGATGTCCGCGTCGTAGCCGGCCGCGATCACCGCGCCGCCGACCGTCGGATCGGTCGCGCCGCCGGTCTCCTCGGCCGCGACCAGCGCGACATCGACCAGCCGGGCCAGCAGCGGCGAGACCGGGACCAGCGTGCCCGCATTCCGGTTGAGCTTGGACAGTTCGGAGTCCGGCCGGAACCTGCTGGCCGCGCGGTCGACCCGGGCCATCAGTTCCTGCAGGTCGTCGCAGGCGGCGTCGAGTGCGGCCGGGTGGTCGACGGTCAGCCGAACGCTGCAACTCCAGTCCGACCAGGTGCGGGACGCGGTCATGATCCGTGGCTCCCGCCCGAGACCGTACCGCCGCTGTTGGAACTGCTGCCGAGACCCGAGTCGTCCTCGCTCTGCCCGGTGCCGCTCGACGAGCCGTTGTCGTCGGAGGAGCTAGACCCATTGGAACTCGATCCATTGGAACTCGATTGAGACGAGGTC
>JBKPSJ010000390.1:0-2920 GCA_046765875.1 Actinomycetota bacterium
GGTGTACCCCGAGCCCCGGCCGGCACTCGTACTGGCCGCCGACGGCCGCCCGGTCGGCGTCACCGCCCGCGGCGTCCTCACCGCCGACCCGGCCATCTTCGCCCCCGCCCCCGACCCGGCCGACGACCCCGACACCCCTGACACCCACGCCGACCCGGGCGGCGGGTCGCGTGGTGATGCGCGAACATCCGGTGTCACCGGGGCAAGTGGAGCGGCGGGATTGCAGCCGGTGGTGGCGTGGGCGGGTCCGTGGCCGGTGGAGGAGCGGTGGTGGAACCCGGAGTCGACCCGGCGGCTGGCCCGGTTCCAGCTGGTCGGTGCCGACGGCAACGCCTGGCTGCTGCTGGTCGAGGACGGGCGCTGGTGGACCGAGGCCCGTTATGACTGAGCGACCGGTGGGGGCGCGCTGATGGGATACAACAACCCGCCGATCCCGTGGTCGGAGCTCGAGCGCAGGCTGTCGGACCGGCGCCGTCCCGGCGGCCCGCCGATCGATGCCGACGGCGGCGACAGCCCGGCCTGGTCGCGGCATCGGCAGCCGTACGAGCCCGGCGAGTGGGAGCGGATCACGCCCACCGACGAGCCGCTGGTCCCGTACGCCGAACTGCACTGCCACTCCAACTACAGCTTCCTCGACGGCGCGTCCCCGCCGGAGGAACTTGTCGAGGAGGCGATCCAGCTCGGCCTGCACGCGCTGGCGCTGACCGATCACGACGGCTTCTACGGCGTGGTACGGATGGCCGAGGTCGCCGACGTGTACCGCCGGCAGAACGACGTCGAGCTGGACACGGTCTTCGGCGCCGAACTGTCGCTGGATCTGACCAAGCCGCAGAACGGGGTCGCGGACCCCGAGGGCAGCCACCTGCTGGTACTGGCCCGCAGGCAGGAGGGTTACCACAAGCTCGCCGGCGCGATCACCGAGGCACAGTTGCGCGGCGCGGAGAAGGGCAAGCCGTCGTACGACCTGGACGAGCTGGCCGCACATGCCAAGGAGGAATGGTTCGTCCTGACCGGCTGTCGCAAGGGTCTGGTACGGCAGGCGCTGCTGTCCGGCGGCCCGGCGACCGGGCGGGACGACGCCGGGGCCGAGCTGGACCGGCTGGTCGCGCTGTTCGGGCACGACCAGGTCGCGGTCGAGCTGTTCGACCACGGCTACCCGCTGGACAGCACGTACAACGATGTCCTTGCCGACCTGGCCGCGGACCGCGGCCTGTGGATCGTCGCGACGAACAACGTCCACTACGCGATGCCGCGCCGGCACCGGCTGGCCTCCGCGCTCGCGGCGGTACGGGCCCGGCGCGGGCTGGACGAGATGGACGGCTGGCTGCCCGCGGCAGGATCGGCACATCTGCGCTCCGGCGTGGAGATGGCGCAGCGGTTCCGCCGGTACCCCGGGGCGGTGGGCAACACCGTGACCATCGCCGATCAGTTGTCGTTCCCGCTGCGCAAGGCCAAGCCGAAACTGCCGGACCAGAAGGTGCCGCCGGGGGAGACCCCGATGAGCTGGCTGCGCAAGCTGTGCGAGAAGGGCGTGGAGGAGAAGTACGCGAAGGGCAAGCTGTTGCCAGCGGCACGGGAGCGGCTGGCTCACGAACTGCGGGTGATCGAGGATCTGGGTTTCCCCGGCTACTTCCTGATCGTGCACGAGATCGTCGAGTTCGCCCGGTCCCAGAACATCCTCTGCCAGGGACGCGGCTCGGCGGCCAGTTCGGTGGTCTGCTTCGCGCTCGGTATCACCGCGGTCGACCCGGTGCACTACAAGCTGCCGTTCGAGCGGTTCCTCTCGGCCACCCGGGAGGAGGAGCCGGACATCGACGTCGACTTCAACTCCGACCGGCGCGAGGAGGTGATCCAGCACGTCTACGAGAGCTACGGCCGGCGCAACGCCGCCCAGGTGGCGAACGTGATCACGTACCGGCCGAAGCTCGCGGTCCGCGACATGGCCAAGGCGATGGGGTACTCCACCGGCCAGCAGGACGCCTGGTCCAAGCAGGTCGACGCCTGGGGCGCGGTCCGCAGCAGCCTCGACCACGACATCCCCGAGCCGGTGGTCAAGCTCGCAGAGGAACTGCTCAAGTTCCCGCGGCACCTGGGCATCCACTCCGGCGGGATGGTGCTGACCGACATCCCGGTCGGCACGGTGGTACCGATCGAGCACGCCCGGATGGAGAACCGCACCGTCCTGCAGTGGGACAAGGACGACTGCGCCTGGATGGGGCTGGTCAAGTTCGACCTGCTCGGGCTCGGGATGCTCGCGGCGCTGCAGTACGCGATGGACACCGTCCGCGAGGTGATCGGGGAGGACTGGACGCTGGACCGGATCCCGCGCGAGGAGCCGGGTGTGTACGACCAGTTGTGCCGAGCAGACTCGGTCGGGGTGTTCCAGGTCGAGTCGCGCGCGCAGATGGGTACGCTGCCGCGGCTGCGGCCGCGCGAGTTCTACGACCTGGCGATCGAGGTCGCGCTGATCCGGCCCGGCCCGATCCAGGGTGGCGCGGTGCACCCGTTCATCCGCCGCAAGCTCGGCGAGGAGGACGTCACCTACCTGCACCCGAAACTCGAGCCCGTGCTGGAACGGACGAAAGGCATACCGCTGTTCCAGGAGCAGTTGATGCAGATCGCGATGGAGGTCGGCGGCTGCACCGGCGACGACGCCGACCTGCTGCGCCGCGCGATGGGTTCCAAGCGCGGTGTCGAACGGATCTCCTCGCTCAAGAAGAAGTTGTACGAGGGGATGGCCGGCAACGGGATCACCGGCGACCTGGCCGACGAGATCTATCTGAAGATCGAGGCGTTCGCGAACTTCGGGTTCGCCGAGTCGCACTCGATCAGCTTCGCGCACCTGGTCTACGTCAGCACCTGGCTGCGGCTGCACTACCCGGCGGCGTTCCTGGCCGCGCTGCTGCGGGCCCAGCCGATG
>JBKPSJ010000391.1:0-7397 GCA_046765875.1 Actinomycetota bacterium
CGGGCAGATAGTCGCCCACCAGCGTGCGGTGCCACCAGGCGCCGGTCTCGCGCCGCTCGGCCCAGGTCGTGTACCGGTACCGGTAGAACCGCGCACGTACGTACACCGGCGGTGCGTCCGGGAACGGGTTGTATCGCAGCAGCCCTAGTACGACCGGGTCGCCGGCCAGCAGCTTGCCGACGAGCGCTGGCAGCCAGGTGGCGGCATACCGGCGCGATAGCGCGGCGAACCACATCAGCCAGTCCAGCCGCAGGTGGTACGGCGCGAACTGCCGGGGCAGCCTGCGTACATCACCGGGCTTGCCGCGGAACTCGTACTCCAGCCACTCCACCCCGTCGGCCGATCCCTCCAGCACGACCTCGTGCCGTACCCGGGTCACCGAGCCGAACGCGCCGTAGGTGTTCCCGAGGTGGAGCTTGTTGAACGAGGCGTTCATCAGCTGGTGCTTCGACAGCAGGTTGCGTGCCGGCCAGTAACTCAGGACCAGCATCGCGGCGGTGAACACCAGCACCGGGACGACGTACGACAGCGGCGTCCCGCCCGAGCGGACCTCGAACGGCAACACGACAGACCAGAACGAGTCCGGCACCACCGACAGCGCAAGGACGATCGCCGTCCAGTTCAGCCACGAGAAGTTCCCGCTCGTGACGAGCCATAGCTGGGTGACGATCATGATCCCGGCACAGATGCCCGACACCGGCTGCGGAGCGAACAACCCGAACGGCAATACCAGCTGGGTCACGTGGTTGGCCGCGACCTCGGCGCGGTGCAGCGGTGTGGGCAGGTGGTGGAAGTACCAGCTGAGCGGCCCGGGCATCGGCTGGGTCTCGTGGTGGTAGTACAGGCAGGTCAGGTCACGCCAGCACGCGTCGCCGCGCAGCTTGATCAGGCCGGCGCCGAACTCCAGCCGGAACAGCAGCCATCGCACGAGGATCAGCACCAGCAGCGGGGGAGCGACGTGGCTGTTGGCCAGGAACGCGGCCAGGAAGCCGGCCTCGAGCAGCAGTGACTCCCATCCGAACCCGTACCAGCGTTGGCCGACATTCACGATCGACAGGTACAAGGCCCACAGCACCAGCCACACCACGATCGCGACCGGCCACGGCAGCAGGTCGATGCACACGGCGACCAGGGCCGCCAGGACCACACCGGTCCAGGCGACCGCGGCGAAGAATCGGTCGGAGTAGTGCCAGTGGAACAGGCTCGGCGAATCCCGGAACCGGGTCCGGTCGAGGAACCGCGGGATCGGCAGCAGCCCGTCGGTCCCGAGCAGGCCGCGGAACTGCCGGGCCGCCGACCAGAACGCGACCACGTAGATGACGGCGATCCCGCGCTGGTAGAGCCACCGGCCCAGCTCGTAGCCCTCGGCTCCGAACCACTCCACCCGCCGACCCTAGGGCACGTCCGCGTCAGACGACGACGTCCGCGGAGGCGGGCTCGGCGAGGCCGGCCAGCAGCCGTTCCTGGATCGCGCCCACACCCGAGCGCAGCGCGCCGAGCAGTACCGCGTCGCCGCTCACCCCGGTGACCGCGATCTCGGTGTCGAGCGGCGACCGGTCGGTCAAAGCGGCCACGACCTGGTTCCGCAGCGGCTCGCCGCCCGCCTGTCCGGACTCACCCGCCAGTACGATCAAGGGCGGGTCGAGCAGCGTCACCACGGTCAGGAGCCCGATCGCGATCCGGTCGGCGTACGCCCGGATGAACGCGGCACCCTTGGCGGACTGGACCGCGTTCGCGACCAGGTCCGGCGGGGTTTCACCGCCGACACCGTGCTTGCGGCCGAGCCGGCGGACAGCGGGACCGCCGACCAGGTCCTGGAAGTCCTTCGCCCGGGTCGGCCCGGCCGGCACCGGCATGTAGCCGACCTCGCCCGCGCTGCCGTGCGCGCCGCGCATCAGCGTGCCGCCCTGGTCGATCGCGAACCCGGTTCCCTCGGCGCCGAGCCACAGCATCGCGAAGCCGTCGGCCTGCTTGGCCACGCCGTACGCGCGTTCGGCGATCGAGGCCAGGTTGACGTCGTTGTCTACCGCGACCGTGGTCCGCAGCCGGCTGCGCAGCCGGGCCTGCACACCCGGCCGGTCCAGCCCGGGCACGTCGACGTACCGGATCAGGTCGGCGTCACGGTCGGGCGACCCGGGTACGCCGATCTGGACCTGCAGCAGCCGCTTGCGCGGGACGCGGGCCTTCCTGGACAACTCCGCGACCATCTCGGCCACGGCGTCGACCGGGTCGGTCCTGCCGAAGGCAACCGACGTCTCCGATTCGGCCCGGACCTGGCCGGACAGATCGGCGATGGCACCGGCCAGCGACGGCTGCTGGGACTCGCCGACGTCGCGAACCGACAGCGCGACGGTGAACGCGACCCCGGGGTTGGTGGCGTAGATCGCCGCGTTCGGACCGGGCCCGCCGCTGACGTGACCGACGACGATCGCCAGCCCGGCGTCCTCGAGCCGGCGCAGCACCTCCGAGGCGGTCGGCTTGGACAGCCCGGTCAGCTCGCGCAGATCGCTGCGGGTCAGCGGGCCGCGCTCGAACAGGTGCGCCAGCACCGCGGTCTCGTTCATCGCCCGCAGCAGCCGCGAGGATCCAGCCGGTCGCCTCAACGCAGTGCCTTTCCGCGGGTCTTTACCGTCGTCAGAGAAGGTGACTAACGATATCGCGAAGAGCCGGTGCCGCTCCGGCGCTTGTGCAACCGACGCTGACGAGGAGAGTCTGGCGATGTGAGCAGCTATCGCGAGGCGTACCGGGCGAGCATCGGCGACCCGCGGCGGTTCTGGGAGTCCGCCGCCGACGAGGTCGAGTGGATGCGCAGACCGGATCGGATCCTCGACGACACCAACCCGCCGTTCTACCGCTGGTATCCCGGCGGCGAGCTCAACACGAGCGCGAACGCGCTCGACCGGCACGTCGCGGCCGGCCGTGGCGACCAGGCCGCGCTGATCTACGACTCGCCGGTCACCGGGACCAGGCGCACCTACACGTACCGGGAGCTGCTCGACGAGGTCGCGAGCTTCGCCGGGGTGCTGCGCGTGCTCGGCGTCGAGAAGGGCGACCGGGTGGTGATCTACCTGCCGATGGTGCCCCAGGCGATCATCGCGATGCTGGCCTGCGCCCGGCTCGGTGCCGTGCACTCGGTGGTGTTCGGCGGGTTCGCCGCGAACGAGCTGGCCGCGCGCATCGACGACGCCCGGCCGAAGTTGATCGTGTCGGCGTCCTGCGGGATCGAGCCGACCCGGGTGGTCTCGTACAAGCCGATGCTGGATCGTGCCCTCGAGCTGGCGCAGTACCCGCCGGAGCGGTGCGTGATCCTCCAGCGCGAGCAGCAGCCCGCGGAGCTGACGCCGGGCCGCGACCTGGACTGGGCGACGCTGTCCGCCGATCCGGTCGACCCGGTCCCGGTCGCGGCGACCGACCCGCTCTACGTCCTGTACACCTCCGGTACGACCGGCAGGCCGAAGGGCATCGTCCGCGACAACGGCGGGCACGCGGTCGCGCTGCTGTGGAGCATGCGCAACGTGTACGACGTCCAGCCCGGCGACGTGTACTGGGCGGCCTCCGACGTGGGCTGGGTGGTCGGCCACTCGTACATCGTGTATGCACCACTGTTGCTCGGGGCAACCACCGTGCTGTACGAGGGGAAGCCGGTCGGTACCCCGGACCCCGGCGCGTTCTGGCGGGTCGTGTCCGAGCACGGCGTGAAGGCGCTGTTCACCGCGCCGACGGCGTTCCGGGCGATCAAGAAGGAGGACCCGGACGCCCAGCACCTCGGCCGGTACGACGTGTCTTCGCTGAAGTATCTGTTCCTGGCCGGCGAACGGCTGGACCCCGACACGTACCACTGGGCCAGCGACAAGCTGGGCATCCCGGTGATCGACCACTGGTGGCAGACCGAGACCGGCTGGGCGATCGCCGCGAACCTGATGGGCCTGGAGCCGATGCCGATCAAGCCAGGCTCGCCGACGATGCCGGTGCCCGGGTACGACGTACAGGTGCTGCGTGCGACCGGTGAGCCGGCCGCCGCCGGCGAGGAGGGTGCGATCTGCGTGCGGCTGCCGCTCCCGCCCGGCACGCTGCCGACACTGTGGAACGACGACGAGCGGTACGTCTCCTCGTACCTGTCGGCCTTCGACGGGTACTACCTGACCGGCGACGGCGGGTACGTAGACGATGACGGCTATCTGTTCGTCATGGGGCGTACGGACGACGTCATCAACGTGGCAGGGCACCGGCTGTCGACCGGCTCGATGGAGGCGGTGATCGCGGCCCACCCGGCGGTCGCGGAGTGCGCGGTGATCGGCGTGGACGACGCGTTGAAGGGCCAGGTTCCACGGGGGCTGGTCGTGCTCAAGGCCGGCGTCAGCGTCGACCCGGCCCAGCTTCGGGCCGAACTGGTCGAGCGGGTGCGCGACCAGATCGGGCCGGTCGCGGCGTTCAAGACCGTCGACATCGTGCCGGCGCTGCCGAAGACCCGGTCCGGCAAGATCCTGCGCAAGACGATGCGCGGAATCGCGGCCGGCCGCGACGAGCCGGTACCGTCCACCATCGAGGACGCCTCCGTGCTGGACGCGATCAGCGTGGTTCTCAAGAACTGACCAAAAACACGACGCCCCGGTCGTTCCGCGGAACGACCGGGACGCCGTGGGCGTATCGGAACTGCGGCTTCTAGGCGGCCAGCGTCGAGTCGGCGATCTGGCGCAGCCGCGCCAGCGCCTCGCGCTCGATCTGGCGGACCCGCTCGGCGGAGATGCCGTGCACCGCGCCGATGTCGGCCAGCTTGGCCTGGCGGCCGTCGTGCAGGCCGTACCGGCGACGGATCACGTCCGCCGACCGCGGGTCGAGCTTGTCGACCAGGCTGAACAGCCCGGACCGGTCCGAGGCGTCCGCGACCAGCTCGTCCGGACCCGGCGCGGTCTCGGCCGCGATCAGGTCGCCGAGCGAGGTCTCGCCCTCGTCGTCGATCGGGTTGTCAAGGCTGACGTGGTCGCGGCCGATCCGGATCAGCTCGGTCACCCGCTCCTCGTCGAGGTCGAGCTCGAGCGCAATCTCCTCGATCTCCGGCTCGCGGCCGAGCTTGCGCTCGAGCGTGCGCCGGGCCGCTCCCACTTGGTTGAGCTGCTCGACCACGTGTACCGGCAGCCGGACCACACGGGCCTGCTGCGCGATGCCGCGGGTGATCGCCTGCCGCACCCACCAGGTCGCATACGTCGAGAACTTGAATCCCTTGCGGTAGTCGAACTTCTCCACCGCGCGGATCAGACCGGTGTTGCCCTCCTGGACCAGATCCAGCAGCGGCATCTGCGAACGCCCGTACCGCCGGGCGATCGAGACCACCAGCCGAAGGTTCGCCGTGACGAACCGCTGCTGGGCGCGACGGCCCTCGGCCGCCAGCCACTCCAGCTCTTCCCTGGTCGCATATTTCGGCGCGCCACCCTTGCGGCGTCCGACCCGGCCCTCTTCGAGGAGGTGCTCGGCGAGCAGGCCGGCCTCAACCGTCTCTGCCAGCTCGACCTCTTCCTCGGCTGTGAGCAGGGGAGTACGCGCGATCTCTTCGAGGTAGAGACCGACGCTGTCCTTGCCGTCGATGCCGTCGTCCGCAGAGCGGACTCGAACCGTACGAGCCACCGAAACTCCCTTCGTCGCTACAACGGGAGCAACGCTCGAGTGGGCTTCAAGATTCCAGTCAGAGTGCCCGATCAGCCTGAAGATTCCCTGAGATTTACCGGCCGTGCCGGTCATTCGCCCTCGGTCTGTGACCTGGGCTACACCGCAGCGGCCGCACCCGTTCCTCTTGAACGCGCCGGTACCCCGGCGCATTCCGCCGAAACAGCTACTTGTCGCCGACTTCGAGGGTGGTCAGCATCCAGGCCAGCAACAGCGCCAGCTCGCGCCACGCGTCGTACCGGCCGCTGCGGCCGCCGTGACCAGCCTCCATCTCGGTCTTCAGCAGGATGTCGGAGGCGCCTACTTGTCGCAGCTTGGCGACCCACTTGGCGGGCTCGACGAACAGCACCCGCGTGTCGTTCAGGCTGGTGATCGCGAGGATCGGCGGATACGGCTGCTGGGTGACGTTCTCGTACGGCGAGTACGACTTCATGTACACGTACACCTCGGGGTCGTGCAGCGGGTCGCCCCACTCCTCCCACTCGGTGACGGTCAGGGGCAGCGACGGGTCAAGGATCGACGTCAGCGCGTCGACGAACGGGACCTGCGCGACGATTCCGCCGAAGGCCCGCGGTGCCAGGTTCGCCACCGCACCCATCAGCAACCCGCCGGCGCTGCCGCCCCATGCGACGATCCGCTCCGGCCGGGTCCAGCCGGCCGTCACCACATGCTCGGCACAGGCGACGAAGTCGCTGAACGTGTTCTTCTTCTTGAGCATCTTGCCGTCGTCGTACCAACGCCGGCCGAGCTCGCCGCCGCCGCGGATGTGCGCGATCGCGAACACCACGCCGCGCTCCAGCAGCGACAGCCGGGGGATCGAGAACCACGGGTCGATCGAGTGCTCGTACGAGCCGTAGCCGTACAGCACCAGCGGGGCTTCGCCGCTGTCGACCGGTACGTCCTTGCGGGCCACCAGGGAGATCGGTACCCGGGTGCCGTCCGGAGCGGTCGCCCACTCGCGGTACTGGGTGTACGCCGACAGGTCGACGCCGCCGAGCACCGGCTGCTGCTTGCGCAGGGTGAGCTCGCGGGTGCTGACGTCGTAGTCGTACACCGTGCTCGGCGTCACCAGCGAGGTGTAGTTCAGCCGGTACGACATGGTGTTCCACTCGGCGTTGTCGCCCGGCGAGACGGTGTAGATCGGCTCGTCGAAGCGGATCACCTCGGGCTCTGCGAGGCCGTCGGCGGTCCGGCGCATCACGGCCAGCTCGGACATCGCGTTGCGCCGCCGGAACAGAACCACATGCCCGGCGAACGCGTCCACGCCGAGCAACCGCGAGTCGTCGTCGCCGGCGATCAGCCTGCTCCAGTTCTCATGACCCGGCGCGTCCAGCGGCGCCTCGGCGAGTTCGAAGTTGACCGCGTTCGCGTTGTGCACGATCAGCAGCCGGTCGCCGGCGTGCTCGACGTCGTACTCGACGCCCTCGCGGCGGGGGGCGACCACGACCGGGTCGGACTCCGGTGCCGTGGCGTCGATCAGGCACACCTCGCTGGTCAGCTTGCTCCCCAGGTGGATCTGGACCGCCTGCTCGTTGCGGGTCAGCGCCACGTCGACCCAATACCGCTCGTCCGGCTCCTCCAGCACAAGCACGTCGTCCGCGACCGGGGTGCCGAGCCGGTGCCGGTGCACCCGGTGCGGCCGCCAGGCGTCGTCGACGGTCAGGTAGAAGATCGTCGAGGCGTCCGCGGACCAGGCCGAGCCGTAGTGCACCTGCGGGATCTCATCGGCCAGCAGG
>JBKPSJ010000392.1:0-3317 GCA_046765875.1 Actinomycetota bacterium
TCGTCGCGGTGCAGCGTCGCCTGCGCACGGGCGATAGCGGGCGGGACCTCGGCCTGCAGTTCGAACTCGTCGTACAGATTGACGATCTGAGCGCGGGCCGAGTGAAGGTTCAGGTACGCCGTCTCGACCAGCGTGCCGCGCCACCAGTTCGTCCACCACCGTGGTTTGGGGTCCTCCCGAAACGCCGCCCGGCGCGCGGCGTCGATCAGTTCGGTGATGCCGTCGGCGATCGCCTCCTGCTCGCGGCTCAGCCGGCGCTGTCGCGCGGCCTTCACCTGCATCTCCAGCTGCTCGGCCTCGACGACGGCGCGCTGAACCCAGATCCGCCTGCGCGGCTTTCTCGGATAACCCTGCATGGACACGATGACTTCCCCCCAGTCCCACCCCTGAGACTCTCAAAACACAGAGTGGCGCTAAGCCCTCCGTTCGGGAAGTCATTTATCCAAAACAGATCCTGACGAAGGGTGTCGGGAATTTTCCGTACGCTTGCCCGCGGAGGTGGTGAAAACCATGCGGGAGCCGATCGCCGACGAGCAGGTGACGGTCGTACCGGCCAACGAGGCGTCGTGGGAGGACCTGTTGAAGGTGTTCGGTACGGCGGACTACTGCGGCAGGTGCCATTGCCAGCGGCTCAAAGTACGGGGCTGGATGTGGGGTGACTCGACCGAGGAGCAGCGCACCGCCATGCTGCGGGCCCAGACCCACTGCGACCAGCCGGACGCTCCGAGCACCAGCGGGCTGGTGGCGTACTTGGACGACGCGGAGCCGATCGGCTGGGTGGCCGTCGAGCCGCGGACCACGTACCCGAAGCTCCGTACGACTCGCATCCCGTGGAGCGGGCGCAACGAGGACAAGGACGACGAATCGGTGTGGTCGGTGACCTGCTTCGTGGTCCGCAAGGGGTATCGGGGCCGGGGCGTGACCTACCTGCTGGCCAAGGCGACGATCGACTACGCCCGTTCCCGCGGCGCCCGCGCGCTCGAGGCGTACCCGATGATCACCGAGCCCGGCAAGGAGATCACGTGGGGTGAGCTCAATGTCGGAGCCCGCCAGATCTTCGAAGAGGCGGGCTTCACCCAGGTCTCCCACCCCACCCTCCGCCGCGCCGTCATGCGCATCGACTTCGACAAGAAGGGTTTTTGACGGAGGGGTCGGGCAGAATCCTGACGCATGAAGTACGTGCTGCTGATCTGCGACGGCGAGGTGGATGCGCCGAGCAACGAAGAGCTTGACGCCGACCCGGTGCACCAGGCCTGGATCGCCGACCTGGAGCGCCGCGGCGCCAGGCTCGGCGGGGCCCGGCTGCGGCCGGTGGTCGACGCCACTACGGTACGGGTCCGCGACGGCGAGACGCTGGTGTCGGACGGGCCGTTCGCGGAGACCAAGGACTTCGTCGGCGGGATCGTGATCCTCGAGTGCGAGGACCTGGACGAGGCGATCACGATCGCGGCCGGCCATCCGTACGCGCGCCGGGGCAGCATCGAGATCCGTCCCGTGTGGGAGTGATGACGTCCGAAGAGGAGGTCCGGGCCGCGGTCGACGCGGCGTACCGGGACGAATGGGGTCAGGTGGTCGGAACCCTGATCGGGATGACCGGCGACTGGGATCGGGCCGAGGACTGCGCCCAGGACGCGTTCGCGGCGGCGCTGACGACCTGGCCGCGCGACGGCATCCCTCGTCGCCCGGGCGCCTGGCTCACGACGACGGCACGCAACCGGGCGACCGACCGGCTGCGTCGCGATGCGGCCGGTGCGGCCAAGCTCCGCCAGCTGGCGATTCTGGAACGGGACCAGGAGCAGCCTCAGGTCGAGGAGATCCCGGACGAGCGGCTCCGGCTGATCTTCACCTGCTGTCATCCGGCGTTGCCGTTCCCGGCCCGGGTCGCGCTGACGTTGCGCACGCTGGCCGGTCTGAGCACGGCAGAGATCGCACGCGCCTTCCTGTCCGCCGAGTCGGCGATGGCGCAACGGCTGAGCCGGGCCAAGCGGAAGATCCAGGAGGCCGGCATCCCGTACCGGGTGCCGCCCGCCGAGCTCCTGCCCGAACGCCTGGCCGCGGTTCTCGCTGTGCTGTACCTCATCTTCAACGAGGGGTACGACGAAGGCCGGGCTCTCACAGCGGAGGCGATCCGGCTCGCCCGGGTCCTGGTCCGGCTGATGCCGCGGGAGGCCGAGCCGCGCGGGCTGCTTGCGCTGATGCTGTTGCACGAGGCGCGTCGGCCGACCCGTACCGACGACGGCGAACTGGTCACGCTGGAGAACCAGGACCGCTCCCGTTGGGATCAGGATCTGATCACCGAGGGTGTGGACACGCTCGACGCGGCGCTCGCGATGCGGCGTACCGGTGCAGGCCGCGGTCGCCGCCTGCCACGCGACCGCGCCGAACGTCGCGAGCACGGACTGGTCGCAGATCGCGGTCCTGTACGCAGAACTGGCCCGCCTGGCACCGTCACCGGTGGTCGAGCTCAACCGGGCCGTGGCGGTCGCGATGGCCGACGGCATCCATGCCGGGCTCGCGCTTGTCGACGAACTGGCCGACTCGGGGCGGCTGAACGGGTACCACCTGCTGCCCGCGACCCGCGCCGATCTCCTCCGCCGCGATGGGCGCACCGCCGAGGCGAAGGCGGCGTACGAGGAAGCGCTGGAACTGGCGCCGACTGAGGCCGAGCGACGCTACCTGACCGGGCGCCTGCGCGAGCTCTGATCCCGGCGGGTCACTGTGCCGCTCCGTCCGGGGACCGGCATGGCTGGCGAGGATCCTTCAGACACGCCCTGGTCCCTCTGCCCAGCCCGAAGGTGACCTTCGCCCCTGGGTGCGGATCGGTGCCGGAGACACGGTCGTTGTATGAGGCAACACCTGGCGATGGACGTCGATCTGCTCGATCGCTGGGTGACCGAAGGTGTGATCATAGCCGAGCAGGCCGCGCGGATGCGGGCTGATCTCGGTCCGGCCGCTCTGCCGGCGCCTGCAGGCAGGATGCAGCACGACCGTTCGCTCGCGATCGAGGGGCTGGGCTACCTCGGCAGTGCACTGATGGTCGTCGCGGCGGTGCTGCTGGCGTCGGAGTACTGGTCCGGCCTGACAACGACCGCGCACCTTGCACTGCTGGGCTTGACCGCCGGCACGCTCGTGCTCGGCGGATTCGCCGTTCCTGCCCGGCTGGGCGCCGTCGGCGTCCGCCGGCCGGCTGCGGATCCCGGCGGCACGGGTCGCCGTCCAGGGCTTCGGCGCGGTCGGGCGCAACGTCGCGCTGATGATGTACGAGCGTGGCGCGCAGGTGGTCGCCGTGTCGGATATCAGCGGCGCGATCGCGAACC
>JBKPSJ010000393.1:0-20661 GCA_046765875.1 Actinomycetota bacterium
CCGTACCGTAGATCGGTCGGTGTTGAGCCGGCCGTTTTGTGCTGCGCGGGTCTCTCGACGACGGCACAACCTCCAGTTAGCCATCTCGAGACACCTAGCGGAGTCATTCCAGTGAGCAAGCGGACGTTCCAGCCGAACAACCGTCGCCGGCACAAGAAGCACGGCTTCCGCCTCCGGATGCGGACCAGGGCCGGCCGCGCGATCCTCGCCGCTCGTCGCGGCAAGGGCCGCCAGCGCCTCGCGGCCTGATCCCGCCGGCCGTATCGGACCGACGGTGAGCACGCCGTGCTGCCAGCGTCGAACCGGCTTCGCCGGTCCGGCGACTTTCGGCGTGCCGTCCGCGCCGGGCGCCGGGCGGGCCGGCGTACCGTCGTCGTCCACGTCCTGTTCGCCCCCGACGATCCGTCCGCGGCACGGGTGGGCTTCATCGTGAGTAAGACGGTCGGCGGAGCGGTGCAGCGCAACCTGGTGCAGCGCCGCCTGCGGGCCGTGATGGCTGCCAGGCTCGGCGATCTGCCGGCCGGCTCTCTGACGGTGGTACGGGCATTGCCCCCGGCCGCGACCGCTTCGTTCGACGAGCTGGCGGCGGACGTGAGCGCCGGGCTCGGCAAGGTACTGGACACGCGATGAAGTACCTACTGATAGGTTTCCTCAAGCTCTACCGAATGTTCATCAGCCCGCTGTACGGGAACGTGTGCCGGTTCTATCCATCCTGTTCGGCGTACGCCCTGGAAGCGGTCCAGTTGCACGGCGCGATGCGCGGCAGCTGGCTGGCGGCGCGAAGGCTCGCCCGCTGCCACCCGTGGAACCCCGGCGGCTACGACCCCGTTCCACCCAAAGATGTCAAACGCAAGCGCGGAGACTCCGACGCCGAGATCACGGCCGATGCCGGGACCGGATCCGGGGAACCCGCCGACCGCTCCGAAACCGCAACAGCGGCGGAGCCTGTGCAGCGAGGTGCGTGAGTGAATTCCTTGGCCGTGGCCATGTCGACGGTGTTCTCCGTATGGGACGGGATCGTCGCTATCTTCAACGCGATCATGACGCCGCTGTACTACGGCGTCTCAGCTCTCCTGGTCGGCTGGCATGCCGTCCTGTCGCCGATCTTCGGCGCGGACAGCGGCTGGACCTGGGCGCTGTCGATCGCCGGTCTGACCATCGTGATCCGCACCCTGCTGATCCCGCTGTTCGTCAAGCAGATCCGGTCCAGCCGGAACCTGCAGCTGCTGCAGCCGCAGATGAAGGAGCTGCAGAAGAAGTACGGGCACGACCGGGAGCGGCTCGGCCAGGAAATGATGAAGCTGTACAAGGAGACGGGCACCAACCCGCTCTCCTCGTGCCTGCCGCTGCTGCTGCAGTCGCCGATCTTCCTGGCCCTCTTCCGAGTGCTCGACGGTGCCTCGAAGGGTCAGGCGCACAGCTCCATCATCGAGCCGTACATCGAGTCCCTGCGGCACGCGACGATCTTCGGCGCGGAGATCTCGGCGACCTTCCTGAAGGCCTCTGGCCCGAACGCGATCAACGTGAAGATCGTCGCGATGGTGCTCATCATTCTGATGACCACGACGATGTTCATCACGCAACTGCAGCTGATGCGGAAGAACATGCCGAAGGCGGCCCTCGAGGGCCAGGCGGCGCAGATGCAGAAGATCATGCTCTATGTCTTCCCGGTCTTCTTCCTCATCGGTGGCTTCAACTTCCCGATCGGTGTGCTGATCTACTGGTTCGTCTCGAACCTGTGGACGATGGGCCAGCAGTTCTATGTGATCCGCCGCAACCCGGCTCCGGGCACGCCGGCGTACGACGCGATGGAGGCCCGCAAGCGCGAGCACGCTGTCAAGCACGGCAAGCCGGTCGAGGGTGAGGCCGCGGCGGACGGCACGGTGGCGGTCGAGGACCAGCCCCGGCCGGTGATCCGGCAGCAGCCGAAGCGCCAGTCCCGCAGCGCCCGGAAGGGCCCGGCTTCCCCGACGCCGTCCGGCGGCGCTGCGCAGAAGACCACGGGTTCGGGTTCAGGCTCCGCTCAGAAGTCCAGTCCCTCCGGCGGGTCGGGCGGCTCCGGTACGCCGAAAGCGAGCAGCGACTCGGGTGCACGGAAGTCGGGCTCGAGCAAGGCCGATATCCCGGCGCGCGACCGCAAGGCCGGCGATCGGCCACGCAACAAGGTCGTCGCGGCGGACTCCGACCGGGCCAAGGACGACAGCGGATCGGGCGGGTCGAAGGGCAAGGACTCCGGCACGGCCGGCAACAGCGGTGCGAACGGCAAGCGCGGCTCGGGTGCGGCGAGAACCTCGGGCAAGCGCGGCACGCGTCGCTGAGCCGGCCGACAGATCTTTCTGCGGCCGAGCGGTCCGGACCGACCGCCGCCGCACACAGGCTTCCGATCCGCGGGGTGAGCGGATCCCGATGAGAAGGAGCGCGCCGTGACCGACGGCAACCCGACCGACGACACCTCGAAGCCCGCCCTGTCGCCGGAGATGCTCAAGGCGCTGGAGAACGAGAGCGACATCGCCGCGGATTACCTGGAGGAGTTGCTCGACATCGCCGATCTCGACGGCGACATCGACATGGACATCGACGGCGGCCGGGCGGCGGTCTCGATCGTCGGCGCGGATCTGAGCCATCTGGTCGGGCCGGATGGCAAGGTCCTCGAGGCTCTCCAGGAGTTGACCCGGCTGGCCGTGTACCGGGAGACCGGCGAACGTTCGCGGCTGATGCTGGACATCTCGAACTACCGGGCGAACCGCCGCAAGGAACTCGAGGAGGTCGGCCGGCGCGCGGTCGATGAGGTGAAGAACTCGGGCCAGCCGGTGCGGCTGGATCCTATGACGCCGTTCGAGCGCAAGGTTGTTCACGACGTCGTCGCGGAGCTCGGTCTCACGAGCGAGTCGGAGGGCGAGGAGCCGAACCGGCGCGTCGTCGTACAGCCCTGACCATCGCTGCGCGTGGATCCGCACGTTTCACGTGAAACACCGCCCGCCATCGGGCGCCTTTATCCAGAGGCCGTCGGCGGGCTCTCGGCGTACGCAGACCTACTGGCGACCGACGGTGTGGTGCGCGGCCTGATCGGTCCGCGTGAAGTACCACGGCTCTGGGATCGGCACCTGCTGAACTGTGCGGTGGTCGAGCAGGTGCTGCCGCCGAGAAGTGCGGTCGCGGACGTCGGCTCCGGGGCGGGTCTGCCTGGCGTCGTTCTGGCGATCGTCCGGCCGGACATCCGGATGACGCTGATCGAGCCCCTGCTGCGTCGCACCACCTTCCTGTCGGAGGTCGTATCGGCACTGGGCCTCCCGAACGTCGAGGTGCTCCGGGCACGAGCCGAGGACGTTGACCGGTCGTTCGACGTGGTCGTGTCGAGGGCGGTGGCGCCATTGACGAGATTGGCCGGCTGGTGCCTGCCGCTGTGCCGCCCGACAGGGCTGATGGTGGCGATGAAGGGCGCCTCGGCGGAGGATGAATTGAACGCCGCGAAGGGCATCTTAGATCGTCTGAACGCCGGTGAGCGGACGATCCAGCGACTCGGTGTGGATGAACTGGACCAGCCGACCACGGTCGTGAGTATTGTTGCGGGACGCGTCAGTACGACGAGTCGCCGCACTGGTAGCGGGAGGTGAAGAGGTCGTGAGCCGCGGGCTCGGATGGCCGGACGAAACCAGCGAACGGTCATCGTCGGGGCGAGGCCTGGGCTGGCCGGCGGACAGCGTTTCACGTGAAACGCCGCCAGCGTCCGTGCCGGAAAGACCGGCCGAGTCGACCCCCGAGGTCGCGACACCGGCCGCGCAGGGCACCCCGTCCGAGGACGCCGGGGAGGCGAACGACGACCCGCTCGCTAGTTGGGACGAGGTATGGGCGGCCGATCCTCCATCGGTGGCCGTGGGCTGGGCGCCGGAGTCGGCTGGACCGACATCGACGGGCACCGGTGGACCGACCGAATCCGCGTTCATGTCCGATCCCCACGACTTCGCTTCGTCAGGCTCCGCACTTGGCTCAGCCTCGTCTGCCTTCGGTGCCGGCCTCGTCCCCGATCCGTGGGACCCGGGCTACGCCCCCGAGGACGACGAGGACGATTACGAGCGGACTCCTTCGGGCCTGGGTCTGGTGGAGGCCGCGGCTTCTCCCTGGCTGGAGCCCGGGCCCTACACCTTCTCCTCCGACCCCATTGCTCCGACCGAATCGACCGAAACGATCGAATCGACCGAGCCCATCAATCCCATCGACACGGCTGCCCTGATCACGGTCGCCTCCGACCTCAGGATCGGCTCCGTCGATACTCCACGACAAACTCCACACGTTGTGGATGAGGAACCGCCCGAGCCGGTCTCGCAGGCGGAAAACCATCCACAGCCGGCTGTGGACGACCGGTCAGCGGGCGACAGCCCCGCTCCGGCCGACATCCTGCTCGGGCCGAGTCCCGCACCGTTCGGAATGGGTGCCATGACTGCAGCACAGATCGCCGCACGGACCAGTACCGACGACATCACCCGCCGCCTCCAGGACACACCGATCGCATCCGCCACCGAGCGGTCCCTACTGGTGACCCAGGGCCGGACGATGGGTCGCGACCTGCCCCTCCCACCGGTCACCCGGGTCTTCGTCGTGGCCAACCAGAAGGGCGGCGTCGGAAAGACGACGACGGCGGTGAACGTGGCCGCCGGCCTGGCGCTGTACGGCGCCCGCGTCCTGGTCATCGACCTCGACCCGCAGGGCAACGCGTCGACCGCGCTCGGCATGGAGCACTCCGAGGGCACCCCGGGCGTGTACGAGGCGATGATCGACGGCGTCCCGCTCAGAGACCTTGTGGTCCCGTGCGAGGACCACCCCGGCATCTTCGCCGTCCCGGCCAGTATCGACCTGGCCGGCGCCGAGATCGAGCTGGTCAGCATCGTGGCCCGCGAGAACCGGCTCAAGAACGCGCTCGACGCACACCTGACCGAGATGGTCCGCGCCGGGAAGCCATATCACTACGTGTTCATCGACTGCCCGCCATCGCTCGGCCTGCTGACCGTCAACGCCCTGACCGCGGCGCGTGAGGTGCTGGTGCCGATCCAGAGCGAGTACTACGCACTCGAAGGCCTGTCGCAGCTGCTGCGCCACATCGACATGGTCAAGGTGCACCTGAACCCGGGCCTCGACGTGTCGACCGTCCTGCTGACGATGTACGACGCGCGGACGAAACTCGCCGGCGAGGTAGCGGCGGAGGTACGCGGCCACTTCCGCGACCGGGTACTGCGGACCGCAGTGCCACGGTCGGTGCGAATCTCCGAGGCGCCGAGCCACGGCAAGACGGTGCTCGCCTACGACCCGACGTCGGCCGGGGCGCTGTCGTACCTGGAGGCGTCCCGCGAGATCGCGATGCGGAACGCGTCGTGACAGCAGGGTTCCCACCGAGCAATTGCTTCGGGCAACGAGCAGGTTCGGCCGGCGACGGATGCCGGCGGCAACGATCTGTCAGAACTCCAGCAAGAGCGAGCAGGGAGCGTCGATGAACACCCGTCTCGGACGCGGCCTCGGGGCCTTGATCCCGAGCGCACCGGCCCAGCCGGCCACCGCGCCCGGCGAGTCCGCCAGCATGCAGGGCGCCAACGGCCGGTCCGACCTGCCCGGTCAACAGGCCAGTGCGGAGCGACTGGCCGACGTACCCGGTGCCCGGTTCGCCGAGATCTCGGTGGACAGCATCAGCCCGAACCCGCGCCAGCCGCGTACCGCGTTCGACGAGGACGCGATGGCCGAACTGGTGTATTCGGTCAAGGAGATCGGGCTGCTCCAGCCGATCGTGGTGCGCCGGCTCGGTGGCGACCGGTACGAACTGGTGATGGGGGAGCGCCGCTGGCGGGCGACGCAGCAGGCCGGGCTGAAGACCATTCCGGCGATCGTCCGGGACACCCGGGACGACGCGATGCTGCGCGACGCGCTGCTGGAGAACCTGCACCGCAGCCAGCTCAACCCGCTTGAGGAGGCGGCCGCGTACCAGCAGATGCTGGACGACTTCGGCTGCACCCAGGAGGTGCTGTCGAGCCGGATCGGCCGGTCCCGGCCACAGATCTCGAACACGCTGCGACTGCTCAAGCTGCCGGCGTCGGTCCAGCGCCGGGTTGCGGCCGGCGTGCTCTCGGCCGGCCACGCCCGGGCCCTGCTCGGTCTGCCGAGCGGCGATGCCCAGGAGCGGCTCGCGCAGCGGATCGTCGCCGAGGGTTTGTCGGTGCGCTCGGTCGAGGAGCTCGTCGCACTCGGCGACTCCACGCAGGACGAGCGTCCGGCGCGGAGGCAGCAGCGCAAGCCGGTCGCGCCGCGGCTGACCGATCTGGCCGACCGGCTGTCGGACCGGTTCGAGACCAGGGTCAAGGTGGACCTCGGCAAGACCAAGGGCCGGATCACCGTCGAGTTCGCCTCGATCGACGACCTGGAGCGGATCGTCGACCTGATGGACCCCAGCAAGGCCACGTAGGACGCCTTTGTCGACATATCGCTTCAACGCCAAAATTACACATATGTAATTCACATACTGCATCGAGGTCACTGACTTCGGTCACGTTCAGTGCGGGTTGGTCACCTACCGCAAGATGGCCGGTCGAC
Organism: Actinomycetota bacterium; assembly: GCA_046765875.1. GTDB lineage: Bacteria > Actinomycetota > Actinomycetes > Propionibacteriales > Kribbellaceae > DASRHY01. The sequence goes on from JBKPSJ010000393.1 coordinate 6,574, forward strand.
AGGTCAGCGGGTCAACTCGTGCGAGATCTTGCGCTCGGCGACGAACGACAGGAACGGGATCGTCCCGGCCAGGGCCACGAGCACCATCTTGACCAGCCCGAACCGCGCTCGCCGGCCCAGGTCGAAGGTGGCCAGCAGGTACACCACGTACAGGAAGCCGTGCATCGGGCCGACGACGTTCATCACCGACGGGTCGTCGCCGATGTACTTGATCGGCATCGCCACGAACACCAGGACCAGGAGCATGACACCCACGACGTACGCGATCACCCGATAGCGCAGGAGGGCGCCTCGCAGGCCCGGTACAGCGGTTGTTGCGGACGAGGTGCCGGTCTGCGGAGTGCTCACGCCGACACGGTACCTGCAGGCTCCGCATCGGCCGCCGCCCGGGACCGGTGGGCGTCGGTCATCATCCGCCACCACATGAACAACGCGAACGCGGCGAAGATCCACCACTGCACGGCGTACGCGATGTTGCGCAACCCGGCGTGGTTTGTCGGCGGCGGTGGCGGCGGGACGGGCGCCGACGTCGCCGCCTTCGGCGTACTCGAGGAAAGAACGACGAAGGCGTCGTAGAGCCGGTAGTCGACCATTCCGACGATGGTCGGGATCCGTAGCGACGGCAGCACCCGGCTGCCGCTCGCCGCGGCACCGGACGCGTCAGCAGCTTCGGAAGAGATCACGGTGCCGACGACCTTGGCGGGACCCGCCGGTGCCGCGGCGTCGGGCGAAGAGGTCGAAGGGACCCAGCCGCGAACGACCGCCACGGCGCTGCCGTTGTCGTCGACAAGCAGGGGCGTGATCACCCAGAACCCGGTGCGGCCGTCGTTCACCCGGTCGGACACGTACAACTGATCGGCAGCGGGTGCCCAGTGGCCGGTGACCGACACCTGCCGGCCGACGACCTTGGCCTGCAGGCCCTCGTCGATCGACATCAGCGAGTCGATCGGTACCGGCGGCTGGGCGGCCCGGGCGGCCGTGGCCTTCGCCGTCTTCGAGTGGTACACGTCCAGCTGCCATACGCCGAGCGTGCTCATCACCCCGGCCAGTAGCAGAGCGATCGCGAGCAGGCCAAGCCAGCGCGGCGAGAGCGCCGTACGCCAGACCGGACCAGGTTCCACGAGCGGATCAGTGCGGGCGGCCGGCGGCGACGGCGAGCAGGTCGCGGCACAGCACGCCCAGTTCGATCCCGGCCGCCTCGGCCGCAAGCGGTACCAGCGAGGTCTCGGTCATACCCGGCGCGACGTTCACTTCGAGGAACCACGGCACACCGGCCGTGTCGACGACCATGTCGGAGCGCGACAGGTCTCGAAGCGCCAGCGCCCGGTGCGCGGTGACCGCCGCCTTCGCACAAGCCTGAGCGACATCCGCATCCAGCCGCGCCGGCACGACGAACTGGGTCGCCCCCGCCGTATACCGCGACTCGTAGTCGTAGAACCCCGAGTCCGGCCGGATCTCCACCGCCGGCAGGGCACGTGGACCGTCACCGGTGTCGACGACAGCTACCGCCACCTCGACGCCCTCGATGTACTTCTCGATCAGCGCCACCGATCCGTACGCGAAGCAGTTCACCATCGCGGCCGGTAACTGCTCGATCTCACGGACGATCGAAACCCCGAGCGCCGAACCACCCCGGCCCGGCTTGACGACCAGCGGCAGCGCGACCCGGGAGACCACGGCGTCCATCAGCGCGGCCGCGCCGAGCTCGCGGAACGTGTCCTGCCCGAGCACCACCGACGCCGGCGTGCGGAGACCGGCCGCACCGACGATCGTGGCCGCCACCGGCTTGTCGAAAGCGGTCCGGCAGGCGGCCGCGTCGGCGCCGACGTACGGCACGTCGTACAGGTCGAGCACCTGGCGCAGCGCGCCGTCCTCGCCGGTGACGCCATGGAGCAGCGGAAAGACCGCGTGTGGCGGGTCGGTCATCAGCCGGGTCACCAGGTCGGCGTCGACGTCGCGTTCCTCGACCTCGATGCCCACCGCTCGCAACGCCTCGGCCACGCGGCGGCCGGAGCGTAGCGATACGTCCCGCTCGTGCGAGAGGCCGCCGGCCAGTACCAGCACACGTCCCAGGTCACTCATGCGCACAGTCTCCACATCTGTCTCGGCCCGGCGCCCATCAGGTCAGCTCGGGACCGGGTGCGTCGTACTGGCGACCGAAGCCCGGCGCGACCGATCCGAACGTCTGCCGCAGTTCGAGCTCTTCCTTGATCACGGCACCGAGCCTGCGTACGCCCTCGGTGATCCGCTGCGGTGTCGGGTGACAGTACGACAGCCGCATGCACTGCGAGCCGAATCCGTCGGCATAGAAGGCGGTTCCGGGTACGTACGCCACTCGGTTCGTTACGGCTCGCGGCAGCATCGCCTTCGCGTCGAGTCCGCCCGGCAGGGTCAGCCAGACGTAGAACCCACCGCCCGGCCTGGTCCAGGTCGTTGCCGCAGGCATCTGTTCGGCGAGCGCGGCCAGCATAGCGTCGCGGCGCTCGCGGTACATCTCCCGGAAGTCCTTGACCTGCCCGAGCCAGTCGTGCCGGGTCAGGTACGCCGACACCGCGAACTGGCTGAACACCGGCGGGCACAGCGTCGCCGACTCCTGGGCCAGCACGAGCTTCTCCCGGACCGCGTGCGGGGCCAGCGCCCAGCCGACCCGGAAGCCGGGCGCGAACGTCTTGGAGAACGAGCCCAGGTACACCACGCCCTCGGCCTCGTCCGCCCGTAGCGCCGGCACCGGGTCCCCGTCGAACCCGAGCAGTCCGTACGGGTTGTCCTCGAGCACCAGCAGCCCGGCCCGTCGGCAGATGTCCAGCACGCGGTCCCGGCGCTCGGGCGACAGCGAGACACCGGCCGGGTTGTGGAAGTTCGGGATCGTATAGAAGAACTTCGCCTTCTTGCCCGCCGCCGCAACCGCCGCGATCGCCTGCTCGAGCGCCTCCGGCTGGACCCCGTCGTCGTCCATCGCGACGTGCACGACCTCGCACTGGTACGCGCGGAAGACGCCGAGCGCCCCGACGTACGAGGGGGCCTCGCAGATCACGACGTCGCCTGGGTCGCAGAACACCCGGGTGACCAGGTCGACGGCCTGCTGGCTGCCGACGGTCACGACGACGTCGTCCGGGTGCGCCTCGATACCCTCGAGCGCCATCACGTCGCAGATCTGCTCGCGTAACCTCGGATCGCCCTGGCCCGAGCCGTACTGCATGGCGACCGGGCCGTCCTCGAGCACCACGTCACGCACCGCGTCGCCGACGACGTCCAGCGGCAGGCCGGCGATGTTCGGCATCCCCCCGGCCAGCGACACGACCTCGGGCCGGCTGGCCACGGCGAACAGTGCGCGGATCTCGGACGCGGTCATGCCCTTGGTCCGTGCTGCGTACCGCTCGACATAGCTGTCGAAACGGGTCTGCCGGACTTCGGGCACGTCGCTGGTCACGCTGATCTCCTGGTATTGCTTGAGGCGAGGTGAGGAGTTACTACGATGCCTTATAACGGCAGTTCACCTCACCACCGGGCTGCCGGCATCCCACGATGCGGTGTGGATGCGGTATGCGAGAGGGCCGGAGAAGGGCGGGCTCGGCAGGAATGACGAGGGGCAGGACGATCGGCTGGACGCTCTGCGGGCTGTTGCTGGGCGTTCTTGTGGGGTTCGCTGCCGAACTGCTGCGCCGGCAGCCGGCCGCCAAGGTCGAGCAGCGCTACGTCGCGCCGCCCGCGTCTGAGACCACCGAGGTAGCCACACAGGCGCCCGGTGCCTCCCGGCGGTCTCCGGCCGGAGGGTCCGAGGGTGAGCCGGCGACAGCAGGCCGGCGATCACGCTGATGGCCAGACGCCATGCGCCGCTGACGCTGGAGACGCTCGACGATCTGCCGGCGGCGTGCCGGGGGTGCGTGTTCTGGGAACTCGACGCTGTGGCCGGACGGGCCGCGGTCCGGATGGGCGACACCGAACTCGAGAAGGAGGCCTGGCTGTCGCAGGCACTGCTCGACTGGGGCAGCGTCGGGACCGTCCTGTACGTCGATGGTGCCCCGGCCGGGTACGCGATGTACGCCCCGGCGGCGTACCTGCCGCGGATCGCGTCCTTCCCGACCGCACCGGTCAGCTCGGACGCGGTGGTGTTCGTGACGGCCCGGCTGTTGCCCCGGTATGGCGGGCTCGGGCTGGGCAAGTCACTGATCCAGTCGGCGGCCAAGGACGTGATGAAGCGCGGCTTCCGTGCGATGGAGGCGTTCGGCAACTCGAAGTGGGCCGAGCCGGCCTGCGTGCTGCCGACCGATTTCCTGCTGGCGGCCGGGTTCGTCACCGTCCGGGAGCACCCGGTCAACCCGCGGCTGCGGCTGGATCTGCGCTCGACCGTGACCTGGCGGTCCGAGGTCGAGGCCGCGGTGGAGAAGCTGATGGGTGCGATCCGGCCCGAGCCGGTCCCGCCGCGCCCGGCGGCTGTCCGCGACTCGCTCTGACCCTGGAGGCCGGGATGGTCTACGGCTGGCTCGCAGATCTGGTGATGATCCTCCACGGCGCGCTGCTGCTGTTCTTCCTGATCGGCGGCTTCCTGGCGTGGCGCTGGTTCTGGCTGATCTGGGTCCACCTGGGCATCGTGGTGTGGAACCTGACCATCGTGCTGCTCGACTTCGGCTGCCCGGTCACCGCTTCGGAGAAGGCGCTGCGTCGCGACGCCGGCGAGTCGGTGTACCAGAGCGGCTACATCCACCACTACCTGGACGGCCACCTCTGGCCGGCGGGCCAGACACCGAACGCGGAGCGAATCGGCTTCACGATCGTCGTGATCTCGTATGTCGGCCTGTTCATCATCCGGCGCCGTCGCCGCAACCGCGCGGGTGAGACCGCTGCCGCCACGAGCTGACCTTCAGCTCAGGTCCAGGGGCGGGTTGGGTGTCTTCCCCGAGGCGGCCAGGAGTCCTGGCTGGCGCGGGTGGTGGCTGCCCTGGGGCATCGACCGGGCGCTGCCGGTCATCTCCCTCGAGCGCGAGCAGCCGAAAACGACCTGGACCCACGACGGGATGCACAGCCGGTGGAAAGCCTGCGCTGACCGGGCGCTCATGGGAACGTCCCCGGGCGTGGTTGCAACCAGTCGGCCAGGCCGTAGCCCGAGTGCCACGGAAACCGGCCGCGCCGATCGTCATAGGTCAGCTGAACCGCGGCCACCGGCGATCCGGACGGCCGGTCGTAGTATCGGTTCGCGAGGAGCAGGATGTCGGCCGGGTTCGGCACGTCCTCGACGATCAGCCGGTGCGACCAGTCCTCGATCTCCAGCTCCTCGCCGGGGATCAGGTCGCGGCCGGCGCGGATCAGCCCGCAGGTCCGGTTGAGCACGGCCGCGGCCGTGTCGCGGTCGAGCCCGAAGATCAGCAACTCCGGATGGCCGAGCCCGACCAGGCCGACCGTGTACGCGAACGACGGCTGCTGCCATCGGCCGGGCACGAACTGGACAGCATGTCCGAAGCGACGGATCGTCCGCGCGGCTCCGGCGATCTCCTGATCGACGCGGGCCTGCTGATGCGCTGGCGTGGTCATGACCACCTCCTCTCGCCCGGGAAACGTACGAGCGAAAGCCCCGCTGAGAGATGCTCACTGTCTGCCTGTGGACAAGCACAACAACGGGACCGGTCGCCCAAGGCAACCGGTCCCGTGTCTGAATGCTGTCAGATGAGCTGACCGAACCGGAGCATGCCGGTCGCGGCGTCCTGCTCGGGCGGGAGATATACCCGCTGGATCGCGACCACGATCGCCTCCGCGACGACGTCACGGAACGACGGGTCGGACAGCCGGGTCGCGTCGTGGTGGTTGGTCACGTACCCGATCTCGAGCCGTACGGCCGGCATCTTGGTACGCCGCAGCATGTCCCACGTCTTCGCATGGGTACGGCAATTCCGCAGATCGGTGCGCGCCACGATCTCGCGCTGCACCAGCCCGGCGAACTGTTCGCCCACCGACGAGTAGGCGCCATGCAGATCAGCGCCGTAGTAGTAGGTCGCGACGCCTTGCGCCGCCGGGTTCACCGAACCGTCGGTATGCAGCGAGACGCACAGGTTGGCGTCGGTCTCGTTCGCGAACGCCGCCCGGGACAGTTCGTCCGGGCCCTGGTCGCGACCGCGGCTCAGATAGGCCCGGACACCGGTGGCGCCGAGCCGCCCCTCGATCCGGGCGGCCAGGTCGTATGCGATATCCGACTCACGCAGCCCATTGCCCTCCCAGCCATGGTCGAAACCGCCGTGCCCGGGGTCGATCACAACAGTCTTGCCGGACAGCCGGGGACCGGCCTGGCGTACCTGCTCGGAGGCCCGCAGCGCGTCCGGACGCCCGCCGGTCGCCATCGGGCGGATCCGGTCCAGCGCCTTGAACGTCGACGGCCCGCAGGTCCCGTCGGCGGGCAGCCCGAGGTTGCGCTGGAACTCGGTCACGGCCCGCTGGGTGTCCGGGCCGAAGAAGCCGTCGATCCGGGCGACCGCGAACCCGAGTTCCTGCAGCCGGGACTGCAGCGCCAGCACGTCGTCGCCGGCCATCGGATGCGCCGGAACGAAGGTCAGCAGCCGGTCACCCAGCCGCCAGCGCGCCTCGTCCAGCGCCCTGTACGTCTGCGGGCCGACCGTGCCGTCGACCACCAGCCCGCGCTGCTGCTGGAAGCCACGAACGGCGACGGCGGTGTCGTCGTCGAACACCCGCCGTGGCCGGTTGTCAAGCAGTTGCAGCCGCTGGAGCTTGCCGATGATCTCGGCGACGGCCTCGCCGCTGTCGCCGAGCCGGTACACCGTCGTGCCGCTCGAGGCGTCCATCAAGAAACTGCTCCCGCCGTTCGCGAATACCCGTGCCGTGCCGGGGCTCAGGCAGTGAAGTCTGCCAGTTCCCTCAGCAGCGCCGCCTTCGGCTTCGCCCCGACGATGGTGCGGGCCACCTCACCGTTGACGTACACGTTGATTGTCGGGATGCCAGTGACCCGGTATGTGCTCGGGGTCACCGGGTTCTCATCGACGTTCATCTTCACGAACGTGATCTTGTCCCCATGCTCACCCGCGAGCTCGTCAAGGATCGGCTGCACCTGACGGCACGGACCGCACCACTCGGCCCAGAAGTCGACCAGCACGGGCTTGTCGCTCTTCAGGACGGTGGTTTCGAAGTCCGCGTCGGTCACTGCGTTGATCTTGTCGCCCACGGCGATTCTCCTTCTATCACTTTCTTGAATTGTCCTGCGCATGTCAGGGCCTGATTGGCTTGCGCGTGTCAGGGCCGGTTTCAGACCCGGGCGCCGACCGGTTCGACAGCGTCGGCCTGCTCGGTCTCGGAGCCCTCCAGCGCCGCCAGGTACCGCTCGGCGTCGAGCGCGGCCGCACAGCCGGTGCCGGCCGCGGTCACGGCCTGCCGGTAGGTGTGGTCGACCAGGTCGCCGGCGGCGAACACGCCCGGCAGGTTGGTCCTGGTGCTGGGATCGTCGACCAGCACGTACCCCTCGCTGTCGGTGCGCACCTGGCCCGCGACCAGTTCCGACCGGGGGTCGTGACCGATCGCGATGAACAGGCCGGTGACCGGCAGTTCGCGCGTCTCGCCGGTGACGGTGTCGCGCAGGGTAATGCCGGTCAGCTTGTCGCCGCCGTTGATCGCGGCCACCTCGGAGTTCCAGGCGAACTCGATCTTGTCGTTGGCAAGCGCGCGGTCGGCCATGATCTTCGAGGCGCGCAACTCGTGGCGGCGGTGCACCACGATCACCTTCTTGGCGAACCGGGTGAGGAAGGTCGCCTCCTCCATCGCCGAGTCGCCACCGCCGACGACCGCGATCTCCTGGTCGCGGAAGAAGAAGCCGTCACAGGTGGCACACCACGACACGCCATGCCCGGACAACTGCTCCTCGTTGGGCAGGCCGAGCTTGCGGTAGCCCGATCCCATCGCGAGAATGACCGCCCTGGCGCGGTGCTCGTTGCCGGCCGAGTCGGTGACCACCTTGAGATCGCCGGTCAGATCGACAGCGATCACGTCGTCGGCGACCAGTTCGGCGCCGAACCGCTCGGCCTGCGAACGCATCTGGTCCATCAGTGCCGGGCCCATGATGCCATCGGCGAAGCCGGGGTAGTTCTCCACGTCGGTCGTGTTCATCAGCGCGCCGCCGGCGGTGACCGAACCCTCGAAGACCAGCGGCTCCAGCCGGGCCCGCGCGGCGTAGACGGCGGCGGTGTAGCCGGCCGGTCCGGAGCCGATGACGATCACGTTGCGAACGGGCGAAACAGAACTGGGAGTACCAGGAGTACCGAGGGTCATGCGGTTCAGGATCCCTTGCGTCGTGGGCAGCACGTCGTACACAACGGATCCTAGGCTCCCGCCATTCCCTACGTCCCGCGGGCGCGAGGATGTCGGGGCGGTACGTCGTCAGCGACTGCGCAGCGTCACAGTTGTGACGTAGGCCACGGAGGCATCGGTCCCGACGGCCCCCCGCGTATCACATCCTGTGACGACATACACCCGCACATCCTGGGACGAGCCGGACTGCATCGCGATCACCGTCGAACGGCGGCCCTCGACCAGCGCGGCCTGCACCAGCCGCAGCGTCCGGTTCGGCTGCCCAGTGGCGAACTGAGCCGCGCACCGCGCCTCGTCGGCGCTCGCGATCACGATCTGGCCCGTCGTGCCTTCGAGCAACCGCTGCACGGTCACCCCGACCTCACCCGTGGTCAGGTTCGACAGCGTGGTCACCTGCGAGGGGCTGTTCGGCCGTCTCGACGGCTGGATCCCGGCGGTGTTGCCCCCACTCTCGCCGGACACGCTGAGCAGCACGCCCACGCCGACGGCGCAGACCAGGACGACCGCCGCCGCGCCGAGCAGTAGCCGGGGCAGGCGCCGGCGATCCTTGGTGAACTGCGCCAGCGAGTGCACGCCGACCGTGGACGAGCGCAGCATCGCCTCGGAGGCGATCACCTGGTCGAGCCGTTCGGCCACCTGCGCCGGCATCGAGATCTCGGCGCGGCCCTCCTCCGCAAGGTCCGCGCTCAGCTCGATCAGTGCGTCGTAGCTGCGCTGGCAGTCCGGGCAGCCCTTGATGTGGTCCCTGGCCCGGTGTGCCTCGCCGGCTGGCAGCAGGTTCTCGATCAGGTCGGCGACGGTGTCGACGTCCAGGTGATCGTCGACGCTGCGCGGCTCCTGCGCAGGCCCAGTATCGGGACCATGGTCAGAACCGTGTTCAGAACCGTGTTCAGAACCGTGTTCAGAACCGTGTTCAGAAGAGGTCATCGGGTGAGGCTCCGGTTGGTCGGCACGCGGGCGTCACGGGTGTGCGACCCGGATTCGACGCAGCAGACGGTCATCCGGTTCCCGCCTTTCCCGAAGTGCTCTCGGCACCGCCGCGGGTGGTCTGCCAGTGCCGCAGCAGGGGCAGCAGTTTGGCCCGGCCGCGAGCGCACCTGCTCTTCACCGTACCGGGAGCACAGTTCAGGATCGCGGCCGCTTCCTCGACCGAGTAGCCCTCCATGTCGACAAGGACCAGAGCGCTGCGCTGGTCCTCGTTGAGCTGTTTGAGAGCGTTCAGTACGTCGACCTGCCGCTCGCGTGTCTCGGCCGGGTCGACCGATTCGGGCCCGGCCAGTTCGGCGGCGCGGTCCTGGTCCTGCGGCAAGGGCTCGGCGGCGCGGACCTGGCGCCGGCGCATCCGGTCCAGGCAGGCGTTCACCACGATCCGGTGCAGCCAGGTCGTCACCTTCGAGTCGCCGCGAAACGAGTCGGCACGCCGGAACGCCGAGATGAACGCGTCCTGCAGGGCGTCGGCCGCCTCCTCCTGGTCGCCGAGGGTACGGATCGCCACCGCCCACATCCGGTCCCGGTGCCGCTTGACGATGAACCCGAACGCGTGCGGGTCACCGGCCACGTGCAGCCGGAGAAGTTCGTGATCGGCGAGCGCGTCCAACCCGAGGGCCGGTGCGACCGGCCGGGCCGAACCGTCCGGCACCGCGGCGAACGGCACCGGGCCACGGCCCGCGTCGGTGGCGTCGCCGGTCATCGCTGGATAGACACCTCGGCGATCTCCCCCCGGTACTTGCCGCTGCTCTCCTTGGGGATCTTGGTCAGCCAGATCATCACGTACCGGGTCCGCACGCCGGCCGCGAGGTTGACCGTCACGGTCTCGCCGTTGGTGTCGCTCGCCTGTCCCTGCGCCTCCCAGTCGTCGGGACTCGCGGGCGATACGGAGGTGTCGCCGGACGGTACCCGGACCTCGAAGTCGTAAGGCCCTCGCCGGACCGACACGGTCACCTTGCTCACCGTCGTCACCTCACCGAGGTCGTACACGATGCCGACCCCCGGCTTCTCGTTGCCGAACGCGGCGTTGCTGTACGACATCGTCGTCCAGGTCGTGCTCTGCTTGCCGTCGTACGTCTTCGGCACGTCCTCGCGATGCTCCTCCCCGCTGCCCTGCGGGGGTGGGTCGACGTCACGGGCGCCGACGATCCTGATCGCCCCGCTGGCGGGCGCACTGTTCGTCGCGGGCGGGGGGCTGGAGTCGTCCGAGCCGCTGTCGCCAGAGGGATTGTTCTTGAGCAGGAACTGCGCCATGGCGACGACGGACAGCAGCGCCAGCACGGCAAGCAGGATCAGGATCGGACCGCCCCAGCCGCGTCGTTCCCTCGGACCCTCGGGGCGGCGGCGGCCGCCGTTGATCTGTCCATAGCTCGCGCGGCCGCCCGGTCCGGGACCGGCCGCCGCGCGCGGAACCGCCGGCCGCTGCGGAGGCATCGCCGGCGGACGCTGGACCGCGGTCGGTTGCACCGTCACGGCCGGGACCTGCCGGGTCGGTGCGTACGGGTCCCCGCCGCCAAACCGGTTGTTCGGATCGACGGCGGGCGGGGGCACCGCCACAGGAGTGAACACGGTCGCGGCATCGTCGATGCTGCCGTCGGACTGTGCCGCAGGGCCCTGCTCGTCGCTGATCTGCGCCGGTGGCTCGTGGGAGTGGCCGATCACGCCTGCCAAAGCCGCGGACAGCCCGGCCGCGCTGTTGATCGGGGCCGCGTGGTGCCGCGGCGGCGCGCCGAGCAACCGGTCCGAGATGTCGTCCAGCGACCGCGGTACGCCGGCCCGCACCTGGCGCGGGCTCATCAGCCGGCCGTGCTCCATCGGCGCGGCCTGCAGGCCCCAGGCCTGACCACCGGGCCAGCGCGCGGTCAGCGACGCGTACAGCACCTTGCCGAGGTCACGGATGTCCTCGGCCGGCGTTCCGGGCCCGTCCTGGCGCCGCAGCGCCGCCTCAGTGGCGACGCCGACGATCTTGATCCCGCCGGTGTCGGTGATGATCACGGTCGCCGGACTGATCGCGCCGTGCGGCTGCCCGGACCGGTGCAGTAGTTCGAGCGCTTCGGAGACCTCGCGGGTCAGCCAGCCGGCCTGCTGGCCGGTCAGCGGGCCGTTGCCGAGCATCCGTTCCAGCGAGCGGCCGCCGGCCCACTCACGTACGCAGTAGGTCACCCCGTCGTAGGCCGAGCAGTCCAGCACGCGCAGGAATCGCGAGTCGGCTGCCGTCGCGGCCCGGCGGGCGGCCTCGTACAGCCGGTTCGAGCGCGGGTCGTCGGCGTCGAGCACGTCGACGGCCACGGCCCGGCTGAGCACCTCGTCGACCGCGCGCCAGATCCGGGCGTCGCCGTACTCGGCGAGCAGTTCGGCGATCCGGTATCGGCCTGCCAGCAGGGTGCCCGGACTGACTGTCTGGTTCGGCACAGTCCTCCCTCCGGCACCCTTTCTCGCTTCGTGATCCCACACCGCCGCGTGGCGAGGTGGTCGTTGGACAGGCCCATGCTGGGGGCTGGGCTCACGGTGGTGATCCACCAGTGTCAGTACCGTGTCAGTACCGGTGTCAGTAAGTGTCCGTGACGGCGCCTGTGACGGTGCTGAGGACGGTGCTGAGGACGGTCATGACCGCCCGGGCAGGCGCGACGTGATCGTCCGTACCAGGTCGTTGACCTCGGCGATTCGCAGGACCCTTGCCAGCCCGGCGTACACCGGCAACATGACGGCACCGGCCACGATCAGGAGTATGGCGCTGTACACCGGCCCGCTGCCTTCGGTGAGGACGTTGAGCGCGAAGATGAGTACGACACCGCAACCGGCCGCGATCGTGGCGGCGATCACCATCGACAGCGCCGGCGCCAGCACCTCCGCCCCTTCCACCTGCGGTAGCCGCCGCCGCAGAACGGCGCGCGACACGAACACCCCCATCAGGTACGCCAGCGTGTACGCCGCCCCGAGCGCCACCGCACTCAGCCGTGGCGATGACAGCACGACGTGTACGCCGATCAGCGCGGCGGCGATGTTGACCCCGGCGATGCCGCACTGAATGAAGAACGGCGTCCTGGTGTCCTCGAACGCGTAGAAGGTACGCAACTGCAGGTACTGCACCGTGAACGGCAACAGGCCGAGCGACAACGCCATCAGCGTCAGCGACATCAGCCCGGTCCGGCCCTTCGCCGCGCCGTACTCGGCGACGAGTGACATCAGCGGGAACGCGAAGGCGAACATCCCGAGCGCGGCGGGTACGACCACCGCGAGCGCCTGCCGGGTGGTCGCGGCCGCGTCCCGGGCGACCGCCTCCAGATTCCCGTCTGACGCCTGCGCGGACAGCCTGGGCAGGATCGCCGTCGCCAGCGACACGGTGACGATCCCGTGCGGTACCAGGAACATCAGCATCGCGGTCGAGTACGCGAACACACCGGCCGACTTCTCCGTCCCGGCCCCCGACGTACCGGTCAGCGCGAGCCGGGTGACGACGATCAGCGCGACCTGGTTGACCGCGACGAACAGTACGGTCCACATGCCGAGCCGAGCGGTATGGCCGAGCCCGGTCTGGCGCAGGCCGAACCGCGGCCGGTAGTGATAGCCGGATGCCCGCAGGTACGGCAGCAGCACCAGAAGCTGTACGGCGATGCCAGCAGTGTGGCCGAGGCCGAGCAGCAACGACTCCTGATCGGTGTAGCTCTCGGGCTGGCTGTGCGCGCCGTACAGGTTCCAGAACAGCAGGATGGTGCCGATGGCAACGACGTTGTTCGCGATCGGTGCCCACATCATCGGCCCGAACCGCTGCCGGGCGTTGAGCACCTGCCCCACTAGTACGTACGCGCCGTAGAAGAAGATCTGCGGCAGGCACAGCCGGGTGAAGAACTCGATGTTCGCCCGTTGCTCCGCATGGGCAGGCGTGTTCATCGACCGCGGTATGTACAGGTGGGCGATCAACGGCGCGATCAGGACGCAGATGGTCGTCACGACTGCCAGGACCACCAGGCCGGCGGTCATCAGCCGGTCGGTGTACTCCTGGCCGCCGTCGCGGTGGTGCTTGATCGCCCGGACCAACTGGGGGACCAGGACGGTGTTGAAGATGCCACCGGCGAGCAGGATGTACAGGCTGTTCGGGATGGTGTTCGCGACGGTGAACAAGTCGTTGCGGCCCTCGGCGCCGACCACGGCGGCCAAGAGCGCGATCCGCATGAACCCGGTCAGCCGCGACAGCACCGTGCCCGAGGCCATCACCACAGCGGCCTTGCCGGTCCGGCCGGTCTCGTACGACGGCCGCTCGGGCTCGCGCTTCTCCTCGACTGGCTCTTCCCACCCCGTGCGTACCCGTTCCTGTTCCCGGGCCGGCACTGCCGGGGCCGACGGAGCGGACGGGGCGGAGGGGGCGGAGGGGGCGGAGGGGGCGGACGGGGCGGACGGGGCATCGTCCCAGGTACGGCCGGTCCGTGGATCGGCCGGGGCGAGCGGCTCACGGATGGGCGCGAACGTCCCGGTCATCGTGTCGTCCCACGTGCCCCAGTCGGCCCAGCCGCGCTGACCGGGCTCACTCCAGCCACGGGTGATGGTGTCCTCCCACTGCCGCGGCGCGGCAGCCTCCCAGTGCCGCGGGTCGACCCGCTCGGGCGGCCTCGACGGGCTCTGCTGAGGTCGACTCGGGGCCTGTGCCCACTGCCCGAGGCCGTCGTCGGACGACGGGCGGGTCTGTGCCCACTGTCCGAGGCCCTCGGACCGCTGTGCCGGCGGTGGTGCAGGGGGTGACGGCGGGGGTGACGGCGGGGGTGACGGCGGGGGTGACGGCGGGGGTGACGGCGGGGGGGACGG
>JBKPSJ010000394.1:0-21752 GCA_046765875.1 Actinomycetota bacterium
ATGTGGAACCGCACAGCGGTGCCCGGGCCCTGCGAGAAGCCCTTGCACGACCACACCGTGGCCCCGTCCACGCCGAGTGCCACCCGAGTGGCCTGCTCGTCGGTGTGCGGCTCGATGTCGCCGCCGTGCGGGGCCAGGACCAGCAGACCGGTCTGTGCGTCGTCGTCGTCGAGGCGCTCGACGAACTCGCTGGTCTCCTCGGCCCGTTCGTCCGAGAGTCCATCGGCCACGACCTGCGCGGAGACCGTGGCCTCGAACTCGTCGCAGGTCCCGATCCGCTCCCGGCCGATCTTGCCCATCCGCACGACCTGTTCGTCGCGCAGTTCGCTGACCGTGTAGATCGCTTTGGTTCCGTCGCCGCGGGTGATCCGCACCTGCTCACCACGGTCGCGCCCGATCGTCGCCAGCCGGACCGGATCGGCAGAGCAGTGTTCGGCCTGCTCTATCAGATCGACCTGCTCCTCGAGCGCACGTCGTACCGGCGTATCGAAGATGTCAGTCATCCCCTGCACCCCCCCTTTTGTCGCCATAGTCCTCCGCCCGCACGGCTACGGCCACCACTGGTCGAGCGCGGCATCGACGTGACCGCGGTCTACCACGGTCCCCGCAGCCCGTTCTTCCCGGCGGCCCGCATTCCGGGTCCCGACCCCGAACGCGCCAGCTACAACTCGTACGCATCGTTCGAGGACCCGGACGGCAACGGCTGGACCCTCCAGGAGATCACCACCCGCCTCCCCGGCCGCGCGCCCGAGGAGTGATTGCATCCAAGCGATCCGATGAGAGGAGGCGGGTGACCATCACCCGCCTCCCCGAGCGTGCGTCACGGTAGCGTCGGATCAGCCGATCGGAAGGGGGCTCGTGTTGTGACGCTGCCTACAGACGAACAGATGATGGCCGCGCTTGCGCAGACCCGCGAGTACACGGTGGTGCTGCTCAAGGCCGGACCGGCGTACGGCAACGACGAGACGCCGGCGATCGTGCGCGAGCACGGGCGGCGCAACTTCGCGCTCCGTTCCGACGGCTCGCTCAACATCGTGTGCCCCGTGCTGGACGACTCAGAGGTGCGAGGCGTCGGTATCTTCGCCCGGTCCCTCGATCAGACCCGTGAGATCATGGACGGCGATCCCGGCGTACAGGCAGGAGTGTTCGTGTACGAGATGCACCCGGTGCGGAGCTTTCCCGGCGACGCATTGGCCTAGCTCGTCGCGACGGTGATCAGGACCTTGCCGGTCGCTCCGCCCTCGACGGCGGCATGGGCGGCGGCCGCGTCCTCCAGGCTGTAGCGGTGCAGTGGGAGGCCGGCCTCCTCCCCCACCCGGAAGGCGCCGTCCTCGATCGCGTGGTTGATGTCCTCGGCGGCGGCGGTGATCCGGTCCCATCCAACGGTGTAGAGCAGCACGAACTGGTAGCGGGCGTTGAGTCCCATGTTCTGCCGTACGTCCAGCTCGAGCGGAACCCCTCCGTCGTTCGCGTAGATCGAGATCGTGCCGCGCGGACGCAGGACGGCAAGATCGAGCGCGGAGTTGGCACCGGCCGCGACCTCGACCACCAAGTCGACGCCGTCCGGAGCGCCACGCCTGACCGCTCCGGCCGGGTCCGGCTCCTTGTAGTTGACCACGTGGTGTGCCCCGGCGGCCGTCGCCAGCTTCGCCTTGACGTCCTGGCTCACCGTGGCGATCACCTCCGCACCCGCCCACCGGGCCAGCTGGATCGCCGCGTTGCCGACCGCGCCGGCGCCACCGGCGACCAGGACGGTCCGGCCGGCCAGCGCACCCGGCCGAAGCCGGTCCGGGCCCTCGGCAACCGTCAGCGCCCGGTGCGCGGTCACGGCCGGGACGCCGACAGCCGCGCCGAGCTCGAAGCCCGCGCCCGGCGGCAACGCGAATACCCGGCCGGCCGGGACGACGGCGAACTCCTGCGCGGTCCCGCCCGCGGGCCGGCCATCGCCGGCGAGGGTGACCCAAACCCGATCACCCACGCGAAGGGCGGTGACACCCGCGCCGACCGCGTCGACGACACCGGCGCCGTCGTGGTTCGGAACGGTCGGCTCGGGCACTCCGCCGCCGTAGAAGCCGGTGCGTGCCTTCCAGTCGGTCGGGTTCACACCCGACGCGACGACCCTGATCCGCACCTCACCGTCTCCCGGCTCGCCGATCGGCCTGTCGACCAGTTCGAGTACGGAGGGATCGCCGGCGCGTGCGTACGTTATGGCTCTCATGTTCACCAGCCTGCCGTACGCGGGTGACTAGTCGTTCTTGGTGCCGGGCAGATACTCCTGGACCTTGGACTTGAAGCCTTCCTTGATCACGTCGACCCGGTCGGAGTCGCCGCGCAGTATCGACTCGAGCGCCTTCTCGATCTGGTCCCAGGTGGCGTGCGGCGGGATCGGCGGTACGGCGGGGTCGGTGACGAACTCGACGACACACGGCCGGTCCGCGGCCAGCGCCTCCTCCCAGGCCGGCACGACCTCCTCGGGCTTGCTGGCGACCACGCCGTGCAGGCCGAGCGAGCGTGCATACCCGGCGTACGGGAAGTCCGGCAGCTGCTGGGATGGCAGGAACTGCGGGGATCCGCCCATCGCCCGCAGTTCCCACGTCACCTGGTTGAGGTCGTTGTTGTGCAGCACCGCGATGACCATCCGCGGGTCTGCCCACTCGCGCCAGTACTTCGAGATCGTGATCAGCTCGTTGATCCCGTTCATCTGCATCGCGCCGTCCCCGACCAGCGCGTAACACGGCTTGTCCGGGTTGCCGAACTTGGCGCCGATCACGTACGGCACGCCCGGTCCCATCGTGGCCAGTGTGCCCGACAGCGAGCCGCGCATCCGGCCGCGGAACCTGATGTGCCGCGCGTACCAGTTGGCGGCCGAACCCGAGTCCGACGCGATGATCGCGTCCTCCGGCAGCCGCGGGGACAGCTCGTGGAACACCAGTTCGGGGTTGACCGGATCGGCGGACGTCTTCGCCCGGCGCTGCATCACCTCGTACCAGCGGCCGACGTTCGACTCGACCTCGTCCCGCCAGGACCGGTCGGTCGTGCGGCGAAGCAGCGGGATCAGCCGCCGCAGCGTTTCGGCGGCGTCGCCGACAAGGTTGACCTCGAACGGGTAGCGCAGCCCGATCATCGTCGGATCGTGGTCGATCTGCACCGCACGCGCCTTGCCGAAGTCCGGCAGGAACTGGCTGTACGGGAAATTCGAGCCGACCACCAGCAGCGTGTCGCAGCCGGTCATCAGCTCGTACGACGGCTTCGTCCCGAGCAGCCCGATCGAACCGGTCACCCACGGCAGCTCGTCGGACAGCACGTCCTTGCCCAGCAACGCCTTCGCCACACCGGCACCGAGCAGGTCGGCGACGTCGGTCACCTCCCGGACCGCGCCCCGCGCACCCTGCCCGACCAGCATCGCGACCCGCTTGCCCGCGTTCAGTACATCGGCCGCTCGCTGCAGCTGCTCATCGGCCGGCACCGGCGCCGACAAGCCGAGGTCCATGCTCGACGGCACCATCTTGAACGCGTGCGACGGCGCGGCGTAGTCCAGCTCCTGGAGGTCGGCGGGCACGATGACGGCGGTTACGGTACGGCGGGTCAGGGCGATCCGGATCGCCCGGTCCAGCAGGTTCGGGAACTGCTCGGGCACCATCGCCATCTCGCAGTACTCGCTCGCGACGTCCTTGTACAGCGAGACGAGGTCGACCTCCTGCTGGTAGTTGCCGCCCATCGCGGTCCGAGCCGTCTGGCCGACGATCGCCACCACCGGTACGTGGTCAAGCCTGGCGTCGTACAGCCCGTTGAGCAGATGGATCGCGCCGGGGCCGCTGGTCGCGGCACACACCCCGACCCGGCCGGTGAACTTGGCGTACCCGACCGCCTGGAACGCGCTCATCTCCTCGTGCCGGGACTGGATGAACATCGGGTCGTTGCCGGCCTTCTGCCATGCCGCCAGCAACCCGTTGATCCCGTCCCCGGCGTACCCGAAGACGTGGTCGACACCCCAGTCGCGTAGCCGCTGGAGCAGGTAATCGGCAACAGTCGTGCTCATGTCTCCTCCTTTCCTCTGCCGTGCCCGGCGATCGTGTGACCAAACAGGGCGGGCCTACAGCAGGCACCCGACTCCTCGATCCCCGGGTCCTCAGGCGACTCGGAACCGCTGTGCGGCCAGGGGTGACCAGCTCAGACCGTGACCGGGTTCGGCTGCCGGGGATGCCCGGCCACCGACCGGATCGGCGACGCCGTCGAACAGCATCGACTCGATCCGGACGTGGTCGTGGAACCACTCCAGATGCCGCAGATTGGGTACGGCGGCGAGTGGAGCCAGATGGAGGGCGGGTGCGCAGTGGCCGGAGACGTCCAGGCCATGTGCCGCGGCCACAGCGGCGATGCGCAAGAGTTCGCTGATCCCGCCGCAGCGGGTGACATCGACCTGCACGCAATCGACCGCTCCCGCGGCGCACATGCGCTCGAAGTAGACGAGATCGTAGCCGTACTCGCCCGCGGTGACGTCGATACCGGTGTGCTCTCGTACGGTCTGCAGCCCGGCGAGATCGTCGGAGGAGACCGGCTCCTCGAACCAGGCGACGCCGGACTCGGCCAGTTGGTCGGCGATCCTGCGGGCCTGACCGACTGAGTATCCGCCGTTGGGGTCCACGTACAGCTCGGTATGCCGGCCGATGACCTGACGTGCCTGCGCTACCCGGGTCAGGTCGCGCCAGGCCGCACTCCCCCACGACTCGCCGATCTTGATCTTGACCCGTGGGATGCCCTGGTTGTGGACCCACTCGCCCAGCTGGGTCTCGAGCTGCTTGGCGTCGTAGGTCGTGAAGCCACCGCTGCCGTAGACCGGAACACCGTCGCGAACCGCGCCGAGCAGCCGGTGCAGCGGTAGATCGAGCAGCCGGGCCTTGAGATCCCACAGCGCGCAGTCGACCGCGGACAGCGCCATGCCGGCGACGCCCGGCCGGCCGATGTTGCGCAACCCCGCGACCATCGCCGACCAGCAACCCGGAACGTCGAACGCGTCCCGGCCGCGGACGATGGGCGCCAGGTCGCGCCCGGCCACGGTCGCGCAGCCCACCGAGCCGTAGGTCCAGCCGGTGCCCATCAGGCCGCCGGCCTTGACCTGCACCAGCACCAGCGTGGTGCTGTCCCAGCTGAAGGTGCCGTCGCCTTCGGGTGCGTCGGTCGGGATCGTGTACGCCGAGACCTCGACATCGTCGATCTTCATCGCCGCAGTCCCTCGGCGAGCAGTTCGGCGAGATGCACCGCGCGGCGGCCGGTCCCGCCCTGTTCGATCTGGGTCCGGCAGCTGAAGCCGTCAGCCAGGATCGCGGTCCCGGCATCGGCCTCGCGTACTCGCGGCAGCAGGGACCGTTCGCCGACGGCCATCGACACTTCGTAGTGCTCCCGCTCGAAGCCGAAGTTCCCGGCGAGACCGCAGCAGCCCGAAGCGAGTCGGTCCGCATCTATATCCGCACGCCGCATCAGGGCGCTGTCGGCATCCGTACCGAGGACGGCGTGCTGGTGACAGTGCGTCTGAACGATCGCCGGCACGCCGAGCTGCGGCGGTCGCCAGTCCGGCGCCCGGTCCTGGAGGAGCTCGGCGAGCGTCACCGTCTGCCGGGTCAACCGCCGGATGTCCTCGTCGTCGTCCAGGAGTTCGCCGGCGTCGGAGCGCAGCACCGCGGTACAGGACGGTTCGAGACCGACGACCGGAAGGCCTTCGCGGATCGGACCGGCGAGCAGTCGTACCGTCCGGCGCAGCACCCGGCGGGCGATCCCGAGCTGACCGGTGGAGATCCACGTCAGCCCGCAGCAAACGGTCTTGTCCGGTACGACGACCTCGAAGGCGGCCGCCTCCAGTACCGCGACGGCACTGCGGCCGATCGACGGATGGAGGTAGTTGCTGAAGGTGTCCGGCCACAGCAGCACGCGGCCGCGGTGTGCCCGGCCGGTCCTCGTCCGGCTCCGCCACCAGGTCGTGAACGGCTCGTCGGCGAACCTCGGCAGCTCGCGTTGCGGAGCGATCCCGCCGAGCCGCTTGACCAGACCGAGCTTGGCCACGGTATTCACCGGCCCGGGCGCGACCGACGCCATCCGGGCCCACAACGGCAGCCAGCCCATCGAGTAGTGCGAGAGCGGGCGGAGCCGGTGCTCGTAGTGATGTGCCAGGAACTCGGCCTTGTACGTCGCCACGTCGACGCTGACCGGGCAGTCCACCTTGCAGCCCTTGCAGGCCAGACACAGGTCGAGCGCGTCGCGGACCTCGGCAGAACGCCAGCCGTCCGGTACGACCTCGCCGCGGACCATCTCGAACAGCAGCCGGGACCGGCCACGGGGCGAGTGCTCCTCCTCCCGGGTCGCCATGTACGACGGGCACATCACCTGGCCGTCGCTCTCGGACTCCGAGACCCGGCACTTGCCGACGCCGACGCAGCGCATCGTCGCCTTGCTGAACTTGTGGTCGTCCTGCGGGAAGGCGAAGTACGTCGGTAGTGCGCGGTGCGCGAAGCCGGTGCCCAGCCGCAGATGGGAGTCGAGCGGGTTCGGGTCGACGATCTTGCCGGGGTTCATCTTGTTGCCCGGATCGAAGATCGCCTTCAGCTCGCCGAACGCCTCGACCAGATCGGGCCCGAACATCGTCGTGAGCAGTTCGCCGCGGGACTGCCCGTCACCGTGCTCGCCGGACAGCGATCCGCCGTACTTGACGACCAGCCTCGCGGCCTGCTGGACGAAGTCGCGGTAGTGGGCGATGCCGTCCGCGGTCCGCAGCTCGAACGGGATCCGGGTGTGGACGCACCCCTGACCGAAGTGGCCGTACAGCGAGGTCTCGCTCTCGTCGTACCCGAACCTGTTCAGCAGGTCGCGCAGGTCGCGCAGGTACTCGCCCAGGTGCTCGGGCCCGACCGCGGAGTCCTCCCAGCCCTCCCAGGTCTCGTGCTTGGCGCTCGGATGCGCGGTCGCACCGAGCCCCGCCTCGCGTACCTCGATCAGCTCGGCCTCACGCGACGGGTCGTCGATGTACGTCATGGCCGGGACCGGCTCGTCGTCGCCTGCCTGCTTGAGGTCGCCCATCAGCCGATGGGCGGCCCGCTCGGCCTGCTCGAAGGTGTCGCCGGCGAACTGGACCATCAGCCAGCCGCCGCCGTCCGGGAGCCGCTCGATCGCGTGGCCGGCCAGGTGCTCGGACTGTTCGAGGCCGACGAGCACCTCGTCCAGGCCCTCGAGCTGCCAGGGCTCGTGCGGCAGCACCCGTGTGACCGCCCGGCCCGCCGCCTGGATGTCGGGGTATCCGAGCACGACCATGGTCGTGTACGCCGGTACGGGCTCCAGGTCGAGCTCGGCGTGCAGCACCGTCACCAGCGTGCCCTCGCTGCCGACCAGCGCCCTGGCGACATCGAACCCGGCTTCGGGCAACAGCGAGTCGAGGTTGTAGCCGGACACCCGCCGCGGGATCCTCGGGTACCCGGTCCGGATCCGGCCGAGGTGCCGGTCCCGTACGCCGCGCAGATCGCTGTAGATCTGCCCCCGTCGCCCTCCGGCGGCGACGATCTCGGCAAACTCGCTGTCGGTGGTCGGCCCGACCCACATCCGCTCGCCGTCGATCGTGAGGATCTCGAGCCGGCGGACGTTGTCGACGGTCTTGCCGTACGCCTGCGCGCTCGCACCGCACGAGTTGTTTCCCACCATCCCGCCGATCGTGCAGGTCTGGTGCGTGGACGGCTTCGGCCCGAACATCAGCCGGTGCGGCGCCAGTGCCCGGTTCAGGTCGTCCAGGGCGATCCCCGGCTCCACGACGCACGTCTTCGCCCCGGCATCGACCGACAGCACCTCGTTGCAGTACTTGCTCCAGTCGATGACGACCGCCGTGTTGGTGGTCTGACCGGCGAGACTCGTACCGCCGCCGCGCGACAGCACCGGCACGCCGGCGCGGTGGCACACGGCGATCGCCGCCACCGCTGCCTCGACACTGCGGGGTACGACGACGCCCACTGGTATCTGACGGTAGTTCGACGAGTCGCATGAGTAAGCGGCGAGCGATCCGCGATCGAACCGAACCTCTCCGTCGACGTCCTGCCGCAGTGCGGCCTCCAGCCACGTCGGGGCGGGCGGGATCACCGCGCTGCGCCGGTACGTCGCCTCGGTAGCCCCAGCCAAGTCGCCCTCCAACCCGATGTCGTGAAGCCTGCCCGTACCCGCAGCACCGATCGTCAAACAGTTACTGTTAGCAGTAGTCAACAATTACCTGGGATCAAATAACTGACCCGCGGCTCACCGAGTCCCCGGTTCGAACGCGTCGCTGCCGTCAGGCGGGTCGGAAGTAGGGCCGATCGTGTCTTGACGTCGGGGTTCGGAACGCCTTCGATGGATACAGCGAGTGCTGCCTCACAGCAGCGAGTCGGGAGCGTCAGATGGTAGACATCAGCCAGCGCGCCGGGCACATCACGGTGCGAACGGTCGGGAGACGTCGCAGCCGGCCGGTGGGCAGGCTCGCGGTCAAGTGGCTGACCACCACCGATCACAAGGTGATCGGACATCTGTACCTGATCACGTCGTTCGCGTTCTTCCTGGTCGCCGGCGTGATGGCCATGATCATGCGGGCGGAGTTGGCCAAGCCGGGTCTGCAGATCGTCAACGAAGAGATCTACAACCAGCTGTTCACGATGCACGGCACGATCATGCTGCTGTTGTTCGCGACACCGCTGTTCGTCGGGTTCGCCAACGAGATCATGCCGCTGCAGATCGGCGCGCCCGACGTTGCCTTCCCGCGACTGAACATGCTCAGCTACTGGATGTTCCTGTTCGGCGGCCTGATCACGCTGAGTGCATTCCTGACCCCCGGAGGTGCGGCCGACTTCGGCTGGACCGCCTATTCCCCGCTCTCGAACGAGGTGCGGTCACCGGGTATCGGTGGCGATCTATGGGTCATGGGCCTGTGGATGGCCGGTCTGGGCACGATCCTGGGTGCGGTCAACTTCGCGACGACCATCATCACGATGCGGGCGCCGGGGATGACGATGTTCCGGATGCCGATCTTCACCTGGAACATCCTGGCCACGTCGATCCTCGTGCTCATCGCGTTCCCGGTGCTCGCCGGAGCGCTCTTGATGCTCGAAGCCGATCGAAAACTGGGAGCACATGTCTACGATGGTTCGAACGGTGGGCCGATCTTGTGGCAGCACCTGTTCTGGTTCTTCGGCCACCCCGAGGTGTACATCATCGCGTTGCCCTTCTTCGGGATCATCACCGAGATCCTGCCGGTTTTCAGCCGCAAGCCGATCTTCGGCTACGCCGGGCTAGTCGGCGCGACGTTCGCCATCGCGGCCCTGTCCGCCGCCGTATGGGCGCACCACATGTTCGTCACCGGCGCGGTCAGCCTGCCGTTCTTCTCGTTCATGACGTTCTTGATCGCGGTGCCGACCGGGGTGAAGTTCTTCAACTGGATCGGCACGATGTGGGGCGGCTCGCTCAGCTTCGAGACACCTATGTTGTGGGCGATCGGGTTCCTCGTCACCTTCCTGTTCGGTGGGCTGACCGGCATCATCCTGGCCTCGCCGCCGATGGACTACCAGCTGTCCGACTCGTATTTCGTGGTGGCGCATTTCCATTACGTGGTGTTCGGGACTGTGGTGTTCGCGATGTTCGCCGGGTTCTATTTCTGGTGGCCGAAGTTCACCGGGCGGATGCTGGATGAGCGGCTGGGCAAGCTGCACTTCTGGCTGTTGTTCATCGGGTTCCACACCACGTTCCTGGTGCAGCACTGGCTCGGCGTCGAAGGCATGCCGCGCCGCATCGCCAACTACAGTCCGGCCGATGGCTTCAGCACCCTCAATGCGGTGTCCAGCATCGGCGCCTTCATCCTCGGCACGTCCACGCTGCCCTTCCTCTACAACGTCTGGCGTTCAAGGAACGCCCCGATGGTCGAGACGGACGATCCGTGGGGCTGGGGCCGGTCGCTGGAGTGGGCGACCAGTTCGCCGCCGCCGCGGCACAACTTCGAGCGGCTGCCGCGGATCCGGTCGGAGAGCCCGGCGTTCGACCTGCACCACCCCGAGCTCGCACTCACCGCCCCAGGCGCCACCGACCCCGACAACCTGCTCCGCACCGGCCGACGGTGACAGCGGGGAGCAAACCGGCGGCTATCGTGATCCGTGCGTAATTGACACTCAGCGACCGACCGCGCGGGCGAGTTCGGACTTGGTCATCTTCGACCGGCCCTTGATGCCCTTGCGCTTGGCGTCGGCGTACAGCTGCTCCTTGGTCCGGCCCTTCGAACCGGAGTGCGAGCGCTGACCGCCGCGCTTGCTCGACGACATGTCCTTGGTCGACGTACGGCTTGCCTGGTCGGACTCACCGGAGCGCGCTCGCTCCTTGTTCACGGTCCGGGAGGCGATCTGCTTGGCGGTCGCCTCGCTGCGGCCGCGGTCCTTCAGCCCGCTCTTGATGTGTTCGTACTGGCGTTCGCGCTTGTCACTCCACGCGTCCTGCGGCATCGTCCGCTCCTTCCGCGTCGCCTAGTCGGCCCGTACCCACGCGGCCCTACGCCATTCGCGCCTGTTTGGCTGGCTGCCCAGCGGTCACTGGACGGCTATGACCGACGGAATCGGCGATCTGCACGTGGGCACAGTCGTGGTGAACGTGACCGACATGGACCGTGCGGTGCGCTTCTGGTCACAGGCCCTGGGCTACGAGACGCGCGAAGCCGAGCCGGGCCCCGAGTTCACCACGCTGGTCGACCCGGCCGGCCGAGGCCCTGCCGTCTCGCTGCAGATCGCCGGCGAGATCCCTGCCGATCCGGCACCGGTGCACTTGGACCTGTACACCAGTCAGCGCGACGAACACATCGACCGGCTGGTCGCGCTCGGAGCGACCCGTGTGGACGCCTGGCCGTACCCCGACGAGCACGACTTCATCGTGTTGCGCGACCCGGACGGCAACGAGTTCTGCGTCATCGATCACGACTGACTGAGCAGCAGGGTGGCGGAGACCAGGACCAGGCCGGCGACGGAGAACGCGGTGTAGTCGTTCACCGAGCCGGTGTGGACCGAACGCAGGGCGGTGATGACCTTCGGCTCGGGCCGGCGGATGTACCACCACGCCAGCGCGATCCCGGCCACCAGGCAGCCGGCGGTGACCAGGATCTCGGTCGCGGCGAAGTACTCGAAGTGCGGGTGTTCCGCGTCGATCCGCACGGTTCCACCCAACACCGCGGTCGCGTACGCATGCGGCTCGACGAGTATCTGCGCCGCCGCGGCAACGATCTTGGCGAGCACCAGGTGCGGCAGCACGCCGAACGCCACGCACCCGGCGGCAAGCGTGCAGAACGCGACCAGCATCCCGGGACGCATCCGCTCCAGTGGGTCGTACTCGTCGTCGCGGCGCCGGAAGAAGGCGAGGTACGTCGCCCTGGCCAGCGCCGCGATCGTCAACACCTGCGCGACCAGTACCGCGGCGAATGCGGCCGGCTTGTGGTGCAACGCGTCGTGGATCAGGCCGACCGATGCGTACCCGTTCAACGGCGGGATGCCCGCGATCGACGCGACGCCCAGCAGAAAGGCGCCCGTCACCACCGGACGATGCCGGGCCAGGCCGCCCATCTCGGACAGTCTCGTCATCCCGGTCGCATGAACGATCGCGCCCGCGCACAAGAACAGCAGCGTCTTGAAGAGTGCGTGGTTCACCAGGTGGTACGTCATCCCCGCCAGCGCCTGGAACGTACCGGCTCCGGCGGCGGTGACCAGGATCCCCATCTGCGACACCGTGTCGTACGCCAGCAGCCGCTTGAGGTCGTCCTGCCCGAGCGCGAGCGCGGCGCCGGCGATCGCCGACACCGCGCCGATCACCGTCAGCACCTGGGGCAGCGCCTCGGCACGGCCGGCGTACACATGCAGGGAGATCCGGACGATCCCGAGGATGCCCAGGTTGACCATCAATCCGGAGAACAAGGCCGAGACCGGTCCGGGTGCCTCGGTATGGGCGTCGGCGAGCCAGCCGTGGAACGGTATCACCCCGGCTTTGGTGGCAAACCCGGCTATCAGCAGAGCGAGCGCGACCACGTCGACACTGCGCAACCCACCCGCCAGCGCCTGCTGGATCTGGCCGAGGTTGAGCCCGCCGTGGCGCGAGTACAGCATGGCCGCGCCGGCGAACACACAGAAGCCGGCCAGGTTCGTCAGCACCATGACCTTGAATGCTGCCTCGAGTGCCCGTGGCCGTTCGAGGAAGAACCCGGTCAGCCCGTAGCTGGCCAGCGCCGCGACCTCGAACCAGACGAACAGGTTGATCATGTCTGCCGTCAGCGCGGAGCCGATCAGTGCCGCAAGCAACAACTGGACCAGGCACGCGTACCCGCCGGCCTCCCGGGTGCCCAGACCACCGAGCTCGGACAGGCTGTACAGCAGAATGAGGCCGCCAAGGATCGCGGTCAGCAGCGCGTACGTCAGCCCGAAAGCGTCGGCACTCATCATGATGCCGAGCTGCTTGCCGTCGACCGGGCCGATCCTGCCGAGCGCGTGCGACAGCAGCCGGCCACCGTACACGGCCGGTGCGAACAGCAACAGCACACCGGTCGTGCCGGCCATTGCGACCAGCGACACCACGAGCGGCGCGCGCGAGGAGAGCCGGCCGAGCAGCGGGGCGACTGTAGCGCCGGCGATCGGCAGTACGACCGGGACAGCCAGCCAGGCCGCGGACAGGGTCACCCGCGGAGCCCACGGACGGCGTCCGCGTCCAGGGTGCGGTGGTGTTGCGCTATCCGTACCGCCGTGGCCAGCAGGACGGCGTTCACCGCGACGCCGATGACGATCGCGGTCAGGCAGAAGTTCTGCAGCACCGGGTCGGCGACGTTGCCGTGGGCAAGACTCTGCTCGGTCTGGCCCGCCGGTGGGCTGAGCAACACCGGCGCGGTGGACCCATGCCGGTAGGCCATCGACAGCAGCAGTACGTACGTCGAGGACTCGATCAACGACAGGCCCATCACGATCTTGATCAGATTCCGGCGGGTCAGGATCGTGAAGGCACCGAGTGCGAACAGTGCGGCGGCGACCAGATAGTTGCCAAGGATCATTCGTCTTCCGTCCAGTCGTGACGCATGGCGAACACGGAGAACACCGCGATCGTCAGCCCGGTGGCGACCTCGACGAGTTCGGCCAGCGAGAAGGCCTGTGCGGTCCCGCCGCTGCGGATCGTCTGCTCCGGTGCCAACGGCAACCAGTTCGCCCCGAACGAACCCTCCAGCACCAGCCCGAGTGTCAATATGAGAATGATCGCGACTGCACCGAGCAACTCGGCCAGCTCGAGCGGCTCCGGCCGGACCACCGGCTCGATCCGCCGGTAACCGAACGCGGCGTACACGAGCAGGACGCCACCGAGCATGACCACGCCGGCGGGGAAGCCGCCGCCCGGTGCGTACCCGAGCAGGACGAGGTACAGCCCAGCCACCAGTAGCAGCGGAAGCACCACCCGTGCCACCACCCGTACCACCACCGTCATCGCCTGCGCCCGTTCAGTCCCCCGTGCCCGGACCGGCTCGTCGTCAGGCAGCGCCGGGCCGGTCCCGCCGCCTTCTCGCTCCTCGGCGTCCCGCGCGGCGCGCTGGTGCTGACCCGCCGGTGTGTGCGGGTCGTCGCTGCGTCGTTCCTCGCGGCCGGCCTTCTCCTCGCCGAAGTACCCGCGGCGCGGCTCGCGGTGCCGGGTCAGCAGCACCACACTCATCACCGCGGCCAGCAGCAGGAACGTCTCGCCGAAGGTGTCGAACGCCCGGGTGCCGTACACGATCTCGTTGACCGGCTCGGTCGTGCGCCACTGCGTCAGGGCGAGCTCGAGCGCCTGCCGGGCGATCCGGGGGAGCTCGGCCTTCTCGCGCGGCAACCCGATCACGGCGATCCCGAGCACGACCCCGAAGGCACCGGCGAGAACCATGCCGACGACCGGCCGGTGAACCGGTTCGGTCTCCTTGATCTCGGTGAGCCGCGACCGTTCACTCATCGGCGGGCTCCCCCAGCTCGCCGGTGTCCTCGACGTCGGAGCGGACCCGCCCGATCGCGATCAGGAACAGGGTCGGCAACGCGATGGCGCCCACCACGACCTGCGCATGCGCGTCGTCGGGCGCGCCGAGGACCACGAACAGCAGCCCGAGCACCGTTCCGACCAGCGAGAGCGCCATCGCGGCGCCTGCCAGGTTGCGCAGCCGCACCACCAGCACCGCACCGGCCAGCAGCCCCGCCAGACACAGGTAGTCCAGGATCCAGAACAGCGTCATCGCACATCGCCCTTCACAGCACCAGGCCACTGTTTGATCCCCGCTTTGTACGCCGCCCTGGCGAGCGCATGTGACGCCGCCGGGTTGACCGTGAGCAGCAGCACCGCGACCAGCAGCGCGCGAACGCCGTACTGGGAGAAGAAACCCTTGCCGACGGCAACGGCCAGCAAGGCGGGCACCGCGCCCATCGTGATGGTCTTCGAGCTGGCCTGGATCCGCGAGTACAGGTCCGGCAGCCGCACCACCCCCACCGCACCGGACAGCGAGAACGCGACCCCGATCAGGACCAGGACGGCGACAATGACCTCTCTCACAACAGATCACGCTCCAGCAGCCTGGCCCAGACGAACGCGCCGAGATAGCCGAACGAGGCCATCCAGAGCGCGACGTCCAGATAGATCGTGCGGTCCGCAAACGCGGTGAAGAACAACAGCGACAACGTCGCCTGGGTCGAGAAGGCGTTCAGCGCCACCACCCGGTCGCTGACCGATGGGCCGGCGCCGATCCGTACCACCAGTACTGCGCCGACGGCGAGTTCCGCGATGGCCGCCAGCAGGAACAGGTCAGTCACGATCGGCCACCAGCGGCTCGATCCGGCGCTCCAGTTCGCCGTTGATGGACTCGTACCGCTCGTCCTGCGGCGGTACTACGACACAGTGGTACAGCAACTCGTGCCGCGACCGGTCCAGGTCGACCAACTGGTTGTCGACGGCAAGCGAACTGATCACGCCGACCGCGGCCAGACCGCCGTCGGTTCGCATCCGGGTCGGCACCACGACCATGCCGGTGGCCAGCGGCATCCGCGGTGACCAGATGATGCGGGCCAGCCAGATGTTCGCCCGGACCACCCGGTATCCGGCCGCGACGCCGAGCCTGACGATCGCGGCCAGCCGCCGCGGTGCGAGCAACCGCCAGGGCGCGACGACCGGGCCGAGCGGAGCGACCGCGGCCGCCACACCCACTGAGACGATCGCACCGACCGCGGCGGCCTCCACGGTCACGGTCCACACCAACAGCAGCCAGACCGCGAAGCACCAAACCGCCAGCGCGGTGATCCGGTACATCCGGCCTCCCTTCGCCATCTTTGGCGTACCACGGCCCGACGTACCGCACATCTGGCGGCGCGGCGGCCGTCCTACTGACTGAACGCCTTGACGGCCTCGCCGCAGAACGCCTTCAGGTCGTCCGGCTTGCGGCTGGAGACCAGCGTGTTCGGGCCGTCGGTGCAGGTCACGACCTCCTCGTCGACCCAGGTACCGCCGGCGTTGCGGATGTCGGTCTGAACGCTCGGCCAGGACGTGATGGTCCGGCCCCGCAGCACGTCGGCCTCGACCAGCGTCCACGGCCCGTGGCAGATCACCGCGACCGGCTTGCCGCGGTCGAAGAATCCGCGCACGAACGCGACCGCGTCGGGGTCGGTACGCAGGAAGTCCGGGTTGGCCACCCCGCCGGGCAGCACCAGGCCGTCGAAGTCACCCGGGTCCGCCTCGGCGGCGGTGACGTCAACGTCGAACCTGTCGCCCTTGTCCAGGTGGTTGAACGCCTGCACCGAGCCGGAGTCGGTCGACACCAGGCGCGGTGATCCGCCGGCCTTGTCGACGGCCTGCCACGGCTCGGTCAACTCGACCTGCTCAACACCCTCCGGCGCCACCAGGAACGCGATCGTACGATCGTTCAGGGAATCGGACATGGGTTCTCCCTTCCGCTGAGTGCGTCTCAGCCGCCCGTTCCCGATACCCCCATACCGAAACAGCCGGTTCACGACGGTCGCATCGGGCACCGGCACGCTCGTGAAAGCCGTGCTGCTGAACTGTTCGCTCAAGCCGCCGACCGACAAGTCCGACACGCAGAGCTGCGTCGTCGGTGTCGTCGTCACCGGTTACGAGGACGGTGCGCACCAGCTCGAAGTATGCGTGTACCGCTGACTCGGCAGGCATGATGGCAGATGTGAGCGAGCCTGCCGACCTAGCGCCAACAACCAGAAACTCCGCGTCGTCGCACAGAACCTCATCGAGAGCCGCAAGCTCCCCGAGGACAGCCAGCCGTGATCGATCCGATTCCAGCCGGATTCACCCGTTCGATCGCCATCAGATGGGGTACCGGCCGGGAACACCGATCGAAGGAGGACCGATGTCCTGGCTTGTCAGAGCCGTCGGTGAGCGCCGCCGGCTCGTGACCGGACCACCGTCCTGATGGCCAGATCGAGCAAGTTTCCCGGCGCATCGGAGTGGGTGCCACCGTCGGCCGACCTGCGCGCGATGGAGCGCGCGGTTCAGGACTGCCGCGGCTGCGATCTGTACCGGGAGGCCACCCGCGCCGTATTCGGCGAGGGGCGCGCCGACGCGCGGGTGGTCCTCGTCGGCGAGCAGCCCGGCGACCAGGAGGACAAGACGGGACGGCCGTTCGTGGGCCCGGCCGGCCGGATCCTGGACCGGGCGCTCGCCGACGCGGGCATCGATCGCGACGAGGTCTACCTGACCAACGCGGTCAAGCACTTCCGGTACACCCGACAGGGCGAGCGCCGCCTGCACAAGAAGCCGGACACGGCACAGATCGTCGCGTGCGCACCCTGGGTCACGGCCGAGCTCGACCGGATCGAGCCCGACGTCGTCATCGTCCTCGGCGCGGTCGCGGCGCGATCTCTGCTCGGCGCCTCGTACCGGGTGACCAAGCAACGTGGCGAACCGATCGACTTGCCCGGCGGATCGGTTGCCGTCGGCACCATTCACCCGTCGGCCGTGCTGCGTTCCGACGACCGCGACTCGGCGTACGACGGCCTGGTCGCCGACCTCCGCAAAGCCGCCAGCCTGCGCTAGTGCTATCCGCGCAGGAGCCGGATCACGGCGCGTTCGGCTCGTAGCCTCGACGCCGGGTCGGTCAGGTTCGCGCCGTTCAGCCCGCGGAACCGTGCCAGGCCGTCCTGCTCGAAGATCCTCGGGTCGATATATGAACTGCGGGCGACAGCTGGCGTATCGCCGAGTTCCTCGGCCACCTCCTTGACCACCGCACGCTCGGCCTTGCCGCTCGCCAGCCCGACCGCCGCGAAGACCGTGGCATGCCAGGTGCGCAGATCCTTCACGGTGTAGTCGTCACCTGCGAGCTGTTTGAAACGCTCGTTCACGTCAGCCGCACGGACCTCCTGCCAGCCGTCGGGTCCGGCGTACGTCAGCAGCCGGTCGGTGCCGCTCGGACGGCTTCGCTTCAGTGCCACGACCGTTGCGGCGAGTAACGGATCGTCGAGCGTGAGCCGCAGGTCCTGCCCGCCCTTGGCCGTGAAGGAGAACTCGAGTACGCCGTCTCGCCGGCGAACGTCGGCGCGCCGCAGGGTCGCGACGCCCTTGCTGCCGTGCTCGGCGGCGTACTCCTCACCACCGGTCCGGAACACCCCGTGGTCAAGCATCCGGAGCGCAACCGCGACGACGCGCCGCTTTGTCAGGCCCCGGCCGCGCAGATCCTCGGTCACGGCGTCGCGGACCGACGGCAGCCGCCGGGCCAGCCTGACCACACGACGGTGCTTGTCCTCGTCCTGCCGGCGCCGGTACTCCACGTGGTACAGATACTGGCGCCGGCCGGCATCGTCGACACCGACCGCTTGGAGGTGGCCGTTCGGATCCGGGCAGATCCAGACGTCCGACCATGCCGGTGGGATCACCAGGTCCGAGATGCGGCACCGCGTATCGTCGTCGACCCGGTCACCGTCGGCGTCGACGTACCGGAACCCTCGACCATGCTTGATCCGCCGGATACCCGGTCCGTGCGGATCCGCTCGTCTCAGCCGCACCCGCACCTCCCGTGTCGAACAGCCGGGTCTCTTCCCCGGTTCCCCGGCCGGCGTACCTCCAATCCGGTTACAGGCCGGGGAGTTCGTGGCGGTTGAGCAAACTCTCGGCGACGTCGTACAGCTTCATGTTGTGGTCCTGCGAGTAGCGCGCCAGTACGGCGAAGGCGGCGTCGGCATCGAGACCGTACCGCTCCATCAGGACGCCCTGCGCCTGGCCGATCAGTGCATGCGTGTCCACCGCCCGCAGCAGCCCGGACTCGCGCTGCGCGGTCGCCACGGCCAGCGCGGCATGGCGAGCCAGCAGGCATGCGACGGCGACGTCATCGTCACCGAACCGCTCGGGCAGGTGGTCGTACATGTTCAAAGCACCGAGTACTCCGGCGCGGCCGACATCCATCACGACGCCGAGCACGCTGCGATATCCGAGTTCTCCCACCTGCGCGCACCACTCCGGCCAGCGCGTTTCAGTCAGGGTGTCGACGATCCGGAACACGGCGCCGACCTTGATCGCCGCGACACACGGCCCGACATCCAGCTTGACCTGAAGGCGGTCGACGTCGGCCACCAGCGAATCGGTGGCCGCCACCGTCTCGATCCAGCCGTCGCCGTGCATGAGCATCACGCCCGCGGCCAGGCACCCCAGTGCCGCGGCCGACACGGCGGCAACCACGTCGACCGTCTGCTCGACATCCGGCTGCGACCGCAATGCCACGGCGATCTCGCCCAGCGCATCGGCGAGGGCGAGCTGTGGCCGGCCGGTCACATCGTCATCGCCGCTGCTAAGGACGTTACCGGGGAGGTTGTCGGAATCGGTCATCTCACCATCATCATCGAACCGTTCGCCTAGGTGGTCGAGCGGGAGGCGAACGTCAGAAGATCGGCGGCCGGGCCACGAGGGGTTTCGCCGCGAGGCCAGACGGCGCGCAGCCGCCGTGACAGGTCGAGGCCGTCCGGTGTTCTGACCCGGATCAGGGTGCCCACTGCCAGTTCGGTCGCCACCGCGTACGAGCTCAGCACCGCGGGTGCCAGCCCGCTCAGCACCGCGGCCTTGATCGCCGTCGACGACGTCACCTCCAGCGCCGGATCTGCGAGTGGCGTTCGCAGCGCGCGCTCCCACGCGCCACGCGTATCCGAACCGTGCCCCCGGCTCACCAGCGGTGTCGCGGCGATGTCCTCAACGGTCAGCGGGGTACGCCGCCGCGCCCACCGGTGCGACGGTGCGACGACCAGCACCAACTCGTCCCGGGCCACTACTCGCGCCTGCAATGTGTCGGGTACGTCGGGACCCTCGACGAAGCCGATGTCGGCACGGCGGGCCTGGACCCGCGCCGACACGTCGGCGGAGTCGCCGGACATGAGCGAAGTCCGGATCTCCGGGTGCGCGTTCCCCAACATGATCAACCACCGTGGCAGCAGGTACTCCGCGATCGTGAGGCTGGCCGCGGTTCGCAGCTGGGTACGCTGCCCGCTCCGCAACGCCTCCAGGCTCGTCTCCAGCTCCGCGGCCCGGTCCAGCACCGGCTGGGCCCAACTCGCCACCAGTTCACCTGCCGTGGTCAGCCGGGTGCCCTGTGCCGAGCGTTCGAGCAGGGTGACGCCGAGCCTGCTCTCGAGTTGCCGCAGCCGGATGCTGGCCGCCGGCTGGCTCAGGCCGTGCAGCTTGGCGGCCTGACCGATGCTGCCCGCACCGGCAACCGTCAGCAGCAGGTCGAAACCTGCCAGATCGGTGACGAGAGCAGACCTGGGCATAAACCGACCTTATGGCATGGTCAGGTTTCCGCGGATGATGTTGCTCAGCGCGACGGGCGCGTCGTACTGGATCAGATGTCCGGCGCCGGGCACCTCGACGTACCTGGCGTCCGGGATCAGCTCAGACAGCCGGCGGCCCGTCTCGACCGGGATCCAGGCGTCGTCGGCGCCCCACACGACCTGGACCGGGGTCGACAGCGCCTTCAGGTGCTGCTCGTTCTCGGCCAGGTATCCCTCGTCGTACTCGGCGATCTGCCGGTAGAACGCCGGCCGGCCGGCGTCGGTCGTCCACGGAGCTACGAGCGTTTCCAGGTCCTCCTCGCGGAGACCGCGGTGGCTCGCGCCCTGGATGTACGCCCGCAGGATCGCCTCGTGGATGTACGGCGGCAGTTCGTCCAGGGTGCCCGGATGTTCCTTGACGAAGCGGAAGAACGGCGAGCCGCTCGGCGGAATCGCCACGACATCGACCAGCATCAGCGACGCATACCTGCGCTTCTCGAACAAGGTCGCGCGCAACGACACCGCACCGCCGATGTC
Organism: Actinomycetota bacterium; assembly: GCA_046765875.1. Classification (GTDB taxonomy): domain Bacteria; phylum Actinomycetota; class Actinomycetes; order Propionibacteriales; family Kribbellaceae; genus DASRHY01. The sequence goes on from JBKPSJ010000394.1 coordinate 20,322, forward strand.
GTGCGCGATCACATGCGGCCGTTCGAGCTGCCAGTGGTCAAGGAGCGCGGCGAACGCCTTCGCCTGGCTGGCGAAGTCGGTGCTGTGACCGGGATCCATCGACGACCGTCCGTACCCGGGCATGTCCCACAGGTGCACCGTGAAGGCATCGCTCAGCGACTCGGCGTACGGCGACCACACCCGAGATGACCACGGCGTGCCGTGACAGAACACGACGTCCGGGCCGGCGCCTGCCCGCTCACAGGCGATCGTCCGACCCTGCCAGTCGACATGATCGGTCAACTCCATGGCGGCCAGTCAATCACCCGGACCGCTGCGCCTTCAGCCAGTAGACCCCTGTACGCCGGGAGCGCGCGCTCCTACCGTGAGAAGCGGGGCTGGGGGATGGACATGATTCTGGTGGTGGGCGGGACAGGCGACCTGGGCGGGCGCGTCGTACGGCTGTTGCACGAACGGGGCGAGGACCTTCGGTGCCTGGTCCGCGCCCGAACTGATGATGCGCCGTTGCGCAAACTCGGCGTCGAGGTCGTCCGCGGTGACCTGACCGAACCGGACTCGCTCACAGCGGCCTGCCGGGGGATCGAGACGGTCGTCGCGACGGCGACCGTGATCGGACGACGGCTCGGGGGCGCGCGACAGCCGTCGATCCACGCGGTCGACCAGGACGGCATGGCGTACCTGATCACGGCCGCCGAGTCCGCCGGAGTCGTCCGCTTCGTCTACGTCTCGATCCCCGGTGCCAGGGCCGCGGGCACGCCGATCGAGCGCGCCAAACTGGCGACCGAGGAACGGCTGCGCGAATCGCCGATGCGCAGCGTCGTCGTACAGTCCGACGGCTTCCAGGAGATCCACCTGGGACCCGTTGCGCGGTTCGACGTGGCCGGCGGCTCCATCGCGATCATCGGCAAGGGCGACACCGCACATCGCTGGATCGGCACGCAGGACGTGGCCGAGCTGGTCGCCGCCGTCACCCTCGAACCCGATCCACCCGGCGTCATCGCCGTCGGCGGCCCCGAGGCGATCTCCAAGAACCAGGTCGTCGCGATCGCCGAGAAGATCACCGGACGCCGGATGAAGGTCCGGCACATGCCCGCGCCGGTCGCGCGCCTGGCGGCCCGCATGCTTGCCAAGCGCCACGACGCCCTCTCCTCGATACTCGGCCTCGGCCTGTTCCAGGACGTGCAGCCCGCCGCCTGCGACGACGGTGCCCTACGCGAGCGCGGAATCCACCCGACCTCCGTCAGCGAGTTCCTCACCGCCCAGAACGGCCGAACCTGACCTGCGCCGGGGACGATCGATCAGACCTGGCCGACCTGTCCGTCCAGCCCGGGTGACCAGCACCTGTTCGCCGGCAGTTCGCTCCCGTAGTACGGCAAGGACGCGGCGACTCTCGCCATCGAACGCTCGAGGGCCTCCCTCGCCCGCCTGAGC
>JBKPSJ010000395.1:0-6935 GCA_046765875.1 Actinomycetota bacterium
ATCTTGCCTCGGGCAAGGAAAACGGCGTGGGGTACGACGCCCTGGTCCTCGCGATGGGAGCCAGACCGCTGGCGCCCGAGATCCCCGGCTCAGGGCGTATGCACGTGCTGCGCGACATTTCCGACATGGACACCATCGAGACGGCGTTGTCGGCCGAGCCCCGAAGCGCGGCGATCCTCGGCGGCGGCTTCGTCGGGCTCGAGCTCGCCGAGAACCTGACCGCACGTGGTGTGGCGGTCTCCGTGGTAGAGCTTGCCGAGCAGATCCTCGCTCCGCTCGACCCGGAGATGGTCGCGCCTGTCGCCGTACGCCTCGCAGAGCATGGAGTCGCGCTCCACACCGGCGTCGCGGCCGTGGCCATTCACAAGGACAAGCTCGAACTCTCCGACGGCTCGATGGTCGCCGCGGACCTCGTCGTATCCGCCATCGGCGTGCGGCCCGAGTCGGAGCTCGCGCGCTCCGCCGGCCTCGCTATCGGCGAGCGCGGCGGCATCGTCGTCGACGACCAGCAGCGCACCAGCGACCCGGCGATCTTCGCCGTCGGAGACGTCGCGGAGAAGCGCGATGCCGTCTCCGGTGGCGCCACGCTTGTCCCGCTCGCCCAGACCGCCAACCGCCACGGTCGCCTCGTCGCGGACGTGCTCAGCGGCCGCGCGACCTCCACCGCGCCCGTGCTCGGCACCGCCATCGTGCAGATCTTCGGACTGAACGCGGCCGCCACCGGCTGGAACGAGAAGCGCCTCCGCGCCGCCGCACGCGACGTACGGGTCATCCATACTCACCCGGGCTCACACGCGGGCTACTACCCCGGAGCCGAGCAGATGGCACTCAAGCTCCTGCTCGATCCGGCCGATGACCTGATCCTCGGTGCGCAAGCGGTCGGCGGCGAAGGCGTCGACAAGCGCATCGACATCATCGCGACCGCGCTGCGGGCCGGCCTCACCGGCTCCGAGCTCGCCGACCTCGAACTCGCGTACGCTCCGCAGTTCGGGTCGGCGAAGGACCCGGTGAACATGCTCGGGTACATCGCCGACAACGTCCGGTCGGGGTTGACCGAGACCGTGCAGTGGCACGAACTCGAGCAGGAGATCGCATCCGGCGCGCTCATCCTCGACGTCCGCTCGCCGGTCGAACACTCGGCCGGCGCGATTCCCGGTTCGGTGAACATTCCCGTGGACCAGCTCCGCCAGCGATTCACGGAACTCCCCCGCCGTCGCATTGTCGCGCACTGCGCAGTCGGCCTGCGGGCCCACGTGGCCGTACGCCTACTCAGGCAACGCGGATACGACGCCGCCAACCTCGACGGCGGCTACCGCACCTGGATCGCCGGCCGGCGCAGCCGCCCCGCGGTGACCGTCACCGTCGGCCGCAAGTAGCCGTCGCAAGTGCGGGGTCCGGGCTCAGCCCAGGCCCGGCACTGCTGTGAACCGGCCATCGCTCGACGCCGGCCCGGCACAGGCAAGGTTCGTTGGACTCAGAGGTTTGAGCGGGCCGCGGATGCAGATAATGCCATCAGCGGGAGGGTCGTGCGAGGGCAGTTCGCGCTCAACGCCCTGGACTGCATGCACGCCGGCGTGGTGTTCGCCGTGGGTGGTGGTCGCGCCACCGTCCTGGTCCGTGACACCCGGCACCGATGCTCGCTGGCCGAGTTGGGCCGCATCGATGCGTGAACGCGGCGTGGTCAGCGTGCTCGACGTACCGATGTACGTCAGCGACCGCACCGTCGGCGTGCTCTGCCTGTACAGCTCGCGCACCGATGGGTTCGACCCCGACGACGAGGCGGTCGCCCAGGTCCTGGCCCGGCACGCTGCGGTCGCCTTGGCCACCGCGCGCCACGAAGAAGCGCTCGCCAAAGCCGTCGACGCTCGCAAACTGGTCGGCCAGGCGATGGGCATTCTTATGGAGCGCTATAACCTCGACAGCGACCAAGCCTTCGCCGTTCTACGCCGCTACTCTCAGGACACGAACACCAAACTCCACCTGATAGCCCGGCATCTCATCGAAACGCGCACCCTGCCTGGCCAACGCAACAACACCGATCTGCCCGAGCCGAATTCCCCACCCGAAGGACGCGATCGTTCGGCACCAGAGAGGACGGCGCGTTGATTCAGGCCGGACGGCGACTTCGAGATCCTGCCGAGCGCCTGTGCTGGCGCGAGGGCCCGACCGGGCGGCCCGCCTCTACGTAGGGACGTAGAGCCTTGCGAAGCAGGTTCGCGTTTTTGGCAGTCAGGTCGATCTCGTACGACTTGCCATCGAGGCTGAAGGCGACGGTCTCGCCTCGGCCAGGCTGGATCAACACGCCGCTGATGTCATCAGTGATCCGGACTTCGAGTCGTTGGGCCATCTCGCTCCTCAGGGGTACGGCGCAAGGATACGGCCAAAGTTGCGACAAGCAATTATCCCCATGTCGAGGCCACTCCGACGCAGAACCCGCCGACGCCGCAGCCACGTAAGAGCCGCGCTCATCAGCCAGCGATGACTCGACGGCTATCGGGACGCGGCGGTGACGGTGTCCGGATAAACCGAGCGGTCGGTGCCGCACCGTACCGGCGACGGGCCGTTGACGGACCGTCACGGAACAACTTCGACCCAGCTGCGGATCATCTCCGCGGGCACGGCGTCCAGCAGTTCCGGGTGTTCCGAGCGAAGGTGGTCCCTGGTCAGTTCCACGACTTCGTCGTCTGTTGATCCACGGGCTACGTACCCGCACTCGCAGGTGACCTGACGTGCCATCGGCAACCCTTCTGATAAGGCCGAGTGTGGCGGTCGGCGATCGTCGTAGTGTCGCCCCTTACCTTGACGAGCACCTTGTCGAAACCTTAAAGCTGCCACAGGAGGGTGCTCGTGTCGGAATCAGCGCAGCTGCGAGTCCAACTGTGCGGACGGTTCGCCTTTGTGTCCGCCGACCAGGCAAGCGAACCCGAACTGCCCGGACGGCGGGGCCGGCTACTGCTCGCCTATCTTGCCGTCCACCGCGATCGGCCCGTGGCTCGTGCGCAACTACAGGACGCACTGTGGGGCGATCGCGCCGCGACATCTGGCGCCGCGACCCTGAACGTGCTGCTGTCCAAGACCCGGGCCGTCATCGCACCGGCGACGATCGACGGCCGGGGGGCCTTCACCTGGTACTTCCCGCCGGATTGATCGTCGACATCGAGGTCGCGACCGCGGCACTGCACCGGGCCCAGTCGGCGAACGCGCTGCAGCACTGGCGACGCGCCTGGCCCGCGGCCCTCACGGCCATGACGATCGCGCGCCGCGGCTTCCTCACCGAGTACGACGACCCCTGGACCGAGCCCTTCCGGGCCCGGGTCGACCTGGTGTACGAGCAGGCGCTGGCCTGTTATGCGGAGTCCTGCCTCAGTCTGGGCGGCACAGAGGTACCCGGTGCTGAGCGCGCCGCCCGGCGTTTGATCGAACGATCGCCGATCTCCGAAACCGGCTACCAGCTGTTGATGCAAACCCTCGCGGCCCGCGGCGACACCGCTGCCGCGCTGGCCGTGTACGAGAATCTGCGCCGCACGCTGCGCGACGAGCTCGGCGTCGATCCCGGACCGGCCGCCCACGAGCTACATCAACAACTCCTGCACGCGCCCACCGAACGCTGAGCCGCCCGGCTCGGTCACCAGGTGATTTCGAACTCGAGCTCGCGCTCGTCGTCTCCGATCTCCACCTCGAGCTTCAGGTCGACCATGTCCGGTACGCGCACCTTGAAACGCAGTCCGCCGCGCTCGAACTCGAGCTCATTGTTCTTGGCGAGCGCATCGGCCACGGCCCGTAGGCGCGCGGCGGCGTCCTCGCGGCTCAGCCGCGTCTTTTCGGTGATCTCGATCAGGTCCATCTGGCCTCCTGAATTTCGCCCTCATGACCGCTGAGGCTGCCGTCGGCGCTAAAGAAAACTAGCTGTACCACCAACCTCACCGCCGCGAAGAGGCACAGGCAAGTCCCCGGCTCGGGAGGGGACAGCGGCCGGTCAGTGAAGGGCGACGGTCAGCAACAGGACGGACGGCTCCACAGCCCTGAGGTCATGGCGCTGTGGTGGCACCGCCACGAAGCCACCCGGTCCGATCTCGGTCTGGAGCTCGCCGGCCCGGAGCACGACCTGGCCTTGCAGGCAGTACACCGAGGCATCGCCGGGACTCTTGTGCTCGCTCATCGCCTGCCCCGCCGCGAGCGCTACGAGTGTCTGCCGCAACCTGGCGCCGGACCTTCCGTACACCGTGACCGAGCTGCGGCCGCTGTGGACGGAATTGGCCGTGGCGAGTAGGTCAGCCGAAAGTGTGTTGATGGAGGCAACGTCCATGCAGCGATGGTCGCACGACACGCGGTCCCATGGGTCGAGCCACCGAAGGGCACCTCACCCGGACCGGCCGGGTGAGATGCCCTTCATGGCGCGGACTAGCGCGCGAAGGCCTGGAACTCGGCCACGCGTACGTTGTTCGCCTGCGGGCTGGCAGTGCTGCAATCGGTGTTCGCCCGCGGGTCGGCGTCCCGCTCACCGGCGTAGGCGGGAGCACCCGTGCACTGGTTGGTCAAAATCTCCAGACGCAGGTGCGTCGCTGTCGTATTCGGTATGTCGAAGGACCTGATCTCCAGTTCCGGCGCCCGCGGCCGCGGAGCGATCGACGGGAAGGCGTCGGCCGGGCTGGTGTAGACGACCTGGAACTGTGATGGGTCCGAACAGGTGACCGGGCCGACGGCCGTGCATGCCAGCACCCGGAACTGCCGCAATGCGGAGAACCGGCTTTGGGTACCCGAGTCAGGGTCGGTGGCGATCGCCGGCCGCAGCTGTGCGCTGACCTGGATACGCCGAACCTGCTGGATGCCACCGGCCAGGTCGACCGTGACCTGCTTGCCGGCTACCGGGCTGCCCAGGGACGCCCAGTTGGTCGCCTCGTCGTCGTCGACGATCCTGGCCAGGTTGATGCCGTTGCCGCTCACAGTGGCGCCGCCGGCGCTCGAGGCGAGGTTGTGCGGCATCGACACGACCAGATTGCCGACCTGTCCCGACGCGAACGAGGTCGCGCCCAGTCGCGCATGCCCGAATCCTGGCGCCTGGGCAAGGAAGGTGTACGAGCCCGGCACCAGGCTCACCGTGTCGGTGAGAGGAGTGGCCGGGTCGGTGTCGGCCACCGGTACCGCCCGGGCCTGGTAGTCACCGACGAACAGCTTCGCGCCCGGTACGGCGTCGCCGTTCTCGTCCACCGGCCGGAAGGTGAGCGTCGCCTCGTTCGCGAACGGCGAGGTGAAGCCCGGCCTCGGGTTGGCGTCACCGGCACCGTTGCTCAGCGCCGCCTCGCCGAGACCGCGCTTGGCGAACGCGTTCCACAGCAGGTCCTGGTTGGCGCCGCCGAAGCGGATCCTGTCTGCTCCGAGCAACGCGTCGCGCGCGTCGACCTGACTGTTCGCGCTGTTCGCCATCAGAAGGAACGAGTCGAACATGATCTGCGCCCACCGCCGGTTGCCCGGGCAGGATGTCACCGGGGTCTGGCAGTTGGCACACGACTTCTGCAACGCCGGTGTACCGGCTCCGTACCGCTGGATCATCGCGGACCGGATGTCGAAGTTCGTCGCGCTCCACACCTCGCCCGAGGCGTGGACCTGCAGCCCGACGAAGTCGTAGTCGACGCTGCTGTAGTTGAGCGGGCTGTTGCTCATGTTGTAGTTGCGGATACCGGCGACCGGGTCGCTTGTGACGTACTGGCCGATCGTGAACGCCTGGATGCCGGCCGGCGCGTACCCGTGCTCATTGAGGTATTCCATAGCCGCCAGGTCCGACCAGCTTTCACTCATCCCCTGGGGCGAGTTGAGACCATCGACCGGGCCGGCGATCATCCGGTTGGTGATGGCGTGCGTGTACTCGTGGCCGATGACCGTCATGTCGTAGTCGCCGTCTACACACGGTGCGTAGAAGCTGCCCGCGATCGGCTGCCACAGGTACATGTTGGTGATCGGAGGGTGCCCGTCCGGTGGCGTGATCTGGTTGGCATTGTCCCGGGCGGCGAAGGCAGGCGGTCCACCAGTGACGCCACCGGCCTGCGCGTTGCCCTGCTCGGGGTCGTTCGCCTTGCCGCCACGCTTGAAGTTGTCGTCCTGCATGTTGAACGTGTTCTCGGTGAACCCGAGGTGGTATGACCAGTCGTGCATGCGGTTGTGCATCGCGAAGAGGTTCGCCCGGGCGGCATCGATGTCATTGCGCGCGGTAGTCTCGAAGACGGCCGGTGAACACTTCTCGTTGAGCCACTGATCGGTCCATCGATAGTTGTAGTCACGCGTCGGACTCGGCGTCGCGAGCTCGCTGCCGACCTTGCCCGGATCGTTCGTGAACCAGTTGTGAACCGCGAAGGAGTTGTTCCCGGATGTGGTCAGGCTCGGCTGGCCGTTCGCGGGCTTGATGTCCCAGGCGTTGGGCGACGCTGACGTACCGACGATCTCCTGACAACCCGGACCGTCGGCGAAGCACCAACGCTGCCTGGTGTCGCTCGAGGAGTAGTCCTTCGGCGGTGTGCTGGGGAACACCTGCCAGTCCGGGTTGTCGCTGTCGGAGTCGACGAGGTTCTCCCGCAGCAGGATGCTGCCGTCCCTGGCGTCCACATAGGTCGTGTACGCGGCCGGCTCGGCGCCGTTCAGCCCACTTCCGAAGGTGATCTGGAACGCGGCGCGCGCTCCCCGGTCCGGCGTCGGCACCGCGACCAGGCTGGTCTCCATGACGGTCGGGTTCGAGACACCCGCATCGGTGGCCGCCGCGCGCTCGGCGGCGCCTGCGGACAGAGTCGCCGGCCGCGGGGCGGCGGCGTCGCGGGCAAGTGACGAACTCACGTACCACACCTTGCCGTCGCGCACGCCGACCGAGAGCAGGCCGTCGTGACCGGCGACGAGGCTTCCGAATCGCTGGCGGAGGATCACAGCGGATCCCGCCCCGAGGGGTGCGA
>JBKPSJ010000396.1:0-3972 GCA_046765875.1 Actinomycetota bacterium
CGCTCGGGCGGTTGTCTGTCCAAAGCGTGCGGGACGTGACCGTCGCCGAGCAGCGCGCCGCCCGGGCGGAGGCCACCGCAGCGGCGGCGCCGACCGCCGAGGGCGAGCAGGCCTCCCCGCGCCCGGCAGCAGCTGCCGGTGAACCACCGCAGCCGGCGGCCCAGCACGAGCCGACCCACCAGCTCCCCGAATCCGAGACCGAGTAACCGCGCCACCACCCGCGCACACCACGCACAGCCGGACCCAGCAGCCTCACCGTCTGGCATTTCGGGACATCGGCGTGGTGCTACCCGCGCTGGCGACCCGGTCGGCGAGCAGATCAGCCAGGCTGGGCACTCGACGAGCACGTCCGTCGGTTGTACGCCAGATCGAGACCGGGCAGGGCGAGCTGATGCCCCGCAACCTGGGCGGGCCAGACCTCGACGCGCTCATGCTCGACGACGAGCACGTGGCCGCACGGCGCGTGGTGGTCACGCTCAGCGTCACGCGTCAACGGGCCTTTCGGCGAAGACACCCAGGCACGCAGACGCGGCGTGTGGCCCTTACGTCTTGTGCACATCCCCGGCGCGAGGACGCGCTCAGAGGAAACCCCGACCGTCGGCGCGCTAGGACTCCCTCGACAAAGGCAACAACCCCGTCGGCGGTCGGGTTGCCTGCTGCTGCCCCCCGACAGCACGCCGGAACATACTCGCGACAGAGCATCCGTCGAAGAGCTCTGGCAGCTTCTTGTAAGGAATCAGTTTGCCGGGCAAGGGACTGCGGCGGCCAAACTCACGGACCGTTCTTGAGCGGCCCCGCGGCTGGCGCAGGCAGGTCTTTTTGCCAAGGAGTCTGCACTCGCTGCCTTGCTCCTGACACGCGCTGGCTGGCCACGCATGCCCGGTGGCGTTGACACCAGTCGCAGGACCGCGGGTCAGGATTTCGTCCGATCAGCACTGGCTTCCGCGTCTGGCCGATGTTCATGCTCGGCACGATGCTGGTCGGCTTCGGCCTCGGCCAGGTGCCGCACGACGTCCACACTGATGATCTTGCCGTCGCGCGGATCGCCGCAGTCGGGGTGATGGCAGCGCACGGCCCATTGCCCGGAGCATTCGTACAGTCGGGCGAGTTGCCCACCGTAGACGGCGCTGTAGGACAGGCCGGTGCTCGGCGTCAGTACCTCGCAGACGACGGTGGGGTGCTTCGGCGTCATGGCGATGCCGAGCCTCGCGCGGCCGTCTGCTCGATCGGAACGACCGTTGTGGTCCACAGCCGGCATGCGGTTCTGGAACGACGGCGCCTACTACGACAAGGACATACAAATGCCATCGCCGCCAGGACGACCCGAGTCCCGGCCCGCGCCTCTTGTTCACCGAAACCTTAGCCTCGGTTATTCACGTCGTTCGTGGTGACGATCTTGGCGAGGCTTGTTGATCTTCGTGGCGGTGGCGTGTCGCGTCAGCGTGGGTGATCGCCCGGTCTCGGGTGCCGGGTTGTCCGTTGGGTTCGTTGGGTCCGCCTGTTGGGTTCAGGTCGCGGGGACGGGCAGTGCGCGGAGCCGGGCGAAGGCCTGGGCGAGCGCGTGTGCCCAGCGCCAGTTGCGCTCGATCTTGAGCCGGAGTCTGCGTCCGCCGCGGATCAGCCGGGCGGCGACGTGCAGCAGCCGGTAGCGCAGCTTCTTCGGTACGGCACGGGCGAGTTCGGGGTCGTCGTGCAGCAGGATGGTCTGAGCCCAGGCGAGCAGGTCGATCGCGGTGAGTGCGCAGGCTAGCCAGGCGGCATTGATCGCGAACTGCCGCGACGGCATGCGGCCTAGTCCGGTGTCCTTGCCGGTCCGGATGCGGTCTTCGACTCGGGCGTGGCTGCGGTGGCGGGGCCGCCCGCACGGCCAGCAACACGCCGGCCGCGAACAAGACGCCCACCGCGCCGCCCAACACCGCCGATGTCACCTCAGCACCCGCCGCTCCTCGGGCAGCCTCCCGATGCGCAGCATGATCCGGTACGCCACCACGCAGACCACCGCGCCGAGCGCCAGCAGCACCACGCCGCCGGACGAGTTGTACGCCGTCAAAGTCGTCGACTGCGCGCCCAGCAGCAACAGCACAATCCACGGCGCGGCCACCGCGAACCGCGCGGCGTTGACCACCCGGCCAATAACTGCCGGGCCTCGTGGCAGTCGCCGTGCCCTGTGCTTGACCATGCAGGCGCCCACCCGGACGCCGCAGTCCGAGCAGGCGCACGCTATCCGTCGTGCGGTGCGGGTCGGCCGCTGTTACGAATGCAGCGAAGGTGCGTACGAGATGCCGATGATCAAACCCTCGCTGGACTGAAGTCGAGCAACGGTCTGTCCCCAGGGCTGGACACGTGCCTCGTGGAGCAGCGTGAACCCCTTTTCCCTCAACTGATCAGCAGCCACCTGGACGGCGTCAGCGTCGGCGACCTCGAATTCGATACTCGCCTGTGGCACCGGTCGATCGGCCGGCCATTCGCTGAAGCCGAAGCAGGCTTGTGCAGCCTGCGCCAGCGGCCAGACGCCGAAGCTCTTGCTGCCCTCGATGTCTTCACTGCGCAAGTACCCGTCGCCTTCGGCCGCGAGCGGCAACTCAAGCGCGTCGATGTACAAGCTCCGGCTGACGGTCGTACTCGGAGAGATCACGGCGACGCTGGTGATGAACTGGACCTGCATGAGGGCACCTTCCTCCTGGCAGTGGTTCGGTGATCGTCGCATCGCGCTCCGACGGGGCAGACGGCTCTCTCGATATGAGTTCTTGCTTCAGGTGTCGGTGGTTGCGTGAAGGAGCCGGTGATGTACCTGTTGGGCGGCGGGTCCGGGGTCGACTCCGAGCTCGTCTCGGACGATGCGGCGTAGTTGCTCGTAGACGGCCAGGGCGGTGGCGGTGTCGCCGCGAGCGGCGAGGACTTCCATGAGTAGCCGGTAGCCGATTTCTGAGAGGGGTGCGCGTTCGACGAGGCGGCGGCCTGCCCGTTCGGCGCCGGGTAGTTCAGTCCCGCCGATGCCGAGGCAGGCTTGGCGTAGCCGGCCAGCGCGCGCTCGTAGAGGAGATCGACCTGGGCCTGCCACGGGTGCATCCACGGCTCGTCGTACTCGGTGAGGAACCCGCGTCGTGCGACCATCAGCGTGGTGAGCGCCGCCGGCCAGGCGCCCCGCCACTGCCTCTGGGCATTGGCTGACTCGGTCCGGTGCAGCGCTGCGGCGGCGGTATCCAGGTCGATGACCGAGCCGACCGTTACGACCAGCCCACCTCCGTGACCCTCACGCGCATGGTGCTTCCAGGCTAAGGTCAACCCCAGTCACTGGCGCGTCTCGGCGTGCTTGAGCGCGAGGCGTTGTTGCGAAATCGCCGACACGACGTCCAGCGCGACGCTGCACCGTAGCCGGATCGCTCGCTCAACGCCTTCGTCCGACCCACGAGACGCACGTGTCCGCGGCGTGACCGTGCACCGGTACGCACCATGTCCGCGGTGTGTCCGTGCCGTTTCGCAACGTCCAGCTACTCGGTGTCCGGCCCCGATTGGTTTCGTCGCAATCAGCCAGCAACTCCGGCCACCGCCGCAAACGCCAACGGTGGCATCCGGATGTGTCTGGCGCCGGCGCCAGACACGCCGCTGCGTTACGGTCCGCCCTACTCCTTCGGCATCATCGCGTTGGCCGCCGCGCGGAGGACGCCGCGCTTCAGGCTGCGCGCGCCGACTCGGGTCATGGCCGTAGGGCGGGACGGCGAGGCGGGCCGGCGTACCACGATTTCGTCACCGACGCCGATGGTGCCCGGGCTGCTCACCGTCGCATAGATTCCGAGGCAGCGGTTCGCGTGCTTTGCCACGGTGCGCATTACTTGGGTGTCTGTCGGGAGCTCGCGCTGCTCGCGGGTAGGCATGACGCAACGCAGCGTGGGGATCTCGCCGTGCAGACCTGCGTTCGGCAGGTCGAGGTCGGCGTTGCACCAGCTGTTCTCGGGCAACTCGTCGCCCGGT
>JBKPSJ010000397.1:0-8312 GCA_046765875.1 Actinomycetota bacterium
GTCACGCGGGGACGGCTTCACGGACCTCGTCGACGTCGAGTCCGCGGTCGATCCCGTGCGGGACGACGGTCTGACCGGGTTCGAGAGCGAGCTTCTTCCCGTCCAGGTAGACGTCGATCCTGTCGGGCTCGAACGAGACCAGGTCCGAGATCCGCCTGACTTCCGGCCACGCATCCCGGTACGACCACACGGCACGCTTGTGCTCGCCGACGTCGTAGTAGCTGGCCAGGCCCTTGTATGGGCAGAAGGTCCGTCCGTCGACCGGCGTGAGCGCCGACTCGTCAACGTCCGCACGCGGTACGTACCAGCGCGGCGCGAAGCCGGACTCGTATAACACGACGGGCCGGCCGGTGTCCGCGATGATACGGTCGCCGTCCTTGATCACGAGATGGCGCGAGGTCTTGCGGATGTCGATGCGGTGGTACGGGTCGGCCGCGTGTCCGACGATACGCTCGTCCTCCTCGTAGAAGGCGTCCATCGCCCGCCAGGCGAACGCGACCCTGCCTGCCAGCAGCCGTGCGTGCTCGGGCAGACCGGTGAAGGTCCATGCCGCTCGGGCGGAGCTCTTGTCGCCTGCGGTCACGGTGAACCAATTCGTCGGGCCGAGCTCGCCGTGCCGGGTGGTGCGGTTCTCCTGCTCGAGTACGCCGGGGCGGACGTCGGCCAGCGGGAAGTAGGCGACCGGATATCGGCCGGACTCGTGCAGCAGCACGACGTCCTCGCTGTCCGCGATCCACTCGCCGCCGAATTGGACGCGCATCCGCCGCCGCAGCGGTTCGGCGAACAGCAGCGGTTCCGGCGGCAGTTCAGGAGTGAGGAAGCGGCCGAGGCTCCGGCCAAGCGGTCCTTGTTGCCATGACAGCCCCATGATTCTGTGTCCTTCTCAGTCGTGGTGGCCGCGTTCCTGGAGGGTCCAGGAGTTGCCGTCGAGGTCGGTGAAGTCCGCGAAGCTCGCGTAGTCGCGGCGCTCCGGGTCCGGCCCGGCGCGCCAGCCGCCGGCCCAGGTGTCGATCGAGTCCTTGTGCCGGATCGGGCCGACGTCGACGCCGCGTGCCCGCAGTTCGGCGTGGTCGGCGGCGAGGTCCGTGGTGACCGGTGCAGGTTGTGCAGGCGGGCCGTCTCGGTCGCCGGCACCAGGTGCACCGAGGCCGCCGATCCCGGCGGGGTGAGCTGTACGACTCGGAAGTCCGGTGTCGGCTGGTAGTCGATGTCGAGGACGAAGCCGACCTGCTCGGTGTAGAAGGCGAGCGCCTTGTCGACGTGGGCGACGGGCAGCTCGACGACCTCGAGCGCGAATCTCATCTCTAACTCCCTAAGATTATGTTGCTGGTTAGACACGCAAGCACTTCGTGGTATAACCTGTCAAGGGTTCGATGCTGGTTAGGGAGATCCTGGTGATGGACGACACATTTCTGCTCGATCTGCTGAACACCACGCCGGTGGTCGACGGTTCGCAGCAGGACACCCTGGAGCGCGACTGGCTGCGTGCGCACGGCGGCACCGGCTCTGCCGGTGAGCTGGTGGCGACCCGCGAGGCGCGGGACCTATTGCAGTCCGTTGTCCACAGCGCCGACGCGTCGGTATTGGGCCCGTTGCTCAAGGGCGTGAGCCGTCATCCGTCGGTCGGTGCGGACGGGATCGAGTGGACCCTCGTGGTGAATGCCGTACGCCGGCCGGCAGTCCGCGCTGTGCTGGCCTGGGACGAGCTTCGCCGGACCAGTCCCGGCCGGTTGCGCCCGTGCGCCAACACGGAGTGCCGGCTGTTCCTGATCGACCGGAGCAAGCCGAACAACGCGCGCTGGTGCTCGATGGCCGCATGCGGTAACCGGATGAAGGCCCGTCGCCACTACCAGAGGACCCGCTGATGGCCACGCTCGTATCGCTCAACGTCGGTCTGCCGAAGGACGTCAGCTGGCAGGACCGTACGGTGTACACCGGCATCTGGAAGGAGTCCGTCGACGGCCCGCGGATGGTGCGGCGGCTCAACGTCGACGGCGACGGCCAGGGCGATCTCAACGGGCACGGCGGCGAACAGCGCGCCGTACTCGTCTACCAGCTCGACTCCTACCGGCACTGGGCCGAGTACCTGGGTCGCGACGATCTTCGGCACGGCAACTTCGGTGAGAACTTCACCGTTGACGGTCTCGCTGACGACGAGGTCTGCATCGGCGACCGGTACCGGATCGGCGAGGCGGTCTTCGAGGTCACCCAGCCGCGGGTCACGTGTTACCGGGTCGGTATGCGGCTCGGCGTACCGCAGATGCCGTCGCTGCTCGTCTCGCACCACCGCCCGGGCTTCTACATGCGCGTCATCACCGAGGGCCGAGTGCAGGCCGGTGACGAGATCACCAAGGTCTCGTCGGGACCGGGCCAGATGACCGTCTCGGACATCGACGCGCTGCTCTATCTGCCGGACCGCGACGTGGAGGCGTTGCGCGTCGCCGTCAGCATTCCGGCGTTGAGTCCCGGCTGGCATCAGTCGTTCCGCGAGCTTCTCGACGGCTCGGCAACTGCGGGCCCGCCGGTCGGAACCGAACCGGGGTGGTCCGGCTTCCGGCCACTGAGGGTCGCCCGGGTCGTCCCTGAGACCGACACGGTCGCGTCGATCTATCTCGAATCCGGCGACGGCACCGCTTTGCCGGCGGCGCTGCCCGGGCAGTACCTCACGCTCCGGGTGGGCGGCGCGGGCACACCTGCTCCCGTACGCAACTACTCGCTGTCCTCCCCGCCCGGCGCGTCCCAGTACCGGATCAGCGTCAAGCGCGAACCCCACGGTCTCGTGAGCGGATACCTGCACGGCGGCCTGACCGGAGTCCTGGACGTGGCGGCGCCACGCGGGGAGTTCGTACTCGACAACGGCGACGGCCCGGTCCTGCTCATCTCGGCCGGTATCGGCGTGACGCCGGTGATGGCGATGCTCCACCAACTCGCCGCAGAGCACAGCAAGCGTGAGGTCTGGTGGATCCACGCCGCGCGGAACCAGACCCAGCACGCTCTCGCTTCAGAGGCGCACGAATTGCTCGGGCAACTGGACAACACCCACGAGTGCGTCTTCTACACCGCGCCCGACGCCGCCGTCACCGGCACGATCAAGCGAGGACGTCTCGACGCCGCTGCGATCGCCGGCCTCGGACTTCCGGCCGACGGGACCGCCTACCTGTGCGGGCCGGATTCCTTCATGACCGACACCCGTGCCGCGTTGCTGGAGGCCGGGCTCGGCTCGGCCAGCGTATTCATCGAGCAGTTCGGCAGCCGTTCCGCCATCAACCCGGGCCTGATCGGCCAGGACCTGCCCGAGCCGCACCAACCACCGGGAGAACCCGGCACCGGACCCCAGATCACGTTCGCCCGCAGTGGCCTGACCGTACGCTGGCCGACCGACCAGAAGTCCCTCCTCGACCTGGCCGAGTCCTGCGACGTCCCCACGCGGTGGTCCTGCCGTACCGGCGTATGCCACACCTGCGTGACTCCCCTCCTCACCGGCGAAGTCACCTACGCCACCCAACCCCTGGAACCCCCACCGCCCGGCGAAATCCTCATCTGCTGCACGCGCCCCACCACAGACCTGGTCCTCGACCTCTGAAGCGCCGGTTGTCGCCGTAGGAGACACGCCGATATCGGTCGATAGGGAAATCTACGGGAAACGCTAGACAAGCCCATAGAGTGCGATCGTGGACCCGATCCGGAATCCGTACGCGCCCGGTGCCGGGCAGCGACCGCCGGAACTGGCCGGTCGCGACGCCGAGGTACGCCAATTCGAGATCGTGCTCGAGCGGGTCGCCGCCGGCCGACCTGAACGCAGCCTGGTGCTCAGCGGGCTGCGCGGCGTCGGCAAGACGGTGCTGCTCAACACGCTGCGCAGTATGGCGATCAAACGTGCCTGGGGCACCGGCAAGATCGAGGCCCGTCCCGAGCAGAGCATCCGTCTCCCGATGGCGCAGGCGATGCACTCGGCGATGCGCGAACTCGGGCACCGGCACCGCGACGAGGAGCGGGTGGAGGACTTCCTCGGCGTGCTGAAGGCGTTCGCGCTGCGGACGCCGCAGAACGACCGCAAGGGCATCCGGTGGCACCCGCCGGTGGACGTGATCGCGGCGAAGGGGCGAGCCGACTCCGGCGACCTCGAGATGGACCTGATCGAGTTGTTCGCCGACGCCGCCGACCTGGCCAACGATCTGTCGGTCGGGGTCGGACTGTTCGTCGACGAGATGCAGGACGTCAACCCCGACGAGTTGTCCGCGCTGTGCGCCGCTTGCCACGAGATCAGCCAGCAGAACGCGCCGCTGGTCGTCGTCGGCGCCGGCCTGCCGCATCTGCCGGCGGTGCTCTCGGCGAGCAAGTCGTACTCCGAGCGGCTGTTCCGCTACATCCGCGTCGACCGGCTCGCCCGCGAGGCGTGCGACCGGGCGCTGATCATCCCCGCCGAGACCGAGGCCGTCGAGTACGACGCCGAGGCGCTGGACGAGTTGTACGCCCAGACAGATGGGTATCCCTACTTCGTGCAGGCCTTCGCACACGCGACCTGGGACCACGCGCCGACCAGCCCGATCAGCGTCAAGGATGTGGCGGTGGCGGCGCCGGAGGCGTCGGCCGAGCTGACCGTCGGCTTCTTCGGGTCCCGGTACGAACGAGCCACACCCGCAGAGCGCGACTACATGCGTGCGATGGCGGATCTCGGCGTACAGAACGACGACCACTCGGTGCCGACCTCGGAGGTGGCCGCGGCGCTCAAGCGCAAACCGCAGAGCCTGTCGCCCGCGCGTGACGGTTTGATCAAGAAGGGCCTTGTGTACTCGGCGGAGCGAGGTACGGTCGCCTTCACGGTGCCGCATTTCGGCAGGTTCCTCCGTACCCGGACTGTATAGACCGTATAGGGAGTCGCCGATGTCATCGCAGGACTTCCCGACGTACGGGCGTGGTGACGACAACCCAGACGAAGACGAGCAGGAGCACAGGCCTGTCGTTCCGCCGGCTCAGCCCTACGGTCACGGCCAGTACGCCGCACAACCGCAGCCCGGGTACGGCCAGCACCCGCAGGGCTACAACCCTTACGCGCGCCAACAGAGCCAGTTCGGCCAGTACGGACCGCCGCAGTACGGCCAGGGCGGGCACCAGCGGTTCCCGCCGCTCGGGCACCATCCGCCTGGCCCGCCGGCGTGGCAACAAGCCCAGCAGCCGACCGGGTACCAGCGGCCCGAGCGTGCTGTCGAGCCGAACGCACAGGTGGCCCGGTTGGCGCTGATCGGCGGGATCGTGGCCGCCTTCTACGGCCTGCTCGTGCTGACCGTGCAGCGGACCGCCCTCCGCGAGATCGCGCAGCAGCCGGGCTCGGATCTGAACCACCCGCTGCGCACCGACGTCATCGACACGATCGGCCAACTCGCCGTCGCCGGCCTGACCGGCGTGGTGCTGGCGCTGTGGATCCGCGACCTGGCCGAGCGGCGCAAGCGGGGCAAGTCGCCGGTCCTGGCCGAACTGGTCGCGTTCGGGTTCATCGGGGTCGGGGTGCTGTTCATGGTGATCTGGGGGCTGATCATCGCGAGCACCGGGTTCGGCAGCATCGACGACACCACCCGCCGGCTGCCGACGGCGTACGGGTACGGCGGCGTCGGCCTTTGGATGCTCGCGGTCGGCCTGTTCCTCGTGTATCGCACGCTGCGGCCGGACGTGACGCCCGTCGTGCAGGCCGCACCTGGCCGGCCGCCGTGGGAACAGTAAACTGACGACCACACAACACTGCGGGAGCTCGCACCGCAACGCGGGCTGAGAGGGCGACGAGCCTAGTACGAGCCTTGGCATGGGCCGGGTCGCCGACCGCCTGAACCTGACCGGGTAATGCCGGCGTAGGGAGACGGACCGCCATGTCCACAGGAACCACCGCCCGACGCGTGCGCACCGGCTCGACCATCGAGGCGCCGCTCACTCTCACCACCGAGACTCCGCGTACGCTGAGTTTCCTCGACCAGTTCACGCTCTGGGGCAACCTGGGCATCTCGCTGTTCGGCCCGGTCACCGGTGCGTCGATCGCGGCGTACACCGGGTCGCTGGCCAAGGGCCTGCTGGCCACCATCGTCGGCACCGTGACCGGCGCGCTGGTGCTCGGCGGCTCGGCCGTGTTCGGCTCGCAGACCGGGGCGCCGGCGATGGCCGCGATGCGCGGGCTGTTCGGCCGCCGCGGTTCGCTGGCACCGACGATCCTCAACATCGGCCAGAACCTCGGCTGGGCCACGATGGAGATCATCGTGATCTCGCAGGCCGCGGTCGCGGTGGCCGGCGAGAGCTGGCGCTGGCCGTTCGTGCTGCTGGCCGGCGCGATCGCGACGACGATGGCGATCCGGCCGCTGGGCAGCGTGCGGGTGCTGCGCAAGTTCATGATCTGGGTGGTGCTCGCGGCCTCGGCGTACCTGTTCGTGCAGGTGCTCCGCAGACCGATCAGCGACATGCCGCAGGGCGGCGTGCTCGGCTTCTGGCCGGCCGTAGACCTGGCCGCCGCCGGCGTGGTCTCGTTCGCTCCGCTGGCCGCGGACTACACCCGCCACTCACGGTCGAACAGGGCCGCGTTCCTCGGGTCGTCGCTCGGGTACGGCCTGGCCGCACTGATCTACTTCAGCCTCGGCGTGTTCGCGGTGGCGACGCTCAGCACCGACACCGAGGGCGTGATCACCGCGCTGGTGACGCTGCCGGCCGGTGCCGTCGCGCTGTTCGTGCTGCTGGTCGACGAGGTCGACGAGGCGTACGCGAACATCTACTCGACCACCATGTCGGCGCACAACGTGATCGGGCACATCGACCGGCGCTGGATCTCGCTGATCATCGGGGTCACCGCGACGGTGCTCGCGCTATTCGTTGACCTGAGCAACTACACGTCGTTCCTGTATCTGATCGGATCGGTGTTCGTGCCGCTGTTCGCGGTCGCGATCGCCGACTTCTTCGTGGTCAGCCGGATGCGCTGGGACGTGTCGGAGAACGCCCGGCTGCGGTGGCCACCGGTCGTGGCCTGGCTGTGCGGGTTCGTCACGTACCAGCTGGTCTTCCCCGGCGACGTGAAGGGCTGGTCGGGCTTCTGGACCGACGTCCAGGCCCGGCTGCACTTCACGCCGCCGGCGTGGCTGGGCGCGACGTACGCATCGATCCTGGTGGGGATGCTCGCGGCCGTGCTGCTCGGCAAGGCTCAGGCCGCGGCCTCCAGGTCGAGCAGGTAGCGCTTGGCCTCGATGCCTCCGGCGTACCCGGTCAGGGCGCCGGAGGCACCGATCACCCGGTGGCAGGGCAGCACGATGCACAGCGGGTTGCTGCCCAGCGCATGCCCGATCGCGCGCGCCGCCCGCGGCTTGTGGATCTCGCCGGCCAGCCGCCCGTACGTCGTGGTCGCGCCGAACGGCACAGACGCCGCCAGCCCGGTCAGCACCTCGCGCTGAAACGACGTGGCGAGGGCGAGATCGACGTCCAGGTCGAAGGTACGGCGCTTGCCGGCGAGGTACTCGTCCAGTTGACGGCGTACCTGGTCGGTGGCCTTCGGCTGCCGCAGCACCCGCGGCGAGATCGCCATGGCCAGCTTGTTGGTCACGCTCTGCTCGTCGCCGAACGACGAGGCGACGACCCGGCCACCGGCCGTTGCCAGCAGCAACGTTCCGACCGGGGTTTCGTGTAGCGCATAGCCGACGTCGCCGTCCGGCAGCACCGGCGGCCGGCCGACGGCGGGTGCGGCCATCAGGCGGCTCTCGAGATCAGTCATGGTCCAACTCCTTGCGTAGTGCGGCCAGCGCGTCGCTGACGAGCCGTCGCGACGCCGCCGCCGTGGTTCCGAGCGCCTCGGCCACCGACCGGTGGTCCAGGTCGCCGACGTACTTGAGCGCGACGGCGGTGCGCTGCCGCTCGGGCAGCTTCGCCACCGCGTTCCACAGGTCGGGGTCCGGCCAGTCCGCCGGGCTCGGTCCCTCGACCGCCACCGCGCCGCCCTGCAGGTCCTCGTCCAGCGGGGTCTGCGGCTTGCGCGACCGGTGCAGGTCGGTCGCGCACCGGGCGGTGATGGTCAGCAGCCAGCCGCGCAGGTTCTTTGCCGACGTCAGCTTCGGGTACGCCGTGAACGCCTTCTCCCAGGCACGCTGGGCCACGTCGTCCCCGTCGACCGGTCCGGCCAGCGCATGGGCAAGCCGGCTGACGTCGCGCCAGTGCTCGTCGACGAGCGCCTGGAACGGCGGCAGCTCCACCTGTCCCTTCTTCGCAACCACCACGCCAGTAGAACGCATCACAGTCACGCGGTGTGAGTCGGTGCCACGCCCTCGGGTCGGGAGGGTGAGCACGCCGGGTGC
>JBKPSJ010000398.1:0-5871 GCA_046765875.1 Actinomycetota bacterium
CGCCACCCGCTGGCCGGGATCGAAGTGTCCGCGGTGGTGCGCGAACCGGCCGGTGAACACCGCCACCGGCCAGCGCACGAACCATCGCAGGTCGCCGTCGTCGACCCGTACGGTCTCACGTACGAACGTCCGGGTGGCGCGGGCACCGAGCGTGACCCCGACCACCGTGAGACCGGTGAGGAACCAGCCGGCCCACGTGTGCAGGGTCGTGTCGGCGACGCCCGTCAGGCGTGCAGCCGGGCTCGGATCGCCCTCGCGTCCGCTCAGCAGCCACCAGCCGGTACCCAGGAGCAGCAGGACCGTGAGGTAGACGGCCACGTGGAACCAACGGGTGCGCCGGTTGTACCGCGTCACTGTCCGGACGCGGTTCCGGGTGAGGGTCATGACGTCAGTACCCGTTGCCACCGGACTCGGCCGCGGGCGGCGGTGTGGTCGGTCCTGCGGCCGGACCGCTCCCCGTGACGTCGACCTTGATCTCGGTCTCCGCACCCGCGGCGGAGTGGTTGGCGTTGCGGAGCGACACATGGATGGTGTGCTCGCCCGGCGACAACTGCAGCGTCTTGCCCGAAAGCGCCTTCAACCCGGGCTTGATGTCGACGGTGTTCGACTCGACGACGGCGTAACTGTTGGCATCGTTGTCGAACCACAGATGGACGTGGTGTTTGCCGGAGTCGGTCGGACCCAGCGGCACGCCCGCGTCCACCTGGACCGTGAACGGGACGCTGACCTTGGCATCCTTCGCCGGCGAGGCGATCGCGACCGACATCCCGCCCGCCTGACTATTGTTGCCGCAGGCAACCAGAGCCCCAGAGGCGAGCAAAAACGCGGCCGCGGCCGCAATGCGGATCGTTCTGAAACGCATCGATTCGTTCTCCCTGTATGAGGAATGACCGATGTGACCGGTCCTCAGACAGGAAGTACGGATGACGCGCGCGGATTTCTCAGATCAATGTCTTTCCGCTGACGCGTTGCTCGAACTCCAGCAGGAACTGCTTGCGCTCGATGCCGCCGCCATACCCGGTCAGGCTGCCGCTGCTGCCGATCACCCGGTGGCACGGGACGATGATGCTGATCGGGTTGCGGCCGTTGGCCAGCCCGACCGCGCGGGCACCCGTTGGGCTGCCGATGCGCTGCGCCAGTTCGCCGTACGATTCGGTCTCGCCGTACGGGATTTCTCGCAGGGCGGTCCAGACCCGCTGCTGGAACGGCGTACCGGCCAACGTCAGCTCGAGGTCGAACTCGGTCAGCTCGCCGGCGAAGTACTCCGCGAGTTGCCGGACCGGCTCGTCGAAAGCGGTCGGGTCGGGCTCCCCTGCCTGCTCCGGCGACAGCGGGTAGCGCGAGATCTCCATGTACAGCCCGGAGAGCATTCCGTCGTCGGCGGTCAGCGTCAACGGCCCGATCGGGCTGTCCATGACCGTGTGCGTGCGCATGTCTGTCCTCCCTGGTCAGGCCGGTAGCCGGTTGATCGCGTGGTCGCCGCTCGCCCACAGATACTGCACCGCGTACGAACGCCACGGCTGCCAGGCCCGGGACCGTTCGGTCAGCAGCCGCGGATGCTCCGGCAGGCCGAGGTGCCGGGCGGCCAGCCTGATCCCCAGATCGGTGGCCGTGAACGCGTCCGGGTCACCGAGCGCGCGCATCGCGATCGTCTCGACCGTCCACGGTCCGACACCCGGTAGGTCCGCGAGCCGGGACCGGTCCCGGTCCCAGTCGCTACCGGCTCCGAGGTCGATCTCGCCGGCCGCCAGCGCACGGGTCAGCGCGGCGAACGTGGTCCGGCGAGACTGCGGAAACGCGAGCGTCGACGGATCCACCTCGGTCAGCGCGTCGCTGTCCGGGAACAAGTGCGTGAGCCCGCCCGCCGGGTCGCCCACCGGAACGCCGCACGCCAGCACCAGCCGGGCCGCGTGCGTCCGGGCCGCGGCCGTCGACACCTGCTGCCCGAGCACCGCGCAGACCGCGAACTCGGGCCCGTCGACGGTCCGCGGCACCCGCCGGCCGGGATGCTTGTCGACCAGCGGCCGCAGCACCGGATCAGCCCGGAGTACTCCGGGGACCGCGGTCGCGGCCAGGTGGCCGAACAGGTTGTCCGGATTGAGTGGCGGCCGGAACGGGAGCCGTACCGAGACGAGGCCCGCCGTGCCGTCCGTACGGCCACGAGCCGCGCGGTGGTGCAACTCGGTCGGTGACAGCGCGAACACCTGCCGGACGGCGTCGTTGAAGCTGCGGACGCTGGAGAACCCGGCCGCGAACGCGACGTCGGCCATCGGCAGCGTGCTGGTCTCGATCAGCAGCCGCGCGGTCTGGGCCCGTTGCGCCCGCGCGATCGCCAGCGGGCCGGCGCCGAGCTCGGCGAGCATCTGCCGCTGCACCTGGCGCACGCTGTATCCCAGTCCCGCCGCCAGCCCCGGTACGCCCTCGCGGTCGACGACGCCGTCAGCGATCAGCCGCATCGCGCGGGCGACCAGGTCCGCCCGGTGGTTCCACTCCGGTGAGCCGGGGCTGGCGTCCGGCCGGCACCGCTTGCAGGCCCGAAACCCGGCCTGCTGAGCGGCCGCAGCGGTCGGATAGAAGCGCATGCTCCGCGCCTTCGGCGGCACCACCGGGCAACTCGGCCGGCAGTAGATCCCGGTGGTCAGGACGGCGGTGAAGAACCACCCGTCGAATCGGACGTCCTTCGACTGCACCGCCCGAAGGCACCGGTCGTCGTCGGTGAACACGCAGACCAGCATCGCGGCTCGCACGGACAGAACCTGGCGAGAATGCGACAGCTACGCCGTCGACGCCCGGATCCCGCCGGAATCTGTCCGTGGCGGTTGATGGAATCGGGTATATGACAACTCGCTCGGAACAGCTTCGCTCTCTGCACGTGCCCGGTCGGCCGCTTCTGCTCGCCAACGCCTGGGACGTCGCCAGTGCTCGCATAGTGGCCGCGGCCGGTGCCGCGGCGATCGCCACCACCAGTGCCGGTGTCGCCTGGAGCCTCGGTTATGCCGACGGCGACCGGCTCGACCGCGACACCGCCCTGGATGTCGTCCGCCGCATCGTCGCCGCGGTCGCGCCGCCGGTCACCGCCGACATCGAGGGCGGGTACTCCGACAGCACCGAGGGCGTGGCCGAGACCATCCGCGCCGTGGTCGAAACCGGCGCCGCGGGTGTGAACTTCGAGGACTGCCGGTACGACGAGCCGGCGGCGCTGCTCTCGGTCGAGGAACAGGCGGAACGGATCGCCGCAGTCCGCGAAGCGGCCGGTGACGCACTGTTCGTGAACCTCCGCACCGACGTGTACCTCCGCGGGATCGGCGACCCAGCCGGCCGGCTGGACGAAACGCTGACCCGCGCGGCGGCATACCTGAAGGCCGGCGCGGACGGCATCTTCGTACCAGGCGTCACCGACCTCTCCGTGGTCCGCGAACTGGTGCAGGGCATCGACGCCCCGGTCAACATCCTGGTCGGCCCAGGCGCCCCACCCGTCGCAGACCTCGCCGCAGCCGGCGTAGCCCGAATCAGCACCGGCTCCTCCATCGCAGCCGCCTCCTACGGCCTCCTGGACCGAGCCGCCCGCGACCTCTTCGGCCCCGGCATCCACGACTCCACCCAAACCCACCTCGACTACGGAAGGCTGAATACCTTGCTGAGCTGATCCGAACCGCGGAAGGCACCGGCCCGGTAAAGTCTGCGGCAGGCGCGCCGGGAAGTCTGGTCGGCATTGGGGTCGGTTGCCTACTGACGGCGGGAGACATGCGCAGCGTCGAGACCGTGCTGTTCCTCGTCGTCGTGGCGACGGTGGTGGCCACGTTCGCGCGCCGGTTGCGGGTGCCCGCTCCCTCGTTGCTCGTCGTCGCCGGGGTGCTGGTCGGGCTGGTGCCCGGTGTACCGGAGATACGGGTGACGCCGGAGATCGTCAGTCTGGTCGTGCTACCGCCGCTGCTGTTCGCCGCCGGCGAGGAACTGCCCGCGCGGGATCTGCGAGCGGTCTGGCGCCCGGTCGCCGTGCTCGCGGTCGGGTTGGTCGTCGGGTCGGCGGTTGGGATCGGCGCGCTCGCGGTCGCTATCACGCCGCTCAGCCCGGAGATGGCACTGGTGCTCGGTGCCGTGCTCGCCAGCACCGACCCGGTCGCCGTGACAGCGCTCGGCCGGCGGCTGTCGTTGCCGCCGCGGCTACAGGCGCTCGTACAGGCCGAGAGCCTGTTCAACGACGCGACCAGCCTCCTGCTGTTCAGGATCGCGGTCTCCTTGGTCGTTGCCGGCAGCACCCTTTCGGCCGCACACACGGTGCTGCAGTTCCTGCTTCTTGCCGGCGGTGGTACCGCGGCCGGTGTGATCGTTGCCGTCGGCATCGGCCTGGTCCGGTCCCGCACCGAGGACGCCGTACTCGAGACCGTGGTGTCGCTGGTGACGCCGTACCTGGCCTATGTATTGGCCGAGGCGATCCACGCATCCGGCGTCACCGCGGTCGTGGTCGCGAGCGTGATCCTCGGAACGCAGGCGACCCGCCTGTCGTCACCCCAGACCAGGCTGCAACTCGCCGCGGTCAACCAGACGGTGATCTTCTTGTTGGAAAGTGTCGTGTTCGGCCTCATCGGCCTGCAGTTGCCCGCACTCATACACGGCATATCCGGCGTCGACGCGAGCTGGCCACTGCAGGCCGTTGCAATCACCGCCGCACTGCTCCTGATCCGGATCCTGTGGGTGTTCCCGCTGTCGGCTGTCATCCAGCACCGCAGCGGTCACCGGCCGAGTTGGCAGGTACCCGCTGTCGTCGCCTGGGCCGGCGCCAGAGGTGTCGTGCCGCTGGCCGCGTCACTGTCCATACCATTCGTCACCGATGAAGGCCTGCCCGTTCCGAACCGCGACCTGGTCCAGTTGCTGACGACCGCGGTGATCGTGATCAGCCTTGTCGTGCAGGGCTTCACGCTCGCCCCGCTGGTACGCCGATCCGGCGTAGCGATGAGCGGTGCCGACGTCCGGGACGAGGTGCTGCGGGCCCGGCTGCGACTCGCGCAGGCGGCGCTCGGCCACCTCGAGCAGGTGGCCAACGCCGAGGCGGTGCCGGATGTGCTGATCGAACAACTCCGCCGAAGCTGGGAGGCCCGGATAGACCGGCTCGACAGCCAGCCGGACCAGCCCACCGACTCGCTGGCCGCGGCGTACCGCAGACTGCGGCGCGACCTGCTGGAGGTCGAGCGCGCCGAGCTGGAGCACCTGTTCCGCAGCGGCGCGATCACCGACGCGACCCGGCGCAGCATCCAGCGCACGCTCGATCTCGAGGACGCCGGGCTGGGCGACGAAGACATCTGAGTCGCGAGCCGTTGACACCGCGCGCCGCGCCGACAAGGATGCGATTTGATCGTTCCAACCCCATCGGCGGACCGCCGCAGGAGGTCGGGTGGCAACGCTCAAGCAGGTCGCGGCGCACGCGGAGGTGTCGGTACAGACCGTATCGAACGCGCTCAACGCGCCGCAGCGGCTGCGCCCGGAGACGCTTGCGCGGGTCACACATTCGATCAAGGTCCTGAACTACCGGCCGAACCGCAACGCCCGAAGTCTCCGCACCAGCGCGGTCGAATTGATCGGATACTGCGTGCCGGGCTGGCCGGGCAACCAGGTGCACCTGGTCATGGACCTGTTCCTGCACGCGTTGTGCACCGCGGCCGAGGTCAGCCGCCGGCACATCCTGCTGTTCACCGCGCCCGCCGGCGTCGACGGGATGGCGGTGTACGACGACCTGCACGCGCGCCGGCTGGTCGACGGGTTCGTGCTGTCGCAGACCGAGACGCACGACCCGCGGCATGAGTGGCTGGCCGGGTCCGGGATCCCGTTCGTGTCGTTCGGCCGGGTCTGGGGCGAGACCTCGCAGCCCGGCCC
>JBKPSJ010000399.1:0-6662 GCA_046765875.1 Actinomycetota bacterium
GACGCCGCCGGTGTGGTCGAGCGTGCCGCAGCCGACGGCAGTGGCCCGCCCGTCCGGACGCGTGTAGTTGGGCTGGTCAAGGTCGGTGCCTGGGCTCAGTTCGCGGCGATCCCGACCAGGCTCGATGAGACCATCGCCCATGCCAGCCGAACCGGCGACCTTACCCGGCTGTGCGCGCTCGTCGCCGACGGCCGGCTAGACGGACAGGTCGAACTGGAGAGTTCCTGGCGCGACCCGGCTCCGGCCATCGACGCGCTGCTGCGGCGCCGGATCGGCGGCAAAGTCGTGCTTCACGTCGATTGATCCAGACGTCAACTCGAACCCTCAACCCCTGCCTTACAAAATGCGGGATCAGGCGGTCGAAACCAGCCACGAACCGGTCAGCAATGGAGAAGCACGGGTCAGCGGGCTGCGCGTAGCGTGACGGTTGTGTGCATCACACCAACCGTCTAAGGAGGCAAGGCATGAAAGCGACTGTGAGCTCGGTCCTGCTCGGTGTCGAGGACATGGAGCGGTCCAAGTGGTTCTACACAGACGGTCTCGGCTGGAAGATCAAGCGGGACTATGGCGTGTCGGTCTTCTTCGAATCCGACGGTGGCTCGCTCGTCGGCTTCTATGGCCGTGACGGCCTGGCCGCCGAGGTGGGAACCAGCCCCGACGGCGCCGGCTTCAGCGGGATGGTCCTGACCTACGTGGTACGAAGCGAGGCACGCGTCGACGAGATCCTCGCAGCGGCCGACAAGGCTGGCGCCACGATCCTCAAACCGGCCGCGGCCCTGCCGTGGGGCGGGTACGGCGGCACGTTCGCGGACCCCGACGGCCACATCTGGAGCATCGGCTACAGCGCGCGGGGCAAAGACCAGCCCTACGCGGAGTAGCCAGCAGCGATGCCGGGCATTCACCCACCCGGACGGCTTGCCCGTGGCACGCCGCGCCGCCGTGACGGGGCGGCGCGGCGCAGCGCACCGGCGCTACGAGCTCACACAAGTTGAAAGGAGCAGACCATGAAGTTTCGATCCCATGTCGAACCGCCGGAGCCCATGAGGGGCTTGGAAGTCCCCCCGGAGCTAGTGGAGGCGCTCGGCGGCGGCAAGCGGCCGGCGGTGACCATCACGATCAACGGGCATTCCTGGAGGAGCAGGGTCGCCATCATGCGTGGCCGCCACCTGCTCGGCCTCAGCAATGCCAACCGAAAGGCCGCCGGGGTGGTGACCGGCGACGAGGTCGAGGTTGAGGTGGAGCTCGATGCAGAGTCCCGTGCTGTGATCGAGCCCGCGGACTTCGCCCGTGCCCTGGACGCCGACCCGGTCGCCCGCGCCGCCTACGACCGCCTGTCCTACAGCCGCAAGCGTGAGCACGTGCTCGCCATCGACAAAGCGAAGATGACCCAGACGCGCACGCGACTGATCGAGAAGACACTGGCTCGGCTACGAGACCAGGAGCCGGCACGGCGCCGAGCGGCCCGCGCCAAGGCCCGAGACGACCACCCCTGACGCCATCAAGACAACCACCGCGCATGCCTGACCGGCACGCGTGCTTGAGGCTCGAATGGACGACCTGCGGATTAAAAGGCCGCAGCCACCCGCCGCATACGGCCCCACCAGACTCCACCAGCCACACGAATGCCCCCACCGGGGGGCCAGGTTCCCCACCGATCGCCGCGAGTTCGCGTCACGAACCGTGTCACGCGGCGGCCGGGGATTCACCTGCGGGGGAGGTGAGGGCGCCCGACGGTCGACCTTGGCGGACGCCCTCCGCGACCGGATCAGGACGCCTGTTCGCCGATGTCGTGCGGGTCCTCGTCGGAGGCCGGGGTGCGGGTGGTCTTGCTGATCCGGGTGGTGGCCCGGCGCAGGCTCGGCCCCACGATTTCGGGCTCTTCGCAGTTGAGGGTGTAGGACCGGTTGGCGCGTCGGTGCCCGGGTAGGGGTCGAGGTCTTCCGAGGATGGAAGTTCTCACACTGCCCATCCGGAAGACCTCGACGTGCACGACGCTACCCCCGCTGCGGGCTTCGACCGCCCTGACCTGACCACGTTCTGCCGGCTCGATGAACTCGGCCTGGAAGTCACCGGGCAACGACTCGAACCGGATCGTGCGGTGCTGGCGTGCCGGGTCGTCGAGCCAGACCGGTGGTGCCGTCGTTGCGGATGCGAAGGTGTCGCTCGTGACACGGTGACCCGTCGGTTGGCGCACGAGCCGTTCGGCTGGCGCCCCACGGTCTTGGTGGTGACGGTTCGCCGCTACCGGTGCACCGGGTGTGGGCATGTGTGGCGCCAAGACAGCACCGGCGCGGCCGAGCCGCGGGCGAAGCTGTCGCGCGGTGGCCTGCGGTGGGCACTGGAAGCCATCGTGGTCCAGCACCTCACGATGGCACGTGTCGCCGAAGGACTCGCGGTGTCGTGGAACACCGCCAACGACGCCGTCCTGGCCGAGGGCAAGCGGGTCCTGATCGAGGACCCGGGCCGGTTCGACGACGTGAGCGTGATCGGTGTGGACGAGCACGTGTGGCGCCACACCCGCCGCGGCGACAAGTACGTCACCGTGATCATTGATCTCACCCCGATCCGCGACGGCACCGGCCCGGCCAGGCTGCTGGACATGGTCGAGGGCCGCTCCAAGCAGGCGTTCAAGACCTGGCTCGCGGGCCGGCCCAAGGCCTGGCGCGATCAGGTGGAGGTCGTCGCGATGGACGGGTTCACCGGGTTCAAGACCGCCACCGCTGAGGAACTGCCCGACGCCGTGGCGGTGATGGACCCCTTCCACGTGGTGCGTCTGGCCGGCGAGGCCCTCGATCAGTGCCGCCGCCGGGTCCAACAAGCCATCCACGGCCACCGAGGCCGGGTCGGCGACCCGCTGTATGCCGCGCGACGGATGCTGCACACCGGTGCCGAACTGCTCACCGACAAGCAGGCTGACCGCTTGACGGCACTGTTCGCCGCCGACGCACACGTCGAAGTCGAAGCGACCCGGGGCATCTACCAGCGGATGATCGCCGCCTACCGCGAACCCGACCGGCGGCGAGGCCGTGAACTGATGAGCAAGCTGATCGACACGATCAGCCACAGCGTCCCAGCGGCACTGACCGAGCTCATCACCCTGGGCGGGACACTGAAGAAACGGGCCGCCGACGTGCTGGCCTACTTCGACCGGCCCGGCACCAGCAACGGCCCCACAGAAGCGATCAACGGCCGACTGGAACACCTGCGCGGCAGCGCACTCGGCTTTCGCAACCTCACCAACTACATCGCCAGATCCCTCCTCAAGACCGGCGGCTTCAGACCCCAACTACACCCTCGATCGTGAAGAGCCCGATTTCGGCCAGAACCCGCTGCGCGGTCCGCTTCTCGCCAGACTGCTTTTCAGTCCACACGTCGGTGGTGACGGTCCCATGCACGAAGACCCTGTCGCCCTTCGCCAACGGTTCGGCGCCTCAGTTCCAGGGGTGCTTGCGGTCCGCGGTGCCGGGCCTGACCAGGCCGCTCTCGTAGGCGTAGATGACGACTTGGACTCGGTCTGGGACACCGAGTTTCTGCAGGATGCGTGCGACGTGGGTCTTGGCTGTTGCATCGGTGATGACCAGGCGGTCGCAGATCTCAGGGTTGGAGCGCCCCGCGATCAATAGGTCGAAGACCTGCCGTTCGCGAGGTGTCAGCGACGCGACAGCGACCGGAGGCTGGTCGGGGGGTGCAGCGGGATGGCGGGCGAACTCTTCGATGACCGACCGGGTGATCGATGGCGCGAGCAGGGCGTCGCCGTTGGCGATGATCCGCACCGCGTCGGCGATCTGTTCGGGCGGCGCGTCCTTTAGCATGAACCCGCTTGCCCCGGCCCGCAGCGACTCGTAGACGTAGTTGTCCAGGCCAAACGTGGTCAGCATCAGCACCCGGACGACCGGACACGATCGCACGATCCGGCGGGTCGCCTCGATCCCGTCCAGCGACGGCATCCGGATATCCATCACCACGACGTCGGGCCGGAGCCGATCGGCCGCGGCCACGGCCTCCAACCCGTCCTTGGCTTCACCGACGACCTGGGTGTCTGGTTCGACGTCGAGGATCTTGCGCAGCCCGACGCGCACCAGGCCCTGGTCGTCGGCGATAACGACTCGGATCATGGCTCCCACCTCACCGGGTCGGCAGCACGACGCGGACCGCGAAACCTCCGGCCGGGCGTCGGCCCGCGTCGAGGGTGCCGCCGTACAGGGCGACCCGTTCGCGCATCCCGATCAGCCCATGTCCCACACCGTGTCCCAGCCCGTGTCCCCGCCCGTCTCCGGCGTGCCCGGGCTCGGATCGACGGCCCGGTCCATCGTCGAGGATCTCGATCTCGAGAGACTCGACGCCGTACCGCACGCGGACCTCGGTACGCGTGTCGCCGGCGTACCTGAGCGCGTTGGTCAGCCCTTCCTGGACGATGCGGTAGGCGGAAAGGTCGATGCCGACAGGAAGCTCGTGCGGCTCGCCTTCCATTCGCAGTTCGATGTCCAGGCCGGCCGAGCGCATCTGATCGACCAGCGTCGCGATGTCGCCGACCCGGGGCTGCGGCGCCAATCCCTCCGCCTCGTCGCTACGCAGCACGCCGACCAGGCGTCGCATCTCGGTCAGCGCCGAGCGCCCGACGCGTTCGATCGTGGTCAACACCTCACGCGTGGACTGCTGGTCCGGGTCCAAGACCCGGCGCTCGGCACCGGCCTGCACGACCATCATCGACACATGGTGTGCGATGACGTCGTGCAGCTCCCGCGCGATCCGGGCCCGCTCCTCGATGATCGCCTCCCGCGTGGCCAGTTCCCGCTCCCGCTCGGCCAGGCCGAGTCGACGATCGCGGTCCCCCACCACCCGGCGCAGCAGCACCATCACCACCACGGCCCCGACGGTGAACGCTGCGATCGCGTCCAGGTTTTCGCGGAGGACCAGCTGGGGGGCGACGTCGCTGAGCGCGAACCATGCCACGCCCAGCACGAACCACCGCAGAGATGTCCACACCGTCAGCGCGTAGAGCGCGCAGAACCACGCGATCGTGACCGGTCCGACCGGCAAGGCGACGAAGACCCCGGTCACCACCAGTGCGGTCTGTACGCCGAGCCCAACCGCGGTTGGGAACCTGCGTCGGCCGGCCACCGTCGCGCACACCCCTCCACCGACGACCAAGGTCACCAGCCGCCCAGAGGTGGACATCGACAGCAACGCCGCCTGCAGTCCCACGCCGACGACCAAGGCGACGGCAAGCAGGCGATCCTTCCCGGCCGCGTCCAACCGCGCACCCATATCGGTCACGCTAGGCGTCCCCGCCCCGGCTGTCATCAACCACCCAGACGATGAGTAGCGCTGCAGAAATCACCCGATCGGCCGACGCCAAGATCCACGAGGCGGGCGACGACGCGCACCGGCGACGGCGCCTACCTTCGCACCGTCCACAAGCCGGCAGGAGGCACACCATGAACCACTACACCGATCACCCACAACGCCCACGTAGCGGGGTCACCGGCTTGAGCCGCATCCTCCCTCTTGCCGGCGTCGCCTACACCGTGCTCATCATGGCGGGGAACCTCAGCATCGGCGAGTTCCCCGGCGCCGACACTCCGCTGCCAGAGCTGAGCCGCTACTTCGCCACTCACGCCGACCAGGTCCGAACCGGCGGCGAATTGATGGTCTGGGGAGGACTCGCCCTCGGCCTGTTCGGCATCGCGGTCTGGGCCCGCGTAATCAGGGCCGCCAGTCCCCCCGCGCCCCCCGTTGTCGCCGGACTCCTGCTCGTCGGAACCGCCGTGGCAGTGGTCGCCGAACTCATCGGAGCCGGATCCTACGTGACCCTGGGCAACATCGGCTCGAACCCCGACGTGACACCCGAAGCGCTCCAGGCCTGGCACCTCGGATCCCAATTCGGCGGAGGCGGCGGAACCCTCATCATGCTCGGCCTCTTCGCGGCAGGCGTGTACACCCGGGCCATTCCACGCTGGCTGGCCTGGACCGCGCTCATCCTCGGGATCGCCGAAAACACCCCCTACGGATTCCAAGCCTCCATGCTGGTCCTGCTCTGGACCGCCATAGCCGGCATCGTCCTCACCATCCGCCCCGCGAAACCAACGCCGACCCCCATCGACACCGATGCCGCACACCCACAACCAGCCTGACCTCCCCCATCCCCAGACCCGGCCCGCACCGCCCACCCGCGCGGGCCGGACCGTGTCCAGCCTGCTGCGGCCTGTCCTGGCACAGATCCGTCAACGATCGCCCGGCACACAGCGCCGAGCCGCACACCGAGGCCGCACAGGTTGAGGCCGCAGAAGCTATCAAGCAAAACCGCTGGCATCCTGCTCGACCAGCTCAAGCCTGCCGCGTACGCGTCAAACGCCACACGACGAGACCAGGGTCGGCTCGGCGTCGACCGCGATTGCCATCGCGTTCCGCCGCCACCCGGTTGACCATCACGGTGAGCTCTCGGATGATCCGGCGGCCAACGGGTGACCTCGAACGCTTCAGGCCATGACACGAGTCATGACACGAGTTTTGGGCAGCCAAAACCCACCTGCGGAGGCTGTCAGCGACGGCAGTCGCCAGGCAGATCCGCAGGTCACAGCGGTGGGCCCCGTGGGACTCGAACCCACAACCCGCGGATTAAAAGATGGCTGCTCCACACAAGCACGCCTGTCATGAGCGTA
>JBKPSJ010000400.1:0-11466 GCA_046765875.1 Actinomycetota bacterium
AGGTCACCGGTCAGCCGACTCGGTGGGTCGTGCCGAAGGGCTCACTCAACTGAAAGCCGCTCGGTGGGTTCCCGCTGGGTGTTGTTGGTCCGCCGACCGCATGCGGTGCGTGAACCCACCACGACGACGGCGAACCCGCAGCTAGGAGACGTCGGCCCCGAGGTCTAGGTGGGGGAGGGAGCGGAGGCCTCGGTCGAGGTGCCAGGCGACGAAGGCGGCGACCAGGGTGCTGGCTTCGCGGCGGGTGCGGGGCTCGGCTGCTTCGGCCACGGACCAGTCGCCGGTCAGCAGGGCGGCGAGGAGTTCGACCGTCGCGGCTGCGGGCATCGCCGAGGCCGGGGGCCGGCAGTTCGCGCAGACCATGCCGCCGGCCGCCGGGTTGTAGGCGCGGTGCGGGCCGTCCACGCCGCACTTGGCGCACTCCGCGAACGAGGGGGCGTAGCCCGCGATCGCCAGCGAGCGCAGCAGGAACGAGTCCAGCACCAGCTCCGGATCGCGTTCCCCGCCGGACAGCGCACGCAGGGCGCCGACGAGCAGGAGGTGCTGCTGGGTGGCCGGCTCGTGTTCCTCGACGACCAGCCGGTCCACGGTCTCGAGCAGTACCGTCCCGCTCGTGTAGCGGGCGTAGTCGTCGACGATCCCCTCGCCGTACGGCTCGATCGTCACCGCCTGCGTGACCACGTCGAGGCTGCGGCCGGACGCGAGTTGCAGATCGACGTGGCTGAACGGCTCCAGCCGGGCCCCGAACCGCGACGACGTCCGCCGGACACCCTTCGCCACCGCCCGGACCTTGCCGTGCGAGCGGGTGAGCAGCGTGACGATCCGGTCGGCCTCACCCAGCTTCTGGGTCCGCAGCACGACCGCCTGGTCGCGGTACAGCGTCACCGGTTCATTGTCCTGCCGGCGAGCAGGTCCCCCAAGCTCATCGGCGGGTGTCCGGTGAGCTGTTCGACGTGGTTGGTCACGACGTCGAGCTCGCCGCTGGCGATCGCGGCGTACGTGGTGACCCAGCCGGCCACCTCCCACGGCGGCGCGCCGTACCGCTCCCGGGACCGGTAGGCCTCGTCGAGCGTCTCGCCGTGGTACCGGGCACCGATCGCGGCCGCGACCTCGGCGATGCTGATCGACTCCGGCCCGGTCAACTCGTACGTCGCGCCCTCGTGCCCGTCACCGGTCAGCACGGCGACGGCACAGTCGGCGATGTCCGAGCGGACGACGGCACCGACCCGGCCGTCGCCGGCGGGGCCGCGGATCACACCATCGTCGCCGACCCAGTGCGGGATCAGGTCGAGGTAGAGGCTGTCGCGCAGGAACGTGTACGCCGAGCCCTTGGCGCGCAGGTGTTCCTCGGTGGACCAGTGGTCCCGGGCGAAGGTGAAGGTCGCGTCCGGCGCGGCAGCGACGAACGAGGTGTACACGATCCGTCGTACCCCGGCGGCGAGCGCGGCGTCCGCGGTCTCGGTGTGCAGCGGGACGCGGTCGGCGGTCTCGCTTGCGCTGACCAGCAGCAGCACCTCCACGCCGTCGAACGCGTTGAGCAGCGCGGGTGTGTCACCGTACGCGGCGGTCGCGACCTCGGCACCCTCCAGCCGCGGTGCCCTCGACGAGTCGCGGACGATGAGCCGCTGCGGTACGCCGCGCTCGTACAGCCGCCGGGCGACAAGGCCGCCGATGTGGCCGGTCGCGCCGGTGACGCCGATCACCGGTCGACCAGGTTCATCGTGTCCTCGTTGTACCGCTCCCCCGCCACCGCGTCGGGCGGGAAGGCCTCATCGAGCGCGGCCAGATCGTCGGCGGTCAGGGTTACGTCTGCGGCGCCGAGGTTCTCGGCCAGCGTGGTGCGCCGCTTCGTCCCCGGGATCGGCGCGATGTCGTTGCCCTGGGCAAGCAACCATGCCAGCGCGAGCTGCGCGGCGGTGACGCCCTTGGTGGCGGCCAGGTCGCGGACGGCATCGGCGAGGTCGAGGTTGCGCTGGAAGTTCGCGCCGGTGAACCGCGGCAGGGTGCGGCGCATGTCGTCGGGGCCGAAGTCGTCCGGGGTCCGGATCGCGCCGGTGAGGAAGCCCCGGCCGAGCGGGCTGAACGGTACGAACCCGATGCCGAGTTCGCGCAGCACCGGCAGCAGCCCGGTGGTCTCCGGGTCGCGGGTCCATAGCGACCACTCGCTCTGCACCGCCGTGATCGGGTGCACCGCGTGTGCCGCGCGTACGGTCTGGCCGGACACCTCCGACAGGCCGAGATAGCGCACCTTGCCCGCCTCGGCGGCCTCGGCCATGGCGCCGACCGAGTCCTCGATCGGCACCCGCGGATCCTTCCGGTGCAGGTACCACAAGTCCACATGGTCGAGGCCAAGTCGTTGCAGTGAAGCGTCAATTGCTGACCGTGCGTACTCGGGACTGCCGTCGACTCGTGCGGACGGGTCGTCGCGGCCGAGGCCGAACTTGGTCGCCAGTACGAACTCGTCACGGCGCCCGGCCAGCGCCCGGCCGACGAGTTTCTCGTTCTCGCCCTTGCCGTAGACGTCGGCGGTGTCCAGGAAGGTGCAGCCGGCGTCGAGCGCGGCATGGATCGTCGCGATCGACTCGGTGTCGTCGCCGGTGCCGTACGACTGCGACATACCCATGCAGCCCAGTCCGAGGCAGGACACCGTCAGTTCACCCAGGTTTGACTCGCGCATGACCCGAACCTATCGTTCCCTGACCTTTCGTATCGAAGGTCGACCAGATCCGGTCCTGGCTCCGGCATCGGGTTTACGCTGAGGGCGTGGGTCGCGGCCCTGGCACCATCGAACTGACCGGCGCACCGCGAAAGCTGGCGTTTCCGCAGGCTTGCGCGAGTTGTGGCACGCCCGCTGGCCGGCGGATCCCGATCGAGAAGGTCTTCGAGCGGCAGCGTGGCGACCATCCGTCCCGGTACGCCGTCGTTCGGGTGGACGTGCCGTTCTGCACGACCTGCCGGCAGCGGCACCACGACGAGGCCAAGCACCTTCCAGCCGGCCAGCAGGCACTCAGTGTGTTGCGCTCGATACTGCTGATACCGGCCACGGTGTTCGTGATCATGGCGATGGTGCTGATCGGGCCGTTCGTACACCGTGTTGCCATCGGCAACTGGAAGGCTGCGCTGGTGTTCTTCGGTCTGGTCGTGGGGTTCGCGCTGCTCGGGATCCTGTGCGGCTGGGCGGCTTTGCGGCGGTCGCACCGGTACCGGGTTACCGAGCAGACCAGCGTCACCGCGGCGTTCGACTTCAGTGATGACCTGTCGCAGGCGTACGAACGCGAGCGGCACAGCTATCTGCTCCGCAACCCTCGGTTCGCCGAAGCGTTCGTCGCGGTCAACGCCAGCCGGGTCTCGGACAACCAGGGCCGGAGCGCCCGGGCCGGCGGTAGTGGTGGTGCCGGCCGCGGACGGTCCGCCGTGCTCTGGGCCGGACTCGCCGGCACCCTTGTCTTCGTGAGCTGGATCCTGGCTGTGGCCTTCCGCTGACCCTGAATCGCTCAGCGTTGCGCCCGGTTGATGGCGGACACGACCGCCTTGAGTGAAGCGGTGAGGATGTTGGCGTCCGTGCCGACGCCCCAGTACACCTCGTCGCCGACCTCGCACTCGACGTAGGCCGCCGCCGTCGCGTCACCGCCGGACGACAACGCGTGCTCGTGGTAGTCCAGCACCCGTACGTCGAGGTCGAGCGGCTTGAGCGCGTCCACGAATGCCGACACCGGGCCGTTGCCCTCGCCGTCGAGTTCGTGGGCGACACCGTCGCGGTACACCTTCACCCGGAGCGCGTCGTGCTCACCGGCCGTGGACGAGGTGTGCACGGCGTTGAGTCGGAGCTCGCCCTCGGCAAGGTACTCCGCGGCGAAGATGTCCCACATCTGCTGCGGGCCGACTTCGCCGCCCTCGGTGTCGGTGTGCTGCTGGATGACCCGGCTGAACTCGATCTGCAGCCGGCGCGGCAGGTCGAGCCGGTGCTCGGCATTCATGATGTACGCGACGCCACCCTTGCCGGACTGCGAGTTGACCCGGATCACGGCCTCATAGCTGCGGCCGACATCCTTCGGGTCGATCGGCAGGTAGGGCGCCTCCCACTGGATCTCGCGCACCGAGATGCCCTGCTCCCTGGCGTCGCGCTCGAGTGCCTCCAGGCCCTTCTTGATGGCGTCCTGGTGAGAGCCGGAGAAGGCGGTGTAGACCAGGTCGCCGGCGTATGGGTAGCGCTCGGGGACCCGCATCTGGGTGCAGTACTCGACGGTGCGACGGATCTCGTCGATGTCGGAGAAGTCGATCTGCGGGTCGATACCCTGGCTGAACAGGTTCATGCCGAGCGTGACCAGGTCGACGTTGCCGGTGCGCTCGCCGTGGCCGAACAGGCAGCCCTCGACCCGGTCCGCACCGGCCATCATCGCCAGTTCGGTGGCGGCGACCGCCGTACCGCGGTCGTTGTGCGGGTGCAGGCTGACGACGCTGTGCTCGCGCCGGGTCAGGTTCCGGCCGAACCACTCGATCTGGTCGGCGTATGTGTTCGGCGTACACATCTCGACGGTGGCGGGCAGGTTCAGGATGATCTGACGGCCGGGACCGGGCTGCCATACGTCGCTGACCGCCTCGCACACCTCGAGCGCGAACTCCATCTCGGTGCCGGTGAAGATCTCCGGTGAGTACTGGTAGCCGAACTCGCAGTCGCTCAGCATCTCCTCGGCGTACTTCATCACCGTCTCGGTGCCGCGTACGGCGATGTTGCGGCACTCGGCCTTGTCGACTCCGAACACGACGCGGCGGAACAGCGGAGCGGTCGCGTTGTACAGGTGGACGGTCGCCCTCGGCGCGCCACGCAGCGACTCGACGGTGCGCTCGATCAGTTCGTCCCGGGCCTGGGTCAGCACGGACACCGTGACGTCGTCGGGGATCACGTTCTCTTCGATGAGGCTGCGGACGAAGTCGAAGTCGTACTGGCTGGCGCTGGGGAAACCGATCTCGATCTCCTTGTAGCCCATCCGTACAAGCAGCTCGAACATCCGCCGCTTGCGGGCCGGCGACATCGGCTCCACCAGCGCCTGGTTGCCGTCGCGGAGATCGGTCGACAGCCACCGTGGTGCCTTCGTGGTGCGTTTGGTGGGCCAGGTGCGGTCGGGCAGATCGATCGTCTGGAACGCCCGATAGCGGTGGATCGGCATCGGCGACGGCTGTTGTACCGGCGCGGGCTGGTTCTTGGGTGACATTCGTGGGGCTCCTCGCTGT
Source organism: Actinomycetota bacterium (assembly GCA_046765875.1). Taxonomy (GTDB): domain Bacteria; phylum Actinomycetota; class Actinomycetes; order Propionibacteriales; family Kribbellaceae; genus DASRHY01. The sequence continues at coordinate 5,233 of JBKPSJ010000400.1, forward strand.
GGTCCGGGACGACCGGCGGACGACGAAACTCCGCGGCGAGGAAACCGGCCTGTGTCAGGCCTCGCCGCGGCAGCGAAGGAGAAGAAGACCCTGGTACCGCATCTCGATCCGAGAGTCTAGCGGGGACCGCGGACGGGTCAAACCCCCGGTCCCACCCATCGGTCGGTTGCCTTCAAGTTCACTGGAGTTCCTAGGGTGGCAGCGTGAGCCATGAGTATGACGTGCGACCGCTGCCCGATCATGGCCTCGGCGTGGTGGTGACGCTCAAGAAGGACGGCCGGCCCCAGTTGTCGAACGTCAGTTACGCGTACGACGCGGACCGCCGGCGCATCCGCGTATCGGTCACCGACGGCCGGGCCAAGACCGCGAACCTGCGTCGCGATCCGCGAGTCAGCTTCTACGTCAACGGTCCGCGTGGTCGCTCGTACATCGTCGCGGAAGGTACCGCGACACTCAGCCCGGTCGCGGCGGCACCGAATGACGCGACGGTCGACGAACTCGTCGACATCTACCGCGCGATCGCCGGCGAGCACCCGGACTGGGACGAGTTCCGCGAGGCGATGGTCGCCGACCGGCGGCTGGCGCTGACCATCGACGTCGAGCGGTTCTACGGCTGGGACGGCCGCTAGAAAACCAGTCGCGGTGGTGGGGCCTTTGGCTCACCCTGAGGGACATGGAAATCCGTCCGGTATCGCCCGACGACGCCGCCGGCCGCGCCGCGGCATGGTCGCTGCACGAGCGTGCCCGGAAGACCGACAGCCCGGACTCGATGGGCCACACTCCGGTCAGCTTCGAGGGCACCATGCGGTACGGCTGGGACGGCGAGCCGCCGCTGTACCACGCCGGCTACGAGGGCGACGAGATGGTCGGCGTCCTCGCGGTCCACATGCCGCGGTACGACAACACCGAACTGGCCTGGTTCGACGTCACGGTGGCGCCGGAGCACCGGCGACGTGGGCTGGGAAGTGAACTGCTCGCCCTGGCCACCGAGATCGCCCATGCGGAGGGGCGTCACAAGCTCGGCATGGACGGCTGGGACTCGCCGTCCACGCACGGCTTCGCCGCCAAGCACGGCTACGCGCTCAAGTCCGCCGACATCAACCGCCGCCAGGTGATCGGCGAACTCGACTGGGATCAGCTCGACAAGCTGTACGACGAGGCCCGGCTCGCCGCCGAGGGCTACGAGCTGGTACGGATCGTCGACGCCGTACCGGACGACATGCTCGACGCCGTGGTGACGATGACCGCGGCGATCAACGACGCGCCGACCGACGACCTGGACATCGAGGACGAGTTCTTCTCGCCGGACCGGGTGCGCGCCTTCGAGCACGCGATGATCACCGGCCGGAACCGTACGCTCTACCGGACCGTTGCCCGCCACAACGAATCGGACGAGCTCGCCGGGCACTCGCTGGTCGGCGTCGAGCGCGACCGCCCGGCGGTCGGCTGGCAGCTCGACACCGCCGTGATGCGGGCACACCGCGGGCACCGGCTCGGTCTGCTGGTGAAGCTCGACGTGCTGCGCTGGCTGCGCGACACAGAGCCGGGGCTGGCGTCGATCGACACTTGGAACGCCGAGTCGAATCAGCACATGATCGCGGTGAACGAGGCGATGGGCTACCGCATCATCGGCCGCAGCGTGTCCTTCCAGAACGCCTAGCCTTGCGTCCGAAGAAGCGGTGCTGATACCGCACCACTTCTTCGGACGCAGACTAGAAGCCGAGGCGGCGCAGGGCCTTGGGGTCGGTCTGCCAGTTCTTGGCCACCCTGACGTGCAGGTCCAGATAGACCGGCGTGCCGAGGAGGGCCTCGATCTGGCGCCGGGCCGCCGCGCCGACCTCGCGCAGCCGGCTGCCCTTGTGGCCGATCACGATGCCCTTCTGCGAGTCCCGCTCGACGTAGATGTCGGCGTACACGTCGAGCAGCGGCTTGTCCTCCGGCCGGTCCGCGCGCAGGCCCATCTCCTCGACCACCACGGCGATCGAGTGCGGCAACTCGTCGCGGACACCCTCCAGCGCCGCCTCCCGGATGAGCTCGGCAACGAGTGCCTCCTCGGGCTCGTCGGTCACCTCGCCGTCCGGGTAGAGCGGCGCGCCCTCGGGCAACCGCTTGACCAGTTCGTCGGCCAGTACGCCGACCTGGAAGCCGTCGGTGGCCGACACCGGTACGACGCTGGCCCACTCGATCCCGAGATCGGTGCCGAGTGCGGCGATCCCGGTCAGGTGCTCGGCCATCCGGTCCGGTGTCACCAGATCGGCCTTGGTCGCCACCGCCACCTTCGGCGTACCTCGGACCTTCGCCGCCTCACCGGCCAGGAACCGGTCCCCCGGGCCGATCCGCTCGTCCGATGGCAGGCAGACCGCGATCACGTCGACCTCGGCCCAGGTGGTCTTGACGATGTCGTTGAGTCGTTCGCCGAGCAATGTGCGCGGCTTGTGCAGGCCCGGTGTGTCGACCAGAACGAGCTGGGCGTCCGGCCGGTGCACGATGCCGCGGATCGCGTGCCGGGTGGTCTGCGGCTTCGACGAGGTGATCGCGATCTTGCGGCCGACCAGCGCATTCGTCAGCGTCGACTTGCCCGCGTTCGGACGGCCGACGAAACAGGCGAACCCGCTGCGGAAGCCGGGCTCAGGTGTGGAGGACACCGGCGACCTCGCCGTCCCAGGACGCGACATACACATTGACACCGGTACCACCGAGATCGCGAGCCACCTCGATGTGCACGGCGGGCAGGTCCACGGCGGTCACCACCGCGGCCGCCTCCAGCCCGGCCGCACCGGACGAGACCGCCATCGCGACCGCCGTCTCCAGCGCGGTGAGTTGCAGCGACTGCAGGCTCACCGAAGACGCGGCATACGTGCGCCCGTCCAGATCCCGTACGGCGGCGCCCTCGGCCGATCCGTTCCGCGCCCGGCTCGCCTTGGCCAGCGTGACCAGCTTGGCGTCCTCCGGCTCCAGTGAGGTCATGACGTCCTCTCGGTCGGCACCGTCTCGTGGTCGCCGTTCGGCGATACCGCGGGCGCGGTCTTGCGTACCAGCACCGAGCCGATCTGGTTGCGGCGGCCGGACGGCCGCTCGGCGGTCAGCTCGATGCCGGCGATGTCGACCCGGCTGCCCGGGATCGGGACCTTGCCCAGCAGCTTGGCCATCAGCCCGCCGACCGAGTCGACGTCGTCGTCGTCCAGCGGTACGCCGAACAACTCGCCCAGTTCGTCGATCGGCATCCGCGACGACACCCGGTACGTACCGTCGGCCAACGACTCCGGTCCGCCCGACACCACGTCGTACTCGTCGGTGATCTCGCCGACGATCTCCTCGAGGATGTCCTCGATCGTCACCAGTCCCGCGGTGCCGCCGTACTCGTCGATCACGATCGCGACGTGCATCCGGGCGGCCTGCATCTCACGGAGCAGGGCGTCGACCGGCTTGGAGTCCGGGATGAACATGCACCGCCGCATCACCGTGTCGACCCGTTCGGTGGACTCGGCCTGGGCATTGTCGAAGACCCGCTTCATCACGTCCTTGAGGTAGACGACGCCGACGATGTCGTCCAGCGACTCGCCCACCACCGGGATCCGCGAGTACCCGCTGCGCAGCGCCAGCGAGGTGAGCTGGCGCAGCTTCTTGTGCCGCTCGATGAAGACCATGTCGGTACGCGGCACCATCACCTCGCGCGCGATCGTGTCGCCGAGCTCGAACACCGAGTGGATCATCCGGCGCTCGCCGGACTCGATCACCGACTCGGTCTCGGCCAGATCGACCAGCGCACGCAGTTCGGCCTCGGTCGCGAACGGGCCCTCGCGGAACCCCTTGCCGGGGGTGAGCGCGTTACCGACCAGGATCAGCAGCTTCGGCACCGGCCCGAGCACCGAGGTGAGCGCCATCAGCGGGCCGGCCGACGCGATCGCGACCCGGTCGGCGTGCTGACGGCCGAGGGTACGGGGCGCAACGCCGATCACGACGTACGACACCACCAGCATCACGACCGCGACGACCAGCACGTGCTGCCAGGTCACCGAGAACACGCCGGACAGTGCTTGGGTGACCAGCACGATCGCGGTGATCTCGCAGGCCAGCCGGAGCAACAGCGCGGTGTTCAGATAGCGCGGCGGGTCCTGCAGCAGCTTGCGCAGCCGCTCGGCGCCGCGTACACCTTGCTCGACCCGTTCGTCGGCACGCACGGTCGAGTACGAGGACAGTGCCGCCTCCGCACTGGCGAACAACCCGGCCAGCACCACGAGGGCGACAGCCACTACGAGCAGAACTATGTCGTCGGAACTCATGGCCGGATCGCGCTGTGCTGTGCGTCCTGCTGGGCGTCCTGCGACCGCCAGGCCTCCAGCAGCCGGCCCTGCACGTCCCACATCTCGGCCTTCTCGGCCGGTTCGGCGTGGTCGTACCCGAGCAGGTGCAGGATGCCGTGGACCGTCAGCAGCTCGAGCTCGGCCCAGGTGCCGTGGCCCGCCTTCGCCCCCTGCGCCGCGGCCACCGACGGGCACAGCGCGATGTCGCCGAGGTGGCCAAGCGGCAGGTCCGAGCCGTCGCCGTCGTCACCCTCGGCGCCCGGCCGCAGCTCGTCCATCGGCCACGACATCACGTCGGTCGGGCCGGGTAGGTCGAGGAATTCGATGTGGTACCGCTCCATCGTCGCCTCGTCGACGAGCTTGATCGACAGCTCGCACTCGGGGTGCAGCCGCAGCGCGGCCATTGTGAACCTACTGAGCTGCATCAGCCCGTTCACGTCTATGTCGACGCCGGACTCGTTGTTGACCTCGACGTTCATCGGCGGGGTTCGTGCACCGTTCCTTCGTAGCGGTCGTACGCGGCCACGATCCGGCCGACCAGCTTATGCCGGACCACGTCGTGCGGGGTCAGCCGGCAGAACGCCATGTCCTCCACACCTTCGAGGATGTTCTGGACCACCTTGAGGCCGGAGGCGGTGCCGTTGGGCAGATCGACCTGGGTGACGTCGCCGGTGACGACCATCTTGGAGCCGAAGCCGAGCCGGGTCAGGAACATCTTCATCTGCTCCGGCGAGGTGTTCTGCGCCTCGTCCAGGATGATGTACGCGTCGTTCAGCGTCCGGCCGCGCATGTACGCCAGCGGCGCGATCTCGATCGTCCCGGCGGTCATCAGCCGCGGGATCGACTCCGGGTCCAGCATGTCGTGCAGCGCGTCGTACAGCGGCCGCAGGTACGGGTCGATCTTCTCCGACAGTGTGCCCGGCAGGAAGCCGAGCCGCTCGCCGGCCTCGACCGCCGGCCGGGTCAGGATGATCCGGGTGACCTCCTTGGCCTGCAGGGCCTGCACCGCCTTGGCCACGGCCAGGTAGGTCTTGCCGGTTCCGGCCGGACCGATGCCGAAGACAACGGTGTGTTTGTCGATCGCGTCGACGTACCGCTTCTGGTTCAGCGTCTTGGGCCGGATCGTGCGGCCGCGGCTGGACAGGATGTTCTGCGTCAGGACGTCCGAGGGTGCCTCCTCGGTGGCCGCGCGGATCATCGCGATGCTCCGCTCGACCGAGTCCGCGGTCAGCCCGTGCCCGGTCCTGACCACGGCGATCAGCTCGTCGACCAGCCGCTCGGCCAGTGCGAGCTCGGCGGGGTCGCCGGTCATCGTGATCTCATTGCCGCGGACATGGATGTCCGCGTCGAACTCCCGCTCGATGACCCGGAGGAACTCGTCCCGCGCGCCCAGTAGCGCGACCATGTCGATGGAGTTGGGGACGACCACCTTGTGCGACGCCTTGGTGTCTGTGGTGGCAGCGGCCGCCGCGGCTCCGCGGGTGCGGGACGACGGCTCGATACTGCGCGGTCTGGACAGGCTGTCCTCCTGGGTACGGATAACGCGAACCCGTCCACTGTAGCCCGCTCCGGCGGGCCGACGTACCCGTATAAGTGTGCCGGTCAGCCCGGCGGCCAGGTCATCCGGCGACCACCCAGCACGTGCCCGTGCACGTGGAAGACCGTCTGCCCGGCGCCCGCGCCGGTGTTGAACACCATCCGGTAACCGCCGTCCGACAATCCCTCGGCCTGCGCGACCTCGGCCATCGTGGCCAGCAGCCGCCCGGTCAGGCCGGGGTCCGTGGTGACCAGCGCGGCCATGTCCGGGTGGTGCTGCCTCGGGACCACCACCACGTGCGTCGGCGCCTGCGGGTTGATATCGCGGAACGCCACGCAGGCATCGTTGTCGGTCACCACGTCTGAGGGGATCTCGCCACGCACGATCTTGCAG
>JBKPSJ010000401.1:0-15103 GCA_046765875.1 Actinomycetota bacterium
GGGTGCAGGCCGAGCAGCCGGAACAGCCGGGCCGCCGGTGGGGTGAGGGCGGCGTAGGACCAGGAGAACACCGCGCGGACCTGGGTGGTGGGGTCGCCGGCGTCCAGCGCGTCGAGGCGCCGACCGGCCTGGCCCAGGTCGGCGGCGAGGTCGGCGAGGGGGAAGTTGGTCTGTTGGGCGCGGGCGGCGGCGATGGCCAGCGCGAGTGGTAGCCGGGCACAGGCGGCGATGATCTGGGCGACCGGGTCGGGTTCGGCCGCGACCCGCTCGGCGCCGAGCCGGTGCGCGAGCAGCTCATGGGCCTCCGCGTGGGAGAGCAGGTCGAGGGACAGTGGGTGGGCGGCGTCGGTGGCGACCAGCGCGGTGAGCTGGTTGCGGCTGGTCACCACCGCCAGCGCCGTGGAGGCGCCGGGCAGCAGCGGGCGGACCTGGGCGGCGTCGCGGGCGTTGTCCAACACCACCAACATCCGCTTGCCCGCGATCCGGCTGCGATACAGCCCGGCCTGCGCGTCGAGGTCGGCCGGGATCCGTTGCGGTGGCACGCCGAGGGCGTCCAGGAAGCCGCGGACCGCCTGCGCCGGCGGCATCGGCTCACCGGTGGGGTCGAAGCCGCGCAGGTTGACATACAGCTGCCCGTCGGGGAACTGGTCGGCGACCCGATGCGCCCAGTGCACCGCCAGCGCGGTCTTGCCCACCCCGGCCGTGCCAGACACCGCGGAGATGACCATCGCCGCCGGCGCCGCGGCGTGCCCGTCGGTGCCCGCGGTCGCGTTCGCGAGCAGCTTGTCCAGCCGGGCCAACTGGTCCGCGCGCCCGGCGAACCCGGCCACCGCGGCGGGTAGCTGCGCCGGCACCACGACGGTAGGTGGCTGCGCCGGCACGGTGGTCGCGGTCTCTGGCGCGGTGGTCGCGCTGGCCGGCATGGTGGTGGGCTGGGATGGGATGTCCAGGTCGCCGCGCAGGATCGCCTGGTGGATCACCTGCAGGTCGCTGCCCGGGTCGGCACCTAGCTCGTCGGCGATCCGCTGGCGCAGCGTCGCGTAGAGGGCCAGGGCGTCGGTGGACCGGCCGGTCGCGTGCAACGCCCGCATCAGCACCGCGGCGAGCGGCTCGACCAGCGGATACTCGCCAGTCAGCTCGCGCAGCGGGCCCACCACTACCTGGGCGCGACCGGCGCGCACCTCGGCGTCGGCCCACGCCACGACCGCGTCCAGGTATTGCTCGCGCCACGCGTCGCGGGTGCGGGCCGCCCACGACCCGGGCAGCCCGGCCAACGGCTCACCACGCCACAGCGCGAGGGCATCGCGCAACAGCCCGGCGCGCTGGTCGATGGTGCTGGCCGGATCGCGCGCCCGCGCGACCAGCCGGCGGAACCGGTGCAGATCAACCTCGTCGGGCTCCGCGCGCAGCACATATCCGCCGGGCAGCCGATCCAGGCGCACCGGCACCACCCGATCCTCGGCGGCGTTCACCCGCGCCAACAACCCACGCAGACGGCTCACATGGGCATACACCGCTGCCTCGACTTCACCCGGCGGGGCCGCATCCCAGACGCGGTCGATCAACGCCTGTCGGACCACCACCCGGCCCACATCCACCGCCAACGCCGCCAACACCAACCGCTGCTGACGCCCACCCAACGCCAACGCCGCACCACCGGCACGGACCTCCACCGACCCCAACAACCCAAGCTCCACACCGCGGCCCTCACACCAACCCGGCCAACACACACCCAGACCGTCAACCTAGCAAGGCCCGGGGACTCCGGCACCCTCTGTTTTTGTCCCCTTCTCAACGACAGTCCGCCGCCGTCGGATGACGGTAGCGGCCGTGCTCATGGTGCTGTTCGGAGCTGCGGGGATGCGTCTCGTCTATCGTCACATTCCACGGGGCACGACAACCGTCGGCCGCATCTCATCCGCAGGCCCCCTCCGCGCCGATCACGCAATGGCGTGGCGACGCGCCGAATTCCTCGACGCCGACCACAGGCCGGAGCCGCTGGGTGAAGTCCGGCGTGACGAACAGATTCCGCAGGAAGTCGTTGCCCAGCGCGTTGCCGACCGCCGCCATGATCATGCCCTGGTCGAGCGAGAGGTAGGACTGCGACGCGGCGCCAGTGTCTACGTTGACCGAGTCCAGGAAACCGCGGTGCGGCGAGTAGATGTCGAAGTCCCGACGTAGCGCCGCCAGGTTGTCCAGCGCTTGGCGCGGCGCCCAGCGCAGCGCCAGGAACGCTGCGTGCGGGGCGACGACGCCGTTGGTGTACGCCGACGGCTGCGGGTCCGGTTGTGCGTCGCGGCCCGGGCAGCCGGCGAACCCGTGGTCCACGCCAGTGTTGTCTTCGTTCGAGTAGTAGCCGCCCGGGTTCATCCCGATCGCGTCGACCCCGTATGCGTTGTAGCCGCCCTCCGGAACGTTCGCCGGCGAGAAGCCCCAGTAGCGGTAATCCGCGTCGACCAGCCCGTGGTGGATCTGCGCGGCGACCGTGAGTGGGTGGTTGATCGCCCAACTGCGCGGGCCCCAGGTGTCCTCGGGGACGAAAAGCGTGGGCATGAGCGCTTCGAACATGCTCCCGCCCCAAGACGGCACGACCAGCGTGTTGTTGTACGGGTAAGCGCCCTCGAACACGGTCACGCCGAAGTAGCTATCGTTCTCCCCAACCGGCTTGGTCTCCTGCCAGCTCCAGTCGCAGCTGGCCGGGAAGGTGCGCCAGGCTCCGAAATACTCCTTCTGCGGCAGCTCACCCTTGCCGATTCCGATGTAACTCGCTATGCGGCTCTCGCTGACGATCGTGTCGTAGCAGCACGGTGACTCGCCCGTATCCGGCGCGTAGAAGAACGCGATCCGGTTCACTGCCGGGCGGTAGTAGAAGCCGAAGTCCATGCTGTCGAACAGCGCACCAGCCCGGCTCGTGAGCTCCGGCACGCCCTGGCTGACCAGACGCAGCCCCGTCGCGAGCCAGCCGTTGTCAACTGAAGACAGGATCGGGGTCAGTGGCTGCCCCGTTGGTGGCCAGACGGTCAGCTTCGCGCCGGTCCGATGGTCGTACCAGTTGTAGAACTGCCCGCTCGGCTCGTGGCGCTCCATCGTCTCGAGCGTGTGGACAGTCTTGGTGAGCCGGCTGACGAGCTCGGCGTGGCCGATGATGCCGAGCCGCTCGGCGACGAGCGCACTCCACATGTAGGCGCCGACATCGGTGGTCGACGTCTCGATGCTGCGGCTCCCGTCCGCGCCGAGCTTGTCAGTGGGCAGGCCGGTGTTCGGGTCGACCATGGCGGCGAACGACTGCCACGTCGCCGCCGCGTACTCCCACAGGGTTTGCATGTCCGCGGCGGACAGCCCTTGCCGCGTTTGTGCGGGGATTTGTGAGGGGGTTTGCGCGGAGTTTTGTGCGGAGGCCGAGGCGGACGGTATCGAGGCAGCCACCAACGCACTGATGGCGGCCACAACGCCGACGAGAACGGTAGCTCTTGTCTTCATCGAAGACCTCCTTCGATTGCTAGCCCTTGAGCCAGGTAGTCCTTGAGCCACGTAGCTGGTTCCGGCCGACAGGACTCGGCTCGCTGTTGCCAATGGACACACCGGCCCGTTGTGCGACCTGTGGATGGTTGTGATGCGGTCCGTGCGGCGGTCGCGGTCATCGTTCAGCATCAAGTCGCCGCTTTCACCGAGTTCCTCCTCGGATGCGGGTTAGTAGGCGGTTGAGCGCAGCGACGCTGCGACGGGGATCGCCGCCCGCGGGATCCGGCGGTTTCCGGCTGGGCGCCGCCGGATCCCGGTTCATCGAGGCGGCTATCCGGTGACCGCGAACGACTTGGTCAGCGTCGCCTTGGAGTTGTCGCCGACATAGACGTCGATCTGGCCCGGCTCGACGATGAACCGCCCCGAATCGTTGTAGAAGCCGACGTCGCTGTTGTCGAGGGTGAACGACACGGTCTTGGTCTGACCCGGCGCCAGTGTCACGCGCTGGAAGTCGCGCAGCTTGCGGACCGGCTGCGAGATGCTTGCCACCGGGTCGTGGATGTAGAGCTGTACGACCTCGTCTCCGGCGACGCTGCCCTGGTTCGCTACGTCCACCGTTGCTGTGATGCTGCCGCTCTTGGCTGGCATCGTGTCCGAGCTGAGGTTGAGGTTGGAGACCTTGAACGTGGTGTAACTCAACCCGTAGCCGAACGGGTAGAGCGGGTCGCACGTCGCGAGGTCGCGGTACCGCGAGTTCCACTTGAAGGTGGGATCGCACGGCCGGCCGGTCGGCTCATGGTTGTAGTAGATCGGTATCTGTCCGACGTCGTGCGGGAACGTGGCGGCCAGTTTGCCGCCCGGGTTGACTTGGCCGAATAGGACATCGGCCACCGCGTTGCCGGCCTGCACGCCCGGGAACCACGCCTCGAGGATCGCCGGAGCGCTGGCGGCCACCTTGTCGAGGGTCAGCGGCCGGCCATTGACGAGGACGACGACGAACGGCTTACCAGTCGCCTTGATGCGGTCGATGAGCTCCTGCTGCTTGCCCGGGAGGTCGATGTTGACTCGCGACTCGGCCTCGCCGGTGCCCCCGCGAGTCTCCCCCACGGCAATGACCACCTGGTCGGCGGCCTGCGCGGTGGCGACCGCTTCGTCGAACCCGGCATCGGAGCCGCACTCGTCGTCGGGCAGGACCGGCGGGTCCCGGTCAACGATCTTGCATCCCTCGGCGAACGTGGTGTTCGGGTTCTGGGCCTTGATGCCGTCATAGATGGTGACCGCGTCGCTGTCGCGGCCGACCCCCCACCATGGGCCGAGCATGTCGTGCTGGTTGTTGCCGAGCGGGCCGATCACTGCGACGGACTTGTTCGGGTTGAGTGGAAGCGTCCCGCCGTCATTCTTCAGCAGCACCATGGAGCGGCTCGCGGCCCAGCGTGAGGACGCAACGGCGTCGGGCAGCAACTGCTGGGACTCTGCCTGCTGCCAGTCCACGTATGGGTGCTCGAACAGCCCGGCCCGGAACTTCACCCGCAAGATGCGGCGCACCGCATCGTTGATACGCGGCAGGGAGATCTTGCCTTCTGAGAGCAGCTTCTCGCCGAAGTCGACGAAGTTGGTGCTCACCATCTCACTGTCGGTGCCGGCATTCAGCGCAAGCTCGGCTGCCTGCGCACCGTCGGCCGCGACCCCGTGCCCACATGGTCCGCTGTCCGGATTGACCGGCGGACAGGCCCGCAATTCCGCCACCGCGGTGTAGTCGCTCTCGACGAAACCGTCGAAGCCCCACATGTCCTTGAGGATGTCGGTTTCCGTCTCGTGGTTCGCACAGCCGGGCACTCCGTTGATCGCGTTGAACGAACACATGACGGTATTCGCGCCGGCGTCCACCGCCGCCTTGAACGGCGGCAGGTAATAGTTCCAGAGTCGCTGCCCGGACATGTCCGTGGTGTTGTAGTCACGTCCGCCCTCCGGCTGGCCGTACGCCGCGAAGTGCTTGGGACTGGTCACCACCTTGTTGGCTGCGCTGTAGTCGTTGCCCTGGGCGGCGTGCACGCGAGCCGCGGCCATCACGGATCCGAGATACGGATCTTCACCGCCGCCCTCGGCGATCCGGCCCCAGCGAGGCTCGTGGGAGACGTCAACCATCGGACTGTAGATCTGCTTGATCCCGGTCGCAGCGGTCTCCCGCGCGCCGAATGAGGCATCCGCCGTGGCCACCGCAGAGTCGAAGCTGCTCGCTTCGCCGAGCGGAATTGGGAACACGGTCCGGAACCCATGGATCGTGTCGAAGGCGAACAGCAGTGGGATGTGCAGCCGAGTCTGTTCGACCGCTATGTGCTGCAAGTGGTTGATCCGCTCCGGATCGGTGAGGCTGAACACCGAACCAACACCTTTGCGTACCTGATCGTCCGTGGCTTGCCAGTCGGCAAGCAGTTGCAGCTGCTGAAGCTTCTCCTCGAGAGTCATCTGCGCGAGCAACGCGTTGACCCGGCTTTCGATCGGTTGACCTGCGGGTCGGTTCACTGTCTGCCCGGTGGCGAATCCTCCACCGGCGACCAGCATGCTGAGCGCAACGGCCATCACACCGAGCATCGCCGTCCGCCTGCGCGTGGCACCCCGCGCAATGCGACCGAATCGTCTCATCGGTACTCCTCCTCCAGGGTCAACGGTTTCCTTGATCAGGCTGAAGCCCCACCACCGCGGCGGCGGCGACCGAGTGCGTACGCGGATAAGCCAGGCTGGACACGGCGAGTACGACAGCCACAACACGATCTGCATGCATCGGCGAGAATGCGATCCCTGGCCGGATGCAGCCTCGGGGGTAAACAGCGCGGAACGTTGCACTGCGGCAACGCGAGCGGTACGCCACTCCTGCTCCGCGTGGGACCCATCTCCCCGCACTCGGCTACGTGTGCAATCTCCCCGCACCAGGCGATTGTCAAACGGCCTGCGTTCCGACCGGCCGAGACACCGCGAGCTTGGGCCGACCTCGCTCTGAACGTCGATACCTGCGATCGCGCTGTCGGCGCCCACCCCGTGTGACCAATCCCAGCCGCCGCATACGTCAATTCCCAGGCGCATGTCGTCGCTGCAGGAGCCCAGGACGCTCCGCCGCCTCATCAATGGCCTTGATCCGTGAGAGCCGCGTCCGCGCCCGCACGTCAAGAGGGTTCGAGCCTCCAATCTTCTGTTCGGTAGACAGCACATACCCATAGACAGCAGGGGAAATGAGCGTGCAGCGGTGTCACCGACCAGGACTCCAGTGGACTCCAGCACCACCAGTTGACGCTCGTTGATGCCCAACCGGAGAGTCGCGGTTCCTGGACACGGACGCCTGTGCGAGATCTGGACGTCTTGGGAGTGGTGGACTTGCCGGCGGAGTGCGAGCATCAGATCGATCGGCCTTCCCGCCGTGAGGATCCCGCCCCGGTTCGTCCGGGTCGGGGAGGAGGAGGTATCGGCATGACGACTCGGCGCGGGTTCCTTGCCGTAGTGGCGGTGTCGGCGCTAACAGCCGGGGCGCTGGTTGTTGTTCCGGCGGGGGCTGCTTCGGCCGAGCAGGGCGTTGCGGCGGCAGGCTGTCAGCTGAACTCGGCGAAGGGCGACATCAAGCACGTCATCTATCTGCAGTTCGACAACACGCACTTCCTGCGGGACAACCCGAACGTGCCGTCCGACCTCGAGCAAATGCCGCACCTGCTGAACTTCCTTCGGGGCGACGGCACACTCTTCACGAACGACCACACGATGCTCATCTCGCACACGGGCGGCGGGATCCTGTCGACACTCACGGGTCTCTACCCCGATCGGCACGGGCAGGCGGTCTCCAACTCCTATCGCTACTTCAGGGCGGACGGGTCGACCGCGTCTTCGTCGTCGTTCAAGTACTGGACCGACCTGGTCGATGACGTGGGGATTCCGCCAACGGACCCGACGCCGAACATGGTCAACGGTGACAGCGGCACACCCAAGACAACACCCGCGCCGTGGGTTCCATACACACGCGCCGGCTGCGACTTCGGCGCTGCCGCAGTCGCCAACGTCGTGTTGGAAAACACGGGCACGGGCCCGAACGGCGACATGACGAAGGTGTTCGGCCAAGGCTCTGCCGAATGGAACGAGGCCGTGGCCTCCAACTCCTCGCCGGCGGGTACCGCGGCCCGGGCGCTCGCCCAGACCGACTTCGTCGGGATCGCCGTACACTGCGCTTCGGGTGGCGGCATCTGCACGGGCAACTCGCACGCCAGGCCCGATCTACTGCCAGACGAGCCCGGCGGGTATGACGGATTCAGTGGGTTGTTCGGGGCCAAGTACGTCAACCCGGCCATCACCGGTGGCAGCGCCAGTCTGAACGACCTTGACGGTCAGCCGATCACGGATCCATTCAATCAGCCTGGCTTCCCCGGCTTCGACGGGTTGTTCGCCAGCACGACGCTCTCGTACATCGCGACCATGCAGGAAGCCGGCATCCCGATCACCTATGGCTACATCTCCGACGCCCACGACGGTCACGGGTTGCACGGCGAGCAGCACATCGCCTACGGACCAGGCGAGCCCGGCTACGTGGCCCAGCTGAAGGCCTATGATCAGGCGTTCGAGAGGTTCTTCATCCGGCTGGCCGCCGACGGCATCACGAAGGACAACACGCTGTTCGTCGTCACAGTCGAGGAAGGCGACCACTTTGCCGGCGCGACGCCGGCACCGGTCGGCTGCGACGGCGTGACCACGCCGTGCAATTACAGCCTCTTGGGTGAGGTCAACGGCAACCTCGCAGGGCTGCTCGCCACCCAACAAGGGATCACGACGCCGTTCACGGTTCACGCCGACATGGCGCCTACCTTCTATCTCACTGGGAAACCGGCGCCGTCCGCGCTGGTCACCCGCGACTTCGAGCGGGCCGTCGGGAAGCTCACGGCCGTAAACCCCTACACAGGTCAGACCGACCAGCTCACCGCGGCGCTCGCAGATCCGGCGGCGATGAAGACACTGCACATGATCACCGCCGACCCACAGCGAACACCCACGTTTACGATGTTCGCCCAGCCCGACTACTTCCTGTTCTCCGCCGCACCGAACTGCAACTCGCCATGCATTACAGTGCCCACGACACCGCCGACGTTCGCCTGGAACCACGGAGGCATCCAACCCGAGATCGCTCAGACCTGGCTCGGCATCGTCGGGCCGGGCGTTCGCAACCTCGGCCAGGACGACTCGACGTGGACCGATCACACGGACTGGAGACCCACGATCCTCAGCCTGGTCGGCCTCGATGACAGCTACCGCCATGATGGACGCGTCGTCGTCGAGCCGCTCTCCTCCTGGGCGGTCCCACCAGCGCTTCGGGCCCACCGCGCCAAGCTGCTGCAGCTGGGCGCCGTCTACAAGCAACTGAATGCACCCTTCGGCGAGCTCTCGACGGATGTGCTCGTCGCCTCCACCCGGGCACTCAGGAGCGGCAGCGCGGCCGATGACACGAGCTACGCCTCGATCGAGAGCCAGATCGACTCACTCACCTCCGCGCGCGACTCGCTGGCCGCACAGATCCAGACCGCGCTCGACGATGCGGCCTTCGGAGGGAAGGCGCTTGACAACCAGCAGGCGGAGGCCTACATCACCCAGGCCAAGGCGCTGATCAGCCAGGCACACGAGCTCGCCGGACATTCGTAGGCCCGTTCGAGAGGCGGCCAGCCAGGTCGCGACACCGTCGTCGAACGCCGGCGTAGGACCAACCGCGCAGACGGGCCGCCGCGGGGCATCATCTGCCGGGGGCATGACGTCTCGTGTGATGGGCCGTGTGGCCGCAGGGAGGTAGAGACTGCGCGGCGGGACGCGGCCGCTGGCATAGGATCGGCCAAGGCGGTAAGCCCGGTGGACGATGCGTCACGGCGGTGCTGCGCAGTGTCTGCCGGGACGCCTGGAGCCATTGCCCATGCCACCGGGCGCATCTAGGTAGGCGGCCATGAGTCGCTGCCGAGGCGTCCACGCGACGGGAGGAGACCCATGACGGTACTCGACAACGACCAACTCCTTGCCGAACTTGAGCCAACGGTCGCAGCGAACCTCGACCGGCACCTTGCCACCGCTAAGGAATGGATGCCCCACGAGTACGTGCCCTGGAGTCTTGGCAGAGACTTTGCCGACCTGGGTGGACAGGCATGGTCGGTCGAACAGTCGGCGTTGTCGCCGATCGCGCGCACCGCTTTGGAGGTGAACCTGCTCACCGAGGACAATCTGCCCAGCTACCACCGTGAGGTCGAGCGAGCCTTCGGCAGGGATGGCGCGTGGGGCACGTGGGTGAACCGGTGGACCGCCGAGGAGGGCAGGCACGCCTTCTGCATCCGCGACTATCTGCTGGTGACGCGGGGGGTCGATCCCGACGAGCTCGAGCGGGCCCGCATGGAGACCATGCAGACCGGTTACGACTCTGGCGACAAGCCGCTGCTCAACGCATGCGCCTACGTGTCGTTCCAGGAGCTCGCGACGCGCGTTTCACATCGGAACACCGGACGGTTCACCGAGGAACCGATCGCGGACAAGCTGCTCGCTCGTGTGGCCATGGACGAGAACCTGCACATGATCTTCTATCGCAACATCGTCGCGGCCGCGCTCGAGCTCGCGCCCAGCCAGACCATGCGCGCGATTGCCGACGAGGTTGTCGGCTTCCAGATGCCCGGCAGCATCATCCCCGGGTTCGCCCGCAAGTCTGTGCAGATGGCCAAGGCCGGAATCTACGACCTGCGCATCCACCATGACGACGTCGTGACACCGTTGCTGCGTCAGTGGGGTGTCTTCGAGCTCGAGGGTATGGACGGCGACGGGGAACAGGCGCGTGAACAGCTCGCGACGGCTGTCGATGCTCTCGAGGTGCAGGCCACACGGTTTGTCGAACAACGCGCGGAGGCGGCGGCCAAGAAGGCGGCCCGACAGCCGAGCTAGGTCGGCCGCGATGCGTGCGGCACTGAACATATCGTCCTCGACCAGGTCGGCCAGGCGGGACGAGTCGCCGGTCGGCACGGTGATCTGGCGGTACGTCGGCGCAGCCAGCTCGCGGGATATTGACAGCGGTTTGGCGTGTCGCGGCGGCTTGTGCGTCGTTAAGTGAGCATGGAATCTGTGCGCCGCGGCCGGCCGCGGGATCCCGACGCAGAGCCGCGGATCCGACAATGCGCGGTTCAGCTGCTGCTGGAACGCGGCCTCGACCGAATGACCGTCGACGAGATCGCCGCGCGGGCCGGGGTCGGGAAGGCCACCATCTACCGCCGCTGGCCGAGCAAGACCGAACTCGCGCACGACGCGATGAACCAGCTGTTCAACAGCGAGTTATCCACCGTCGAAATCCCCGACACCGGGACCCTGCGCGGCGACCTCGAGCAGGTCTATCGCAGCGCACTGCGGTTGACCGCGACCCCGGCGGGGGGCGCGGTCATCAGGCTGGCCATGATCGAGGCCATCCGCGACCCTGAGGCGGCCGCGATCTACCGGCGGTTCCTACAGCACCGGGTCGACCTGACCGCCGCCGCCTTCGACCGCGCCCGGCGGCGCGGCGAGCCGGTGCGCGGCGACGCCGACCCGCGAGTACCGGTCGAATGGCTGACCGGGGCGCTGATCGTGCGGGCGATCACCCACGCCCGGATGCCTCCGGTCAGGCAGGCCGCGAAGCTGGCCAACCTGACAATGCTCGCCGTCACCGACCAACAATGACGCGGATCCTCGTCGCCGTCGCGGCGATCACACGGTCACGACGAGCTTGCCGCGGGGGTGGCTGTGTTCCTGGTCGGCCAGTGCTTGGAGAGCGTCGCCGAAGGAATACCTCTGGCCGACGACAGGTGTGATCTCGCCGGACTCGATGAGGCCGGTCAGCGTATCCAGTGCCTGCTTCTTGGCGGCGTACGCCACCGTGTCGGTCATCGCAACCCGCTGTGAGAGCAGCGACCCGAACGCCATCGACGCCATGACATGCCCAGCCGGCTGCAGCCAGCGACCGGGTGGCCCGCCGACCGCGACGTATGTGCCCTTGGGCTCGAGCGTTCGCCGCCAGGTCAGCAGCGAGCGGGTGCCCGCGATATCGAGCACAAGGTCGTACCGGCGGTCGGCCGGCAGATCCGTGACCACCTCGGCGGCGCCGAGCGAACCAACCAGGTCGGCGTTCGCCGACCGGGTCTGCGCGGTGACGGAGGCGCCGAACGTCCGCCCGAGCTGGACCGCGTACGTGCCGACGCCGCCGGACGCGCCGGTGACCATCACCCGCTGACCGGGCTCTATCCTGCCGTCGTCGCGCAGCCCGAGCAGCGCGGTGACCGCGGCCATCGGTACGGCTGCGGCCTGCTCGTAGGACAGGTTCGCCGGCTTGCGCGCCAGCAGGTCCGCCTTGACACATACGTACTCCGCGAAACCGCCCTGCTCGATGAGCGCGTACACGTCGTCGCCGGGCTGGAACCCGGTCACGTCAGCACCGGTCGCCTCGACCTGGCCGGCGACGTCGCAGCCGAGGATGCTCAGCCCGGGCCGGCGTAAGCCGAGGGTGCCCGGCATAAGCCGTGCAACGTACGGCTCGCCGCGCAGATGGTGCCAGTCGTACGGGTTGACCGACGTAGCGCGTACGCGGATCAGGACCTCGTCGTCAGCGGGCACGGGTTGGGCTATCTCGGCCAGCTCCGCTGTGCCGTACGAACTCAGGACGTATGCCTTCATAGGGTCTGCTCCGATTCTTACGCTGTAAGTCGTACGCCGTAAGATAACACAGCGAGCCTTACGTTGTAAGATCCTGGGCGAGGAAGGGTGGAGACGCAGGTGGCCGAACCGGTAGCGCGGGTCCCGCTGAGCCGTGTGCGCGTGCTGCGTGCGGCAGTGCGGATCGCCGACGAGCATGGCATCCAGGCGGTCACGATGCGCCGGCTCGCCGAGGAAGTCGGCGCCGAGGCGATGTCGCTGTACTACCACGTCGCCAAGAAGGAGGACATCCTCGACGGAGTGGTCGACATCGTCGCCACCGAGATCAACGAGGTCGTCGACCGGATCGACCTGCCCGCACGGGGAGCGCACTGGAAGAAATCGGTCCGGCAGCGGATCCTTTCCGCGCGCGAGGTGTTCCTGCGGCACCCCTGGGCGCCCGCGGTGTTCGAGACCCGGACCACGACCAGCCCGGCCGTGCTGAAGTACCACGACGGACTGGTCGGCCTTATGCGCGAGGGAGGATTCTCCTACGACCTGGTCCACCACGCGCTGCACGCGCTGGGCAGCAGGGCGCTCGGGTTCAGCCAGGAACTGTTCGATCCCGGTGATGGGTCGGTCCCGGACGCCGCGACCCTGGACGCGATGGCCGGCCACCTACCGAACCTGGCCGGCATGCTCCGCGAGGTCGCCCACGACGACCCCGGCTCCACCCTCGGTTGGTGCGACGACCAGACCGAGTTCGAGTTCGGCCTCGACATCGTTCTCGACGGCCTGGACCGGATGCGCACGCAATGAGCCTGGCTCGCCGACCAATCCATTGACCGTGCACCCGCCGGCATAACTAGGTGCGGCTCGACGACTTTGCTATATGCCTCCTCGTCGAGATAGCGGAGTTCGGCTGACGGCCGCCGATCAAGGGGTCTTGACGCTAACGAGCTCTAAGACGTCATTGCCGCCTTGGACGGTCTGCTCCCGCACCAGGCCAATGCCGGGAACATACAACTTGTTGTCGAGGACACCGGGTTCGAGCAGCGAGAACTCCCCGGTCCTGAGCGCCTCATTGGACGTCACATAGGGAGTCTTGATGTCGGCGCTCAGGTCGACGATCTTGGTGCAGTCCTCCGCGACATTCTTCGCGTCCTCCTGCTTGAAGACCTGGCCGACCGTCGGCATGGCCGGAATGAAGATTCCGGCCTGAGCGTGGTCGACGCCAGCCTCCCACGAGCCCTCGGTTGTAATGACCTGGCCGTGGTCCAGCTCCTTGGTGTCTTCGCCGAAGTACGAGACGGTGCCGGTGCTGTCTTGGGCGTACCAGTCGAAGGTGTCCTCGACCAGGTCGCTGACGATTACCTGATCGCGTACGACGGTGACGGCTACGCCGAGGATCACCCTGGTTTGGTTGGTGATGTCATGGATGTCGTCAGCCCTGACCGGTACCTCGAAGCTGTCGCGGGCGTCGGCGACGACGTACGGCGGTGACTGGTCGACCCGCGTCGATATAGGGCTGCAGGACCTTGCGAAGCAGCCTCGCGTTCTTCGTGGTCAGGTCGATCTCATATGACTTGCCATCGAGGCCGAACGCGACTGTCTCGCCTTGCCCGGCCCGTATCACCGTACCGGTCAGGTCGTCAGTGATGCGGACTTCGAGTCGCCGGACCATGTCGTCGCTCCTCTACGTTGTACAGCGAGTGAGCGCTTGGCTTGCCGTCGACGTGACCACATCCGGTCGGCGGCAGCGACCGGCGCCGAAATGCGTCGTCTCAGTTCCTCGCCGAATGCCCTCTGCACCGGATAGGTGCAGAGGGCAACTAGGCTGGCTGCCGGTCGTCTACGTCGTTCGCACGCGGGTGTACAAGCTCGGCAGGCACCCAGACGAACTTGCCGGCGTGGCTGATCAGCACCTGGCGGCCGTGTCGGCCCACGCGCCTTGCGTGCGCGAAAGCGGTCAGCACCTGCCCACCGATCCGAAGGTCGACGGGTGCTGGGGTGTGGGCGTCATCGAGGTCGGTCATCGATCCGTCCCTCACGGTCATCGATGGCACTGCAGTCAAAGTGACTGCCGGCTGTCTTCCCAACCGCGGTCACCGTACAACAAGAGGACTGCCCGTGGCGAGGGTGGCGCGTGGGATTGGCGCGTCCGCCAGACAGCAACCCGCGACCGCGCCAGGTCCCCGCCGCCGCGACCGACGAAGCCAATCCGGAGTGCGGTCGGTGTGTGACTCAGCGAGGCGTTGCAACGACCGAGTGAATCCGCAGTGTGGGCCAAACCCGTTGCTGACAAAGGGTTCTCGGACCGATCAGGATCGGATCCGGACTCTGAGTTCTCGCGCCGAGGACCGATCCAGTCATGCCCGGATGTGCTTCCAGGGAGCACCCGGTGGGGACCACCCCGACGAGCGACGGTGTCGAGATCTTCCCCAAGGACTGAGTAGCGGCCAGCCGATTGTGTTCAGTCACGGATGGTCATGCCATGGCGGCCGCACTATCGGGCCGGCACGGAGACGGGCATTGACTGGGAGCCCGAGGGATCTTGGCAGCCGCCCTCCTCGACTGGATCAGGTCTCCTGTCGCTGACGTCGCGCGACCGCTCGACGAGGACCGGCCTGGCTCGCAACTCGGTCAGGCAATTGCCGGCGGTCAGCTCGGGAAGAGTGGGCGATACTCACGGCTGACCCGGCGGACTTTCAGGTAGCCCAGGGCGCCGAGCACGACCGCGGCGGCGAGCGCGGCGAGGACCCCGGCCGTCGTGCGCAGCGCGGCACCGGCGCCAGCGGCCTGGCAGATGACCGCGGTCAGCACACCGCAAACCACCGCGTCGACGGTACCCACGATGACTGGCGAGCCCGAAAGCCAGTGAGTCAGGCCGACCCGGCTGCGGAAACTGTACGTCTGCAGCATTCCCGGCGCGTCGTCGTGATGACTTGCGACGAAGTACGGCTCCAGCTCTGGCGCGAGCTCCACGTAGGCG
>JBKPSJ010000402.1:0-4389 GCA_046765875.1 Actinomycetota bacterium
GGTCACATCAGTCTGCTGTTCGGCCCACGATGCGTCCACGTGCCACTCGAAGTGCCCGTCGCCAAGAGGTGTCCAGTGCGTCACGGCGCTCGGTCGCTTCGGTGGGAGACAGCGAAACCGACGCAGACACCTTAGCGATGCTTTGGTCCGGTGGAATGACGCACCGACCCCGACTTCTGCGGTACCGGCCAGGCGGTGGATGTCTCGGTATCCATCATGGTTACGGAGTTCCTCGCACCCAACCAGCCGGTCGACTACCGCAATGTCGCCGAGGGCAACGAGGTCTACACGAACCCGCAGAACGGCGCCACCGTGATCAGTCACACCGCGGGGCCGCTTTCCACGGTGATCGTCTCGGGCGACCCGGCAGGTGCGCATTCGCAAGACGTCACCGTCAACGGGCTGACCAGGCTGATCCGCACCGAGCAGGGCAGCGTGTTGGTCCGCAACGCGGGCTACCTCGTTCTCCACCAAGTCATCGACGGCGATGGGAACGTCATCAGCAACGAGATCGTCGTCGACAGGGGTCCTCACCCGATCGCCGAGAGCGGCTTCACCCTGTTCTGCGAAGTCGTGTCGGAAGGATTAGGGCTGAGCTAGCCGTACTGATCAGGCACGACCGTCCGGCAGCGACTACGGATATCCAACAGAAGGCCGGCATACAGCCGTCCCGGTTGGCTATCTCGCCACGTGCTTCTCGACACATCAGCTATCGATCCGAGCCAAGCCGGAGTAGTCGGGTTCCTTATCCTGAACGGCGCACCGGTGGCCCTGATCCGAACCGACGCCTCCGACACCGAGACCGGTGCTGCGATCCGACAACTTCACTAAGCACGTCTCCATTGAGCACCTCGCACCGATCCCGGGTCTGTGTCGAACCAACGACGGATACGGCCCTAAAGGTCTATGTCGCGTCACCGGCGGGGAGAAGAGCTCATGACCGCAGATGACACAACCAGGCACACGATGCTTGCTTGCGGCTACGGCCGCCGTCGCTGATCCGGGTTGAGTCGCCAAAGTGCATAGGTCCAGGGGAGGTCGTATCCGAGCACCCAAAGCGGGTACGGCGTGAGCAGCGCAGGCGACGGTGGATCCTTGGCGACAGATTTCTGCAGCAGCGCTAACAGCGGCGCCAGGAAGCCAGGTGCGCCGGCGACACCATTGCGTGCGCTGCGTCGGCCGATGAACGCCGAGTTCCACGGCTCGTTGCCGGCCGGCACGAACTGATCAGGACGTCGAGTTCGTCGGCGGTCGTCCGCGGATAGCGCCTCGACCAAGCCGCGCTGCTCCAGCCGGCTCAGCGCGCCGTCGAGGGTGGCCGGTCCCGCCCGCAACTGGGCACTACACCGCCGCCCACGTGGCAGCACGGCGTAAGCCGCTCAGGCATGGTCGGTCATTCGCAAAGACCAGTGTCGTTTCTTCTTGCAAAATGTTGCATGGGCCGGTGCCCGAGATAACTTCATGATGTATTTGGAGGTCAACGACCTCGACGCATGGTGGGAGATGCTCAGCGGTCTCAATTTGAGCGAGAAGTTTGATGGCGTACGAATACGTGATCCCGAAGATTATCCGTGGGGCAAACGCGAGATCCACCTCATCGACCCCTGTGGCGTCCTGTGGCACATTGCGGCGTCTACCGACTAAGACCTGTTACGAAAGTGGCTGATCCGGCAGCAGGCCCGGGTCGGATGTCCATAGCATTGGGCTGTCGGTCACGTCCCGTGCCGGCGGGATCGAAGGTTCCCGCACACTGGTGTGGGTTGGGACGCTGCATAGTGCCGCAGGAAGTCACCACAGGACCAGCGAACCCACAACCGGGCACGCGCGACTCGGCTCGCGGGCATGGCCAGCCGTCCACACCGGCCACCTTCGTAACAGGCGCTAGCGCTGAAGGAAGCGCGTGGAAACGGGCGGTACGCCAGATCACTGCCGGCGGTCTGCACAGATTGGGTAACCACATGGAACAGGGAACGCGGCCGCATCTGGCCTCGGCTTTCGGCGCTGCGGCGGTCGCATACGCCGAGCACCGCCCGGACTACGCGCCGGCCGCGGTGCGCTGGGCGCTGGAGCCTGCGCGCGGCCCGCGTGTGCTGGACATCGGCGCAGGAACCGGCAAGCTAACCGGCACGCTTGTCGAACTGGGCATCGACGTCATCGCTGTGGAGCCCGACCCGGCAATGCTGACCGAACTGCGCCGCGCGCTACCGGCTGTCCGCGCGCTGCCGGGTAGTGCGGAGGCGATACCGCTGCCGGACGCGTCCGTCGATGCGGTGCTGGCCGGAAACGCCCTGCACTGGTTCGACATGGACGTCGCGGGACCCGAGATCGCCAGGGTCCTCACGGCCCGGCGGCATCTTGGCCGGCCTCTGGAACGTCATGGACAACCGGGTCGACTGGGTTGCCGCACTCGAACGAGTCGCCGGCAGCGCCGCCATAGGTCCGCGTGACACGTTCAGCAGCTGGCGCTCCGCGACGGCGGGCTTGCATCTTCCCAACTCGGGCTCGGCCGCCCAGTTCGGCGCCACGGAGCAGGCCGAGTTTCCGCACGGGCAGCGTCGCACCGCCGACTCCCTCGTCGCGACACTCGCGACGCGCACGGGAGTGCTAGTCATGCCAGATCAGGAACGAGAACCTACGCTCGGCCGGATCCGCGCATTCCTTGCGAGCAGGCCGGAGACCACCCGCGGTGAGTTCACCCTCCCGATGCTGACCGGCGCACTGCGCGTCCGACAGCTGTGAAGGCCATGACCGCCCGATCTTCTCGGAAGCCGGTCGCAGCTCGTCGGCCAGCGACCACCTGATATCCGACGGCCTGGTGGCGGGTTCGAGTACGGCACGTCAGCGGGGCGTCATCGCTCGGGGTATCCATGGGCGACCAGCCAGGTGGCGAATTGTGAATCGGTGCGGACTCCGTCGTCGACCACGGCGGCGTAGATCTGGAGTCCGCCGACCTCGTCCGGGTAGCTGGGCAACGTGTGCCAGACGTCCTTGATCCGGAGGACGGCGCTGCGCTGGTCGGCGGTGACGGTGTCACGGAGGGTCTCGTGCCATGCCACGAGGTTCGAGTGGGGGTCGTTGAGCCACAGGGTCAGGTCGATGCGCCAGGACCGGTCGTTGTGGGTAACCGCGATCGGGACGTGGTAACGCTCGTCGCGGGTGGTGCCGGTCGGGGACCGTGGGCCCCGTTCGTCGCGGTAGCCGAAACCAACCACGCCCGGACGAGCAACGATGCGCTGGAGCAACCGCAGTACATCGTGGGGAGTGAACTGAGCGCCAATGTGGACCATGACGTCGACCTCCGGCCAGCACATCAGCTGCGAGACGTAGCTGCCGGTCAGCAGCATGGTGCCGGTATCGGCGAGGATCGCGGCCAGGTCAAGGGCGGTGAGCACCTCGGCAGCCTCGGCTGCAAGGCCTCCTGCCGCCTTGACAACGCCTCATCCGATTCAGGCGGGTTCACCTGGTTAGTTAAACATCCCACCGGATCCGATCCACCTGGACGCAACCCTGCATACGATGTACGCCAGGCTGCGCCAACGCGAGTCCGCACTCGATATTCGGACACCCAACGAGGCCTGTGAGAACCGCCGCGTGCACGATGTGCTCGTCTTCCTCGGGCGTACCGGCAGCCGAACCCGAACGCGCGAATTGAGCTGTTCGGTGTACCCCCGGGTGGCCGGCCGGGGCGCCGGTGAGACCGGGCTTGACCACGGCTGGCGTCAGGGAGCGTGCCCGAAGATAATCACGCCATGAGGCTGTTCAGCCAGGACACCAAAGTGCAGGCGCTCAAGGGCTCCCCTCTCTTCGAGGATCTGTCCCGCAAGGAACTCGTCCAGTTGGCGCGCGTATGCGACGACCTCGAGGTCCCGCCGGGCAAGGTCTTGTGCAAGGAGGGCCAGATGGGGCGCGAGTTCTTCGTGATCGTCGAGGGGAAGGTGCAGGTCACCCGCAAGGGCAGGCTTCTCACGACGCTGAACGGCGGCGACTTCGTGGGCGAGATCGCCGTGGTCAGCGATCTGCCACGCACGGCTACCGTGACCGCCGAGACGCCCGTGCACTTGTTCGTCCTGACGGGCAGGGATTTCCGCGTCGTGCTCGATGAGAACCCGACCGTCGAACGCAAGGTGCTGCGAGCTCTCGCCAGGCGACTCGCGGAAGCCTCGAGCGACCCCACGCTGGCCTAGCGGCGCGACACGAGGTCACGGTGCATCGGCCGCGTAAGCGGCTGATCGCGACTCCCGCCGGCCGAGAGGCACTGAACGCGTTCGCCGCGGAACCTCTGACAACGAGGGAGCCGGCTGGGCGGTGACTTCGTCGTGGAAGGTGCAGACGTCGAAGCGTTGGTTGGGTGGTGCGTGTCGCGCGTGACGTCAGTGGTCGAGCCTGTGC